>NZ_WWJX01001363.1 GCF_009865215.1 Streptomyces sp. SID3343 | reverse complement strand
AGCCGTAGTAGCCGGCGGCGCAGCGCGGACACCCGATCGTGAGCGCCGCGGCCTTGGCGAGCCCGCTCGCCCACTCGCCCAGCGTCGGCCGCGCCGCCGGGTCGTGCAGGCCCTCCTCGAAGGTCTGCCGGAACAGCCGCAACAGGCCCTTGGACAGGGCGGCTTCACGGTGCAGGCCGAACCGGGAGCGGTTGCGGTCGTCGGACGAGTGATCCACCCAGGGCAACAGTCCGGCGAACGCGTCCGCTTCGCGATCGACGTCCTCGTACGCCAGGTCCCCGCGAAAGGGGTGGGCCAGGACCAGCGTCTCGAACGCGACCACGGCGAAGGCGAACGAGTCCGACGAAGTGCTGTAGCCGCAGCGGGCGTCGATCAGCTCCGGTGCCGCGTAGCCCGGGGTGTACACGGGCCGGTCCGCAGCGGCCGACTCCACCGTCAGGTTGTCCGGATCGATCAGCCACACCTGCTCGTGCGCGCTTTCCCGGGACACCAGGATGCTCACGGGTGACACGTCGCCGAACGCGAGGGCCCTCGCGTGCAGGCGGGCCAACGCCTCGGCCGTGGAGGTCAGGAGGCGGAGTCGGCGCCCCAGGCCGCCGGTGCCCCGGTAATGTTCGCCGAGCTTGACGCGTTGCGGAATGCGGCCGAGCGACTCGATCGCGATCATGTCGCCGGGCAACTCCATCACGTATCCGACGCGTTCCTCGCCCAGCATCGACAGCGGTCGGGCGATCGGGATGCCGTCGAGGTCGTAGCGCCGAACGGCGGCCAGCCTGGCGCGCAGCCGCTCGGCGTCGCCGGCCCGGGTGGCGCGCAGGACCTTCACCGCGGCACGGCCGCCGGCCACGGACCACACCTGCCCTCGGCCGCCGTTCCGCAGCAGCCCACCCAGGCGTAACGGGGTGCCGGATTCGTCGTAGAGGACGTCTCCGCGGCCGAGTGTGCGCCGGTCGGGCCGCACCATGCGCGAGTCCACCGCAGTCCCTTTCGGGTCGTCTCGTCGTCGCGTGACCGGATCGGCGCCTGTCCCGAGGGTGCCATCGCGCTCACGGGGCCGGGAGGTCAGTCGGTCAGATCGTAGAGCGCGTCGGGATCGAACGTGGGCAACTCCGAGGACGGACCCCCGCGGATTCGATCGGTCACGCCGAGCGTGACCCACCGGAAGAAGTCGCAGAGCCGGTCGACCTCGTCGGCGCGTACCACCGGAATCGCCGGGTCGGCCACGAACGCTTCCAGCACCCGGTAGGACGGGTTGCCCGCCTCCGCGCCGACGGCGACGGCGAGCCGCACGGCCTCGGCCCCTCGGGTCGAGGCCAAAAGACGCTTGATCGCCGGTTGCCAGTCGTCGGTCGGGATGCCGTCCGAGACCAGTACGAGCGTCGGGTGCAAGCCGCGCCCGGGTATCGTCTCGGAGTCTTCGAGCACGGTCCGGACCAGATCCAGCGCGGCTCCCAGCGGCGTCCGTCCGCCGGCGGACATGTCCGTCCACCGGATCTCGCTCACCGGAACCGGCGCCTGATGCAGTACCGCGCCCGCGGCGCCGAACGTGATCACTGCCAACAGGATGTCGCCGTGTCCGGACTCGGCCGCGGCGAAGGTGCGCAACGTGCGCACCATGGTCTCGATCGCCCTGTTGAGCGTCGCGATCTTGTGGTCCTGGACCATGCTCCCGCTCACGTCGGCCAGGACGAGCACGGGTAGCGAGCGCGGGCGCGGCACCTGGCCCGACGCGAGGTCCGGACGTTCGTCGTCGATCATCGACGGCTCCTTGGACACACGGCGTGCCGACGCGCGCACGCACCGAGAGGTCAACGTTTCAGCATCGTGGGTGGGTTTGGCCCCGTCAACGAGATTCCGAACGGCGCGCAGCGACGGCCCGAAAATTCTTCGAGAAATCTCGCGGCCCGATGTCGAGAACGGGAAAGGGACTCCGACCCACTCGTGTAAGCAGCGCGCGAGCAGGGTCGAACCCTCGAGGGAGCGACGCAGGACATCGACCGAGCGCTCCGCCGATCCGCAGTCACAGAGGAACACACATGACTCAGCTACTGAAAGTGCAGAATTTCACCGTCTCCAGTGACGGATTCGCCGCCGGGGAGGATCAGACCCTGGAACGCCCGTTCGGCCACGTCGATCCCGGGCGGCTGATGGCCTGGGCCGGCGCCACGGCGAGCTGGCCCATGCGCACCGACGGCGGGGGGAGCCGCGGCCTCGACGACTACCTCACGCGAGACTTCGCACACAACATCGGTGCCGAGATCATGGGCCGCCACAAGTTCGGTCCGCAGCGCGGGCCCTGGCGCGATCACGAGTGGCGCGGCTGGTGGGGCGACGAGCCCCCGTTCCACACCCCCGTGTTCGTCATGACGCACCACGAGCGTCCGTCGTTCACGCTCTCCGACACCACGTTCCACTTCGTCGACGCCGACCCGGTCACAGTCCTCGACCGGGCGCGCGCGGCCGCGCAGGGCAAGGACGTCAGGCTCGGCGGCGGGGCTACCACCATCCGCGAATTCCTGGACGCCGACCTCGTCGACACCATGCATGTGGCGGTCTCACCGGTGAAGCTCGAGTCCGGAGTACGACTGTGGGAGTCTCCCGACGAACTCCTCGACCGCTTCCACCTCGACGTCGTGCCCAGCCCGAGCGGCGTGACACACCACCTGTTCTGGCGAAAGTGACAGTTCTTCGCCCGCGCGAAACGTCCGGGCCCGGACGGAACCCGCGGTGTGGGTCCGGTCGGGGCGTACGTCGGTACGCCCCGACCCGCCGGAACGCCCCGACCCGCCGGACCACGTCGACCTTCTCGTAGCTCACCGGGCAGCGGCGGCTGCGGCACTCTCCCGGCAGGGTGTCGCGCCGCTTCGGTGGCCGGATGTGGCCCGGTGCGTTGGTCGGCGACTCCGACGGGGGCAGGACGGTCAGCTCGACGCGACCTTGCGTCCCCGAACAGGTGTACTGCGCGTGAGACGGGGCACGATGCTCCGGCCCACAGTCGTCACGCAAGCAGGAGGACGCCGAGATGCCCCCGACCCCAGCGACCGCCTTCGTGGTCCCCCGCCCGGCCGGTGCCCCCGTCGAGGGCGACCGGCTCGTCGACCTGCCGGCGATCGACGACCCCGGCAGCGTCACGGCAGCCGACGCGCGCGCGATGTCGAAGGTCCTCTTCGACCGGCTGCGGGTACTGGAGGAGGGCACGCACGAGTACCAGTACGTGCGCAACACCCTGATCGAACTCAACGTCCCCCTGGTCCGGTTCGTCGTGGGCCGCTTCCGCGCGCGCCCGGAGACCACCGAGGAGATGGTCCAGGTCGGCACGATCGGTCTGATCAAGGCCATCGACCGCTTCGACCCGTCCTTCGACGTGGAGTTCCCCACTTTCGCCGTTCCCACCATCTCCGGCGAGATCAAGCGCTTCTTCCGCGACACGTCCTGGGCCGTCCACGTCCCGCGCCGCCTTCAGGAACTGCGCCTGGAACTGGCCAAGGCCCGTGACGCGTTCACCGCCGAGCACGACCGCGCACCCACCCCGGCCGAACTGGCCGACCGGCTCGGCATCGGCGTCGATGAGGTCGTCGACGGTCTCACCGCCGCAGCGGGCTACACGGCCGCGTCCCTCGACGCCCCCGCCGGCGACGACGGTCCCGCCGAAGTCCACACCTCGCGCGCCGCGTTCGTCGATCCCGGCTACGAGCTCGCCGAGAACCTGCACGATCTCAAGCCCCTCGTCGCAGCCCTCCCGCAGCGTGACCGCGACATCCTGTCGATGCGCTTCGGCCAGGAGTTGACCCAGTCCCAGATCGGCGAGCGCCTGGGTATCTCCCAGATGCACGTCTCGCGCCTGCTCGCCCGAACCCTGAGCACGCTGCGCGCCCAACTCCTCGCCGACTGACGCCGGTTCGAGGAGCGGGCACAGCCGGGCCCACGAGCGCCGCGTTGTTCCGGCCGCGTGCGCGGCGGGCGTTCCCGTCCGCCGCGTCCGCGCACTCTCGTTCGGGCAGCCCGGTTCGGGCAGACCCCGTCCTGCGGCGGCCCCGAACGAGACGGCCGGCGCGCGACCACCTCCCGGCGCCGTCGGCGCGGGCGGACGGCAGGTTCCGCAACGGCGGGAAAGCCCGATGGCGCGGGGTCGACGAAAACCGCCCGCCGCCGACCGGCCGGCTGCGGTCGGCCCGGCGACGCGTACGTCGCCTCGCTGTCCCGCCCCCCGAGTAACGCTCCCAGACGAGTTCCCGGCGCCGAGCAGCGCTCGGAGCCGGGATGTTGCGGTTGCCGCAGGTGTGACCCCGGCCATAGCGCGGCCGAGGGGGCCCACAGCTAATGTTGCTTGGATGCAATAGTTCGCCTAGCGAAAGGATCGGGTGGCGTGGAGGAAGCCCTTGGGGCGTTTATGGGAGCCGCGCGATGGGTGGGGGAGCCCCTGATGCTCGTGGACGAGGCAGGACGCGTGCGGGCGGGCAACGCCGCCGCAGCAGCAGTGGGGGCCCGCATCGCGGGCCGGGCGTTCGCGTCCCTGGTCGTCGACCCGGACGCCGATGTGGAGCGTTGTCTACAGCGCTGGCGGTCGACCGAAGAGCCGGTGTCGGCCGAATTGACCTTCCGGTCCGACGGCCCGCTCGCGAGACCCCGGACGTGTCTGGGGCAGCGAACGTCCGCGACGGGAGAAATCGTCGTACGGGTGGCGGCACCGGAACCGGATTCCGTTACGGCGGGGCGCGCCGACGAACGCCTGCGCCGACTGTACGCGTTGTCCGCCGTGCTCGCGGACGCGATCTCCCTGCGGGAGGTGGCGCACGTGATACGCGAGGACGCGCCGGGTCTGATCGGCGTCCGCTCGGCGAGCCTCGGTCTGTACCTGCACCGTCTGTTCCCGCTCCGTGAGAGCGGTGAGTTCGCCGCCGCGACGAACGAGCCGTGGCTCGACCTCGACATCGCGGGCAATCCGGAAGCCTTGAGCGCTTTTTCCGAGCCCGGTCGGCTCGCCCCGGACGCCGGGCCCACTGCGGACGCCCCGCACATCCTGTTGTTGACACTCACCGGTCATCGTCCCGAACCGTTGGGGATCCTGCGGCTGGAACTCGACGCCCCGTTGCCTCCGGACGAGGCGGCACACGTGCAGGTGATGGCCGGTCAGGTCGCCCAAGCCGTCTCGCGGGCCGGCCTCTACGAGCACGAGCACCGACTCGCGCAGCGTCTGCAGATCAGCCTGCTGCCCGACCTGCCGAATCTGCCGGAACTGACGGTGGCCGCGCGCTACGCCGCGGGCGCCGACCAGGTGGCGGTCGGCGGTGACTGGTACGACCTGTTCCGCCTGCCCGGAGGGCGGATCGGCATGGCGATCGGTGACGTCGCCGGCCACGGCTTGACCGAGGCCACCGAGATGGCGCAACTGCGCAGCGTCCTGCGGGCCGCCGCGTTGCGCGTCGACAACGAGCCGCAGGACGTGATGGCAGAGGTGAACGCCTTCATCTGCGCGTACCTGCCCGAGCGCTCCGCCACCGCCTGCTACCTGGTCTACGACCCGGCGCGCGGGCTCCTGCGCTACACCAACGCCGGCCACATGCCGCCCCTGCTGCTTCCCCCGGGTGAAGCTCCGCGGCTGTTGCCGGGGCGGGTTCCCCTGTTGGGCATGACCGGCGTCGCACCCGGCCCCTGCGGCGAGGTGAAGATCGAGAAGGGGGCCACACTGCTGCTCTACACCGACGGGTTGGTCGAGCGGCGCGGGGAATCCCTGGACGAGGGGTTCGCGTTCTTGTCCGCTCTCGTCGCGGACACCCACGACATGGCGCCGGACATGCTGTGCCGCCTTCTCGTCGACAGCCGAGACGGAGCGTGGCCCGACGATCGGGCCCTGATGGCCGTGCGCTTCGAAGTCGCCGGCACCGAGCCCACGTTCGCGTGTCCGGCTTCGCGCGTCCGGCAAGCCGGGAGGTCGGGCACGGCGAGGCCCGTCGTGGGCTGAGCCGGTCCGGTGGGTTCACGAGACGGCGGCGGAAGACCAAGGCCGGCGCCCGCCTCGCGCAGTACGCCGTGGGGGAGCCCCTCGTGCCCGCGTGTCGGGCTCCCCACGGCGCGCGGTCACGCGCGGGCATCGACGTTCACCGCGACGGCGTCCGGGCTGTCCGGGCTCAGGAGCGGTCGCCGGCGGGCCTGCCGTGCCAGTCCAGGCAGACGACCAGGGCGTCGTCGTCGGGGAGGGCCCGGCCGCGGTGGCCGGTGAGTTCGCGCAGGACCGCGCGGGGCATCTCGGCGGGCGGCAGCAGCCGGGTGGCGTTGATCGCCCGGGTCAGCGCACGTTCGCCGTACACTTCGCCGGCGGGTGAGGCGACCGCGTGGACGCCGTCGCTGACGAACACGAGACGGTCGCCGGGGCGGACGTCGAACTCCTGCGCCGTGTACTCGGTCTCCTCGAACATGCCCAGGGGAAGTTGCGCGTCGAAGTCGACCGAAGTCACGGCTCCTTCGCGCAGGAGCAGCAGGCGCGGGGAACCGGCGTCGACCACCCGGACTCGTCCGGTGGCCAGTTCGAAGTCCAGCAGCAGGACGGACAGGTGCGCGTCGCCGCGGTGTTGGGCATAGACGGCCTGGTCGGCCAGCGCCGCCTGGTCGGCGATGGAGACGCCGGCACGGCGGGCGTTGCGCAGGGCGTTGATCGTGAGGTTGGTGAGCAGGGCGGCGTCCATGCCCTCGCCCATGCCGTTGGTCACCGTCAGGGCGAGGTGGCCGGCGCTGGTGGACCAGTCGAAGTTGTCGCCGTGGACGGCGTAGGCGGGTTCGAGCTGCGCGCCGATGGCGTACTCGTCGCGGCTGCAGGCGCGCCCGGGCAGGAGTTGCCACTGCATCTCCGCCGCGAGGGTCAGGCGGTCCTTGCGCCGGGCCTGGAGATAGAGGTCGGTGTCGCGTTCGGCGACGGTGACCGCGTGGGCGAGCATCTCGGCGATGTCGGCGAGTTCGGCCTGGACCGCCGGTGGACAGGCCGACGCGGGGAGGGCGACGGTGAGCACGCCGAGACGGTCGCCGCGTACGGTCACCGGGAGGTGGAGCCGAAGGCCGTCGGTCGCGCCCTGTTCCTCGCGGATGGGCTCCTGCGCGCCGAAGGCACGTCCCTGCGGGCTGTTGTGGAGGGACAGGGGCTCGGTGGTGCGCGGGAGCACGGAAACCGGCTGCAGGACGGTGAGGCTGTAGTCGGCCATCAACAGGTCGACGGATCGTGCCTGATAACGCCTCGTCAGGACGCGGCGTAGGGTGTCCAACAGATCGTGCGGGGCCGCGGCGCGCAGCGCGCGTTCGGCCTCCTCGTAGCCGTTCACAGTTACTCTCAAGCCGTTCTCTGCGCGGGTGCGGGAGGCACCCCCTCGTACGTGTCCACGGGACGGCCCGACCGACTGTCGGATCAACCGCTTTTACAGCGTCTATTGTGGTTGTGGCGCGGGCCGTGGGGCCTGCGGCACTCGTTTCGGGACGTCAGAGTAAGGCGGTGGGCGTGGCTACCTCCCCTCGGCACGAGAAATCGGACGACACGGCACGGGTGGCGACCGCGGCGGCCGAGCTCCTCGAGACGCTGTTGGGACGTGCGTCGACGGCCCCCGTCTCCACATCACAACTGCGCGCCCTGTTCCTGCTCGAGCAGCACGACGGCATCAACCTGCGGACGCTGGCCGACGGCCTGGGATCGACCCCTTCGTCGACGAGTCGCCTGTGCGACCGCCTGGACGCGGTGGGTTTCGTCGAGCGCCTGCCCAGTGCCAACAGCCGCCGTGAACTGCAATTGCGGCTGAGCGGACGAGGCCGGGCCTTCCTGGTGGATCTGCGGGCCCGCCGCGAACGCGAAATGGCCGTCGTCATCGCGCGCATGCCGGTCGAATCCCGGGCGATGCTGCTGACGGGGCTCGAATCCCTGCGTAGCGCCACCGCCTCCCTGGCGGCCGAGGCCGCCGACGCCGCGCGCGGCCCCCAGGCCCGAACCGCCTGAGGCGGCCGGCACGCCACGGTGGGTCGCGTGCGCGGCCCCTTCGCGTCGAGTCGAGATCGCCGACCACGACCGGCAGGCGGACGGACTACCACCCGACGGTGTCCCACGGCGTCTCCCTTCGTGCGCCTCCCCGACGCCCGGTGCGAAGAGTATCCGATCATTGACCCATGACAACTGTTGTGGACGCACACGCCCCCTGCGTTCTCCGGGGATGTCGGGTGGATCCACGGAGCGGCACACCACGGCGTGCACGGCTGCGCCACCGCCACAGCGCGTTCAGGGTCCGCGTCCGGTCTCGTTCGGGCGGGTGACGCACGGTGCCACGTGGGGTCCGGAGGAGGGATGTGTGCGTCCGGTGGGTGAGGGTCGGCGTCCCTCGGGCGGGGGACGCGCGCGCCGGGCGAAGCCGGCCAAGATGGCGGTGTTCGCAGGCTCCGACTCACCTCCGAGGTGTGCCGATCGTGGATACGTCCGTTCCGCCGTCCGCTCCCGCCCCCGCGCACGATGCCGGCCGCCGACGCCGTCGGCACGCCGTCCGGCCGCTCGCCGTCGCCGTCGCCGCAACCCTGTTCCTGACCGTCGCCGGTACGCCCGCCGAGGGCGCTCCCGCGAGCACCACCGACGTCGTGCGCATCCCGAGCGCCACCGACACGGCCGATACCACCGGCGACCGGCAACTGCGCGCCGACCTCTCCGCGTTCCTCCCCGAGGCCACGGCAGCCCTGGTGGAGGTCCGCACCGACGCAGACGTGCGCAAGGCCGCGGTCGGCCGCGCGGATCTGCGCACCGGGGCCCCCGCCCGCGCCGACGGCCGGTTCCGGATCGGCAGCGTGACCAAGTCGTTCGTCGCCGCGGTCGTGCTGCAACTCGTCGGCGAGGGCCGGATCGCGCTCGACGCCCCGATCGAGCGCTACCTGCCGGAACAGCGCGTACCCCGCGGCGACCGGATCACCGTGCGCCAATTGTTGAACCACACCTCCGGTCTGCACGACTACGCCGACTTCGACTTGAGCGATCCCGTCGACCTTCGAGACTGGATCGTCCGCGACCGGTGGATCGAGCACTCCCCACGCGACCTGCTCGACCGGGGTTTCGCGGGTGAACCGTACGGCGAGCCGGGCGAAACGGTGCACTACTCCAGCACCGACTACGTCCTCGCCGGCCTGCTGATCGAGAAGAGCACCGGCCACTCCTACCCGGACGAGATCCGGCGGCGGATCCTGCGCCCGCTCGGCCTTCGCGACACGTCGCTTCCCGGCCGCACGACGGACATCGCCGGACCACACGCCCGCGGCTACGCGCCGCTCTTCGGCCGCGTGTACGACGTCACGGCGGAGAACATGAGCTGGGGCTGGGCCGCCGGTGACATCGTCTCCACCACTGCCGACGTGAACCGTTTCCACGCCGCGTTGTTCGGCGGGCGGCTGCTGCGACCGGCCGAACAGCGTGAGTTGACGTCCCGGGCCACGACCACCGACGGCACCCTCGCCGGCGGGCTCGGCGTCGGCGTCGCCACGCTCTCCTGCACGACGCTGTGGGGGCACGACGGCGGCGTACCCGGCTACGAGACGCTCATGGTCGGTTCGGTGGACGGCAGGACTCGACTTGCGCTGTCGTACAACCCGTTCGGCGACGCCGAAGGGCTCCCGAACCTGGCGCGCAACACCAAGTCCCTGTTGGAACACACCTTTTGCCCAACTTCATGAAACCGATCCGCGATCGGCTGCGGGGGCAGCGGTCTGTTCGGCGGAGCCGCGGTTTTCGAGTCGTGCGGGAAAGTCTGTTGGTAGCTTTGTCTCATGAATTTCCGTCATCTTGGAAGCAGTGGTTTGATCGTCAGTCGGATCGCGTACGGAAACTGGTTGACCCGGAATTCCTCGAGAAACGAGGACACGGAAGTCGCCTGTGTACGAGCCGCGCTCGACGCCGGAATCACCACCTTCGACACCGCCGACATCTACGCGGACGGCGGTGCGGAGGAATCCCTCGGCCGGGCGCTGAAAGGAGAGCGTCGGGAGGGGTTGGAGATCCTCACGAAGGTGTTCGCGCCCGTCGGGCCGGGTCGGAACGACCTCGGACTGTCGCGCAAGCACATATCCGAGTCGATCAACCAATCCTTACGCCGACTGGGCACCGATCACGTGGACGTCTACCAGGCGCACCGGTTCGACCCGTCCACCCCGCTGGAGGAGACCATGCAGGCGCTGGCCGACGTGGTCCACGCCGGCAAGGCGCACTACATCGGGGTCTCCGAGTGGAGCGCCGACCAGATCCGGACCGGGCACGCCCTGGCGCGCGAGCTCAAGATCTCGTTGGTGGCCAACCAATCACAGTACTCGGCCCTGTGGCGCGTACCGGAGGTCGAGGTGATGCCCGCCTGCGCGGAACTGGGCGTCGGGCAGATCGTCTGGTCGCCGCTGGCCCAAGGGGTGTTGACCGGCAAGTATGTGCCCGGCCGGGACTGGCCCGAGGGTTCTCGCGCGACGGATTCCAACGACGGCTCGTCGGTGCTCGCGGACTGGCTGACCGACGATGTCCTGGACCGGGTGGGGCAGTTGCGGCCCCTGGCGGCGGATCTGGGGCTGACGCTCGCCCAACTCGCGCTCGCCTGGGTGCTGCGGCACCCGAACGTTTCCTCCGCCGTGCTCGGCGCGTCCCGTCCCGAGCAGATCACCGACAACGCCAAGGCCGTGGACGTTCGGTTGGACGAGGAGAGCGTGGCCCGCATCGACGCGATTCTCGACCCGGTCGTGAGCCGCGACCCGGCCGCCACCCGAGAAGCCAGTCCCGCCGACCCGGCCTGGCGGCTCGCCTGACGGCACGCACACACCGCAGGGGCCGCTCCGCAGACGTGGTGAACGTCTGCGGAGCGGCCCCTTCGACCTGCCCGCGGTCGCGTGAAATCACCAGGTGACCGGCAACCGCAACAGGCTGCGAACCTGCATACCGTCCTTCCATTCCAGCGATTCCACGGGGAGCGCACACCGCAGCTCCGGAAGACGAGTGAACAGTGAATTCAGGGCAATCGACAATTCGAGCCGGGCAAGCGGCGCGCCTACGCAGCGGTGGATTCCGTAACCGAAGCCCAGATGCGGATTGTGCTCTCGCGTCAGGTCGAACCGGTCGGCATTCTCGAATACCGATTCGTCGCGGTTGGCCGACGGGATCGCCGGCAATACGGATTCGCCCGCGCGTACGACGGTGCCGCCCACCTCGATGTCCTCGGTGGCATAGCGCGCGAAGGTCACGTGCGAGATGAGCGGCACGTAGCGCAGCAACTCCTCGACCGCGCGCGGCATCGACTCGGGCCGACTCTTGAGCCACTCGAACTGCTCGGGATGGGTGAACAGGACGTACAGCGAGTCGATCAGCTGTGCGGAGACCGTCTCGTGCCCGGCTATCAGCAGAACGCTCGCCAGTTCCACGAGCTCCGTCTCGGAGAGCTTGTCCTCGTCGTCACTGGCCTTGACCATCGCGCTGATCAGGTCGTCCTGCGGGTTCTCCCGACGGCTGACCATCAGATTCCGGATGTAGTCGTGCAGCCGCTCGGTATCGGCTTCGACCTCCTCCTCGGTCATGACGGTCGTGGCGGAGAAGGCGTCGAGCCAGCCGCGGAACTGCTCGCGGTCCTCGAACGGGACACCGAGCAGGTCACACACCACGGTGCCCGCGAACGGCACGGCGAAGCCCTCCATCAGATCGCCCGGCGCGCCCTCGGCGACCAGCGCGTCGATCAGTTGGTCGGCCTCCTTCTCGATGCGCGAGCGCAGGAGTTCGACTCGGCCCGTGGTGAAGACCTTGGTCAGCATCCGGCGCAGCCGGGTGTGATCGGGAGGGTCCATCCCCAGGATGCTGGTGTGGATGGGCAACGGGGTGAGCCGCGACTCGTCGTGCTCGGCGGCCCGGGCCCGGCTGAACCGGGTGTCCCCGAGGATCGTCTTCATGTCCGCGTACGTGGTCACCAGCCAGGCGTCCTCGCCGAACGGGCAGCCGACCCGGCTGACGGGATCCTCGACGCGCAGTTTCGCGAACAGCGGGTCGACGTCCAGGGCCACGGCTTCGTTGAACGGGTATCCGGGGGGAGTCGGTCGGTCGTTCATGCGGACTGAACCTCCGGGAGTCGGTGGTGGGCGACGAGGCTCTTGGGGCGCATGTCGGTCCAGTTCTCGTCGATGTACGCGAGGCACTCGTGGCGCGTGGCGGGGCCGCGAACGGCCGTCCACCCGGCGGGAACCGGGCTGAAGAACGGCCACAACGAGTGCTGTCCCTCGTCGTTGACCAGCACCAGGAAGGTGCCCTCGGTGTCGTCCCAGGGGTTGCTCACGATGTCTGTACCCTCCGATGGATGTGGTGGGCATGCCGGGCCGAGCCGCCCCGGCACGGTGGTGGGCCCGGCGCTCAGCGCGGGGCGGGAGGCGGGAAGAACCCGGACGCGACGAACCAGTCGGTGTAGCGGCGGATCAACGCGCCGTCCAACGGCGGGAAGGCCGGCCCCGAGTCCGCCAGTCCGGTGTCGGTGTTGGTCCGGTCGAGGTGGATCCGGCCCAGCCTGGCGAGCACCGGCAGCGTGTCGGTGAGCAGTACCGCGGCGTCCAGCACCGCGGAATCCGGTCTTGCGGTGCCCGGTCCCGCGGGGTCCGACGAGGGCGCACCCGTCGCGTGCGCCACCCCCGCCGCCGCGTCCGCGCGCGCCCGCAGCGTGCGGATCCAGTCGTCGAGATCCACGGTGTCCACGTGATACCCGTAGTCCCGCAGATGGCCCAGGACCGTGTCGAAGGGGAGCGGGGCCGGGCAGGTGAGGTGGTGCGCCAGGCCCCGGCTGCCCGGTCGCCGGGAGAGGTGGACGACGGCGGCGGCCGTGTGGTCGACGGGGATCAGGTCGACCACGGGCGGCGGGTCGGTCGCGTCGGCCGGGCGCGGTGCGGCACCCAGGACGAGCATGGCCCGGACGAGCTGCCAGAACACGTCCCGATCGGAGCCCGCCCCGCTGACGGTGTGTCCGCTGATCCGGCCGCACCGGTACACCGTGACCGGGAGGCCGCGGTCGGCCGCCGCCCACACCAGTTGCTCGGCCACCCACTTGCCGGCCGTGTAGCCGTCCGGCGGCACCGCCTCCGGGCGGATCCGGCGGGACTCGGCGACGGTGGCCGAGTCCTCGTCGACGCCCACCGACACGGCGGCCGTGGAGATGTGGTGCACCGGTGTGGGCCTCGACCGGGCGGCCAGCCGCAGCACCTCGCGAGTGCCGCCCACGTTCGCCGCCTTGAGCCGGGCGTACGGATCGACCGCGCTGACCCGCGCGCCGCAGTGGTAGATCGCGTCGAGCAGGCCCGCCAGGTGGTCGAAGTGCTCGGGGGTCAGGCCGAGCAGCGGCCGTTCCAGGTCACCGGGAACGGCGATGACACGGCTGCCGTCGCGGTCGTTCCACAGCCCGTACTCCGTCAGGCTCCGACGGATGCGCCGAACCGCCTGCGCGGTGTCGTCGGCGCGGACCGGACAGTGGATGTCCGCGTCGGTGCGATCGAGGAGTTCGCGCAGCAGGAACGAGCCGAGGAAGCCGGTGGCGCCCGTGAGCAGGATGTTCTCGCGGCCGGTCCGGTTCGGGGCGGGGGCCCGCTCCGGTCGCCGGGGGGCGACGGTGATCCCCGGGTCGAGCACGGCGTCCGCCGCGAGGTCCGCCGGCGTCGGCCCGTACGCCCCCGGGGCGACCGGCCCGTTCGGGTCGTCGACGGCCGCCAACAGCGCGACCACCGACTGCCGTTCGAAAAGCACCCGGACGGGCAGGTCGACCCCGAGGCGGCGGTTCATCGCACTGATCAGCCGGGGCGCCAGCAAGGAGTGCCCGCCGAGGGCGAAGAAGCCGTCGTCGATGCTCACCCGAGCAACATCCAGGACTTCGGCGAACAGCTCGCACAGGACGCGCTCGCGCGAATCCCGGGGCGCGCGACCGGCCGACTGCGCGCCGAAGTCCGGCGCCGGGAGCGCGTCCCGGTCCACCTTGCCCGCCGCGGTCGTCGGCAGGGCGTCCAGCACGAGCACGACCGCCGGAACCATGTACGCGGGCAGGAGAGCGGCCAGATGGGCACGCAGCTCCGGCCCGGTGGGACCCGTCGCGGCAGCCGTGGGTACGGCGTACGCGGCGAGCACCGTACCGCCACGCGTATCCGGGCGCGGGACGACGACGGCCTGGGCCACGTCCGGATGGGTGCCCAACGCGGCCTCGACCTCGCCCGGTTCGATCCGAAAGCCGCGGATCTTGACCTGGCCGTCGGCGCGGCCGATGAACTCCAACTCGCCGTCGGTGTTCCAGCGCACGGTGTCGCCGGTCGCGTACATCCGCGTCCCCGGCGCGCCGAACGGGTCGGCGACGAACCGCTCGGCGGTCAGCCCCGGCCGGCGCAGATATCCCCGGGCCAACCCGGCGCCCGAGACGTGGAGTTGCCCCGGCACGCCGGGCGGCACCAGGGCCAGGTCGCGATCGAGCACATAGGCGCGCGCGCCCACCGTGGGCCGGCCGATCGCGGGAGTGGCGCTGCCCGACAGCGGCGAACTGAGCGTGGCGCACACGGTCGTCTCGGTGGGGCCGTAGCCGTTGAGGAAGGAGCGCCCGGCCGACCATCGGCGCACCGTCTCTCCGGAGGAGGCCTCCCCGGAGACGATCATCCAGCGTAACGACGGGAGATCGCCCGGCTCCATCACCGCCAACGCGGACGGCGGCAACGTCGCGTGACTGACCCGATGCCGCGCGATCAGCGCGGCCAGGTTCGGGCCGGGGGCGGTGAACTCGGGCGCGGCCATGACCAACGCGGCGCCGGTCAACAACGCCCCGCACAGCTCCCACACCGCGGAGTCGAAGCTGTGCGAGGCGAATTGCAGGATCCGGCTCGCGGTCGTGACCCCGAACCTGCGCAGTTGCGCCTCGGCGACGGCGGACACCCCGGCGTGGGTGACGACGACACCCTTGGGGCGACCGGTGGACCCGGACGTGTAGACGACGTACGCGCAATGCCGGTACGTCAGCGGCCGCGGCCGCTCGGCGTCGGTGACATCGTCCGACCGGCACCGGCCGACGGCCCGCCGGGTCTCCTCCCGGTCCAGGACGA
Source organism: Streptomyces sp. SID3343 (assembly GCF_009865215.1). Classification (GTDB taxonomy): domain Bacteria; phylum Actinomycetota; class Actinomycetes; order Streptomycetales; family Streptomycetaceae; genus Embleya. The sequence continues at coordinate 51,061 of NZ_WWJX01001363.1, read as the reverse complement.
CGTGCCGCAGGCCGGCCGGGTCGGGCAGCGACCGGGCCGTGGTGGAGTCCGTCAGCAGCAGCGCCGGCCGGGCGTCGTCGAGCATGAACTCAAGGCGCTTCGGCGGATATTCGGCGTCCAGCGGAAGATACCCGGCACCCGCCTTGAGCACGGCGAGCGTCGCGACGACCGAGTCGACCGTCCGCGGCAGGGCGATCGCCACCAGCCCCTCCGGCCCCACGCCGCACCCGAGCAGGTGGCGGGCGAGCCGGTTCGCCCGCGCGTTCAGCGCCCGATAGGTCAGGGTGCGCGTTCGCCCGGCGCCGTCGTCGTGGATCAGCGCGGTCGCGTCCGGGGTCCGCCGCACCTGAGCCTCGAACAGCTCCGGCAGCGGCAGCGGGGGCACGCCCCGATCACCCCCGCCGCTGCGCGCCAACAGCCGCTCGCGTTCGTCGGGCAGCAGCACGTCGAGGGTGCCCAGCCGTTGCCCGGGGTCGAGGGTGACCGCGTCGAGCAGTCGGCGGAAGCGTTCCACGACGCGCTCGACGCCGTCGCGGTCGAACAGGTCCGTGCTGTACTCGACGACCCCGTCCATGCCCTGTGGGCGCTGCTGCCCGTCGTGGTGTTCGCGCAGGCTGAGCGAGAGGTCGAAGCGGCACGTCCCGGTTCCCACGACCCGCTCCCACGTGGTCAACCCCGGCAGCTCCGGAGCGCCGCGCGGGGCGTTCTGCAACGCCAACATCACCTGGAACAACGGGTGGTGGGCAAGTCCGCGCACCGGGGCGAGGACGTCGACCAGCCGCTCGAACGGCACGTCCTGATGGGCGTAGGCGGCCAGGTCGGTCTCCCGCACCCGCACCAGCAGATCCCGGAAGGCGGGGTTCCCGGAGGTGTCCGTGCGCAGGACCAGCGTGTTGACGAAGAACCCCACCAAACCGTCGAGCGCGTGGTCGGTACGGCCCGCGACCGGGGTGCCGATCACGATGTCGTCGCCCGCGCCCAGCTTGGTCAGCAAGGCGGACAAGGCCGCGTGCAGCACCATGAACGGGCTCACGCCACACCGTGCGGCCAGGTCCACGACGCGCCGATGCAGATCCGCGTCCACGGCGAAGTGCAGGCTCTCGCCGCGTTGGGAGCCGATGCGCGGCCTGGGCCGGTCCAAGGGCAGCGCGATGTACTCGGGCAGCCCGGACAGCACGTCGGTCCAGTAGGCGGTTTGGCGAGAGCTCAGGCTCTCGGGGTCGTTCTCGTCGCCGAGCAGTCGGCGCTGCCACAGGGTGTAGTCGGCGTACTGAACGGGCAGTGGCGGCAGTTCGGGCGCCTTCAGGGCGCATCGCGCGGTGTAGGCGGCGGCGAGGTCTCGCCACAGCGGCGCCAGCGACCAGCCGTCGCACGCGATGTGGTGCACGACCAACGCCAGGACATGCCGTTCGGGGCCCGTGGCGAACAGGTGGGCCCGGACCGGGATCTCGGCCGCGAGGTCGAAGGGCCGACGGACGAAATCGGCCACCACCGCGTCCGGTTCCGCGGTGGCGATCTCGGTGACCTCCAGGGCCGGTCGCGCGGCGGCGCCGGTCAGGACGAGCTGTCGGGGCACGCCGGCCATCTCGGGGAAGACCGTCCGCAGGCTCTCGTGGCGCGCGACCAGATCGGCCAGCGCCGCCCGAAGGGCCGCCCGGTTCAGCGCGCCGCGCAGTTCCAGGACCAGGGGAACGTTGTAGGCGGCACCCGGCCCCTGGAGGCGATCGAGGAACCACAGGCGGTGCTGGGCGAAGGACAACGGCACTTGGTCAGGGCGATCCGTCGGCACCGGCGCGGGCCGGTCCGCGGCCGAGGCGTGTCGCACGGCGTCGGCCAGGCCCGCGACGGTCGGCGTCTCGAAGACGGCGCGCACCGGCAGTTCCAGGCCCAGCGACGAACGCAGCCGGGTGCTCAGACGGGTGGCGGAAAGGGAGTGGCCGCCGAGAGCGAAGAAGCTGTCGTCGATGGTGACGTGGGACACGCCCAGAATGTCGGCGAACAGCGCGCACAGCAGTTCCTCGAGCGGATTGCGCGGCGCCCGCCCGTTCTCGACGGAGCCGGTGTCGGGCGCGGGCAGGCGGCGCCGGTCGACCTTCCCGTTCGGTGTCAGGGGCAGCGTGTCGAGCACCACCAACGCGGCGGGCAACAGGTATTCGGGTATCCGTTCGCGCAGGAAGGAAAGGACGGAGGAGACCAGCGCGCCGGTGTCACGGGTGGCCGCGGGGGAGTTGACCAGGGAGGAGAGCGGCACTGCGGTGGGCCCCGGGGCGTCGCCGGGCGAGGTGCCGGGGCGGCGCGCGGTCAGCACGACGTCCAAGGCGTCCGCGTCGGTGGCGGACCAACTGTAGGAGGCGCGCAGGCCCAGCGTGCGGGCGAGGGCGTGCAAGCCGTCCGGATCGACGGAGTCGGCGTCGTCCCGGACGGTGGGCGGGTGTACCCGGCCGGGGTTCGCATCGCTTTCGTCCAGCGCCCGCAGGGCTTCGCGCACGGATGCTGTTCGGCGCTCCGGAACCCCGGTCACGCGAACGTCGGCCGGGCGGCGCAGGTCGGCGAAGCAGGCCGCCAAGTCCGACCCGGCCAGGTCCTGACGCCACCTCAGTTCCCGGATGGGCGGGGCGGGTTCGTCCTCGTGCGGCGATTCCTTGCGCAGAACCGCGTCGTAGCGGTAGCACGTCAACTCGTTGACGTGGCGACCCTGTTTGATCCGTACCTCGCTGCCGCCCAGCCCGGGCACCCGGTGCGCCAGTTCGGCGAAGTACGCCGGGTCGACGAGCAGTTCCTTCTCGCGGACCATGCCGTGCTCGATCGCCGCGCGAACGACGGCGGGGTCCGCGGACAGGTCGGGCCGGCGCAACCGGATGTTGGCGTGGAAGGGGCGCAGGAGCCGCAGATTGCGGATGTCGCCGACGAAGACCGAACCGCCGGGGACGACGAGGTCGACGGCCTTGGCCAAGACGTCCGTCAGGTAGTGCGCGTCGGGAAAGTACTGGGTCACCGAATTGATGACGACGGTGTCGAAGAGGCCGGTGGGCAGGCCCTCGACGTCGTCGGCGGCGCGGGCGCGCAACTCGACCCGGCCGGCGAGCGAGGGGTCCTCGCGCACCAGCCCGCGCAGCGCCTCGACGACCCGGCCGGACAGGTCGGTGCCCCAGTAGGCGGCGCAGTCCGGGGCCAGTCGGGACATCAACAGGCCGGTGCCGACGCCGATCTCCAGGATCCGCCGGGGGCGCAGTTCGCGGATCCGCTCGACGGTGGCGTCACGCCACTCGCGCATCTGCTCGGCGGGGATGGGCCGACCGTCGTAACTGCTGTTCCAGCCGGAGAAGTCCTCGCCGAAGGGCTCCTTGGCGACATCGCTGTAGAGCGCGTCGTAGATCTCCCGCCATTCGCCGACGACGTCGGAGCCGTCCGCGCGCGGTTGGGCACCGCGCTCCAGGGTTCCGTCCGCCCGGGCACCGGTTTGCCGGCCACCGGCCTGCGGGTCCTGGGACCGCTCGGCGGGAACGACGTAGCCCACGAGCCGCTTGTCACCGGGCCGGTCCTCGCGGACCACGACCGTTGCCCGCCCGACGCCGGGGTGTCCGGCGAGCACGGCCTCCACCTCACCGGGCTCGACCCGAAAGCCGCGAATCTTGACCTGGTCGTCGTCGCGGCCGACGAACTCGAGGAGCCCGTCCGGCGTCGACCGCACCAGGTCGCCGGTGCGAAACAGCCGGGCGCCGGGTCGTCGGCCCGACGGGTCGGCGACGAACCGCTCGGCGGTCAGCGCCGGTCGGTCGCGATATCCGCGCGCCAGGCCCGAGCCGCCGACGTACAACTCGCCGACCCCGCCCGGCGACACCGGCCGCAGATCCGGGCCGAGGACCTCGACGCGCATCCCGGCCATGGCGGCGCCGATGGGCACGACCGTGCCGAGCGCCCCGGCGTCGCCCACCCGGTGGCAGGTGGCGAAGGTGGTGGTCTCCGTGGGTCCGTAACCGTTGACGACCACCGTGCCGGGGCAGGCCCGCAGGACGCGTCGTACGGCCGGCGCCGAGACCACGTCCCCACCGGTCCACACCTCGCGCACACCGGCGAAGCAGCGCGGGTCCTCCTCGGCCAGCACCGCGAACAGGCCCGCCGTCACCCACAGTCCGGTGACGCCCGCGTCGGTGACGGCCGAGGCCACGCCGCGCGCGTCCAACTCTCCCGGGGGCGCCACCACGACCGTCCCGCCGCACAGCAGCGGCGCCCACAGTTCGTAGGTGGAGGCGTCGAAGGCGTGCGGCGAGTGCAGCAGCACGCGCTCGTGCGCTCCGCTGCGCCAGGTGGGATCGCCGACCAGGCCGACCACGTTCTCGTGGGTGGCCTCCACGCCCTTGGGCGTACCGGTGGAGCCGGAGGTGAACATCACGTACGCCACCTGCCGCGGGTCGGCGGGCAGGTCCGGGGCCGGCAGGTCGTCGTCGAGGCCCGACGCGTCGAAGGTCACCGGCAGGAGCCGAAGTCCGGCGCTGGGCTCCGTGCCGTGTGGGGCACCGGTCGTCAACACCACCCGGGCGCCCGTCCGGGCCAGGATCCACTCCGACCGGGAGGCGGGCAGCCGCGGGTCCAGCGGTACGTAGTGGCCGCCGGACTTGACGATCGCGAGCACCGAGACGACGAGTTCGGCCGAGCGGTCCATGCGGATCGCCACGGGGGTGCCCGGCGTCACGCCCTCGGCGGCCAGCCGCCGGGCCAGGCGGTTCGTGTGGGCATCGAGTTCCCGGTAGGTCAGCGAGATCTTCGTCGCCCCGGGTGTCTCCCTCAGCGTTCCGGCCACCAGCGCGGTCGCCTCGGGGGTGAGCGTCACCTGACGGGCGAACGCCTCCGGAAGCGTGGCGGGGATGGCGGCGCCGGCGCCCGCGGCCGGGGAGTTCATCGGGGTACCTACCGGGGTGCCTACGGCGGCCTGGGCCGGGACTGGGGCTTGAGCGGAGTGGTGCTGTGCGTGCACGCGTCAACAACTCCTCTGCGCAGGGTCCTTGCAGCACGACGATGCCAACACTCAGGCTGGTTACAACGCTTGAGTTGGTTACAAATGGCCGGACGGATCACCGGTCCGGCACATGCGCCCTCGAACAATGCGTGCAGATCCTGTCACAGCACGTGGCTCCGCGGTCTGCCCTCCTGCCTGTTTTCGGCCGTTCTCGGGTCATTATCGATCAACCGAGCCCGCCACAGCGGACGACACGGGACACAGTGTCGATTCGGGATCGCTTCCTTTTGCGACTCGGTCGTTTCACCCGGCAAACGGCGGTCCGAGGTCGGGTGGCCGTCCCTCCCGGCCCCGCCGAATCTTTGGCCGGAACACACACCGCCCGGCGAGTCCACGGGCACTTGTCACGTAAAGCGCTGACACGGCTACCGTGCCGATGAGACGATCGCGGCCGGCCGTAACCCTCGCTACGCACCGGGAGTCTCGATGAATGCCGCAAGCATCGGTGCCGGCGGTCAACCCCCTTTGCCGACCGCCGAGTTCCCGCCCGACACCGGGGTCGTCGCCGAGATGGTGGGGCGCCCACTGCGTTTCGAATCCGAGCGCTACGCCTCGACCGACAGCTACGCCGAGGTCGCCTGCGACCGGGTGTGGCGCGCCTACGAGAGCCTCGGCCTCACCGGCGAGACCCGCGCATCGATCGGCGTCCTCCTGCGGGAACTGACCGGCACGTGGGGCGAACTTCCGGTCGGCACCCCTCCCGAGCGCGCGTGCTGGGTCTCCATCGACGGCATGCCCTGCGAAGCGTCGGTCACGTGGCAGGACGGCAAGGCCGAGGTGCGCATATCGCTGGAGTCCCCGGGCGACGGCACCGCGCGGTCACGGGTCGAGGACGGGATGGCCTTCACCCGACGGCTGGCCGGCCGACCCGGTGTCCACATCGACCGCGTGCTGCGGATCGAGGACCTGTTCACCGTCGACGATCCGCAGGGATTCTTCGGCATCGCGCACGCGGTTGCCTGGCGCACCGACGGCCCGCCACAGTACAAGATCTTCCTCAACCCGGCCGTCGTCGGTCGGGAACAGTCCGCCGCCCGCGCCGAGGAGGCCATGCTCCGCCTCGGGTTGCAGCACCAGTGGCGCGCCCTGGCCGACCATCTCGGGGGCACTTTTACTCCGGCGCACGAGCCCGTCGCCCTCGCCCTGGACCTCGTCGGTGACGACGACTTCCGAGTGCAGGTGTACGTGGCGCACTCCGGGGTTTCCCCGGAGGACATCGACGCCAAGGCGGCCGTCGCCCGTGACCACGTGCCGGGCCTGTTCGCCCGCGCCCTGCGAGAGATCAACGGCCCGCACCAAGCGCCCGCGTGGCAACGGAAGCCGCCCGTCACCACGTTCACGCTCGACTCCCGGCACGACCTGCCGAGCGCGAGCATCTACGTTCCGCTGATCCCGGTCCACGACAACGACGCGGCGGCCCGCGATCGGGTGGCGACCTTCCTGCGCGCCGAGAACGTGGCCGCCGCCGAGCCCTACGTCCGCCTCCTCGACGCCCTCGCGGACCGGCCCCTGACGCGATCACTGACCCAGAACTTCATGTCCTATCGAGGCGGCGACGCGCCACGCTTCAGCGTCTACCTCGCCCCGGGCACCTACCACGCGGCCGACGGGCCCACTCGACCCGCCGACATCGGCCGGTGACGTCGGCCGGTGACGAGCACCCGAGGATGCCCGGCCGGCCGTACCCGATCGGCGCGACACCGGAGCCGGGTCGAGACCCTAGGGTGGACCGATGGCGTCGATCAAGAAGTTCCAAGTCACCTTCGATTGCGCGGAACCCGAGCGCGTCGCCCGGTTTTGGTGCGAGGTGTTGGGATACGTCGTGCCACCGCCGCCGCAAGGCTTCGCCACCTGGGACGAATTCGACCGCTCGCTGCCGCCCGAACGTCAGGGCGCGGCGTTCGCGTGCGCTGATCGCACGGGGGAGGGCCCGCGCTTGTTCTTCCAGCGCGTTCCCGAAGGCAAGGTCGCCAAGAACCGACTCCACCTCGACGTGCGGGTCGCCACCGGACTCGTGGGGGCGGAGCGCCTCGCCGCACTGGAGGCCGAATGCACCCGACTGGTCGCGCTCGGCGCGGCACGCGAGCGCCTGCTGCCTGCCGACGAATACAACGAGTCGTGCCTCGTGATGCGCGACATCGAGGGCAACGAGTTCTGCCTCGACTGAGCCGAGTGTCGGGCGCGCCGCGCGGGCCGGCGCGCTCGTGCGCGGCGCCGGCTACCGCGGTTCACCGACGTAGGGGTCGTCTTGGGGCCGAGCCGTCCTCGCGTCCTCTCGAAGCGAGCGCTGGTACTGACCGGGGGTCTGCCCGACGAGTGTCGTGAACGCGTCGATGAAGGCGCTCGGGTTCGCCCATCCGCAGGCGGTCGCCGTGTTGATCACCGAGACCTCGCCCGCGAGCAGCAGAAGTGCGTGGTGCACGCGAAGCTGGGTGCGCCATTGGGGAAAGCTCATTCCCGTCTCCTGCCGGAAGAGCCTGCTGAGGGTGCGCTCGCCGGCGCCGACTCGATGTCCGAGCCGGCCGAGCGTGAGAGGGCTCGACATCTCCTCCTTGACCAGGGCGACCACGGCGCGCAGTCGGTCGTCGTGAGGCTCGGGAAGATGTAGCGGTTGTTCGGGCGCGGTGGTGACGTCGTCGATGATCACCCGCCGCAGACGTGAGCGCGCGCTCGCGGAACGGCGCTCGGAGCCGGTCAGGGTCAACGTGGCCTCACGCGCGAGCGGCGTCATGACGAGCACCGCGGGATGCGCGGGCAGCAGCACGGCCAGGCTCGGCGCCAGGAAAACGATGCGCATGTCGGTCCGACCGTGAGCGCGGTGCCGATGTTCGAAGCCCGCGGGAATCCATACGACCCGATTCGACGGGGCGATCCAGGCACCCACCGAGGTCACGAGCGAGAGCACGCCGGTAGCCGGATACACCAGATGTCCGCGCGCGTGCGTGTGCTCGGGAGTTCGCTCGTCGTGCCCGAGCAGGAAGACGTGTTCGCGGAGGGCCTGTTCGGGTCGCATCGACGCGTGGCGGGTTTTGGGCATCTCTCGTCAGATTATCAGTTGGTCGCCTCGGTAGTCCTCGGATGAACTGTGGGTGTAGCTCGGCGCCGCATTCCCGGCGACGACCTCGCGCTACGCCACGCACCTCCCCGGGCGATCCGGGACCGAAAGGACGACCAACGTGACCGATCTCCTCCAAGAGCCGAAGCCGCGAACACGGCTTCGGACAGGCGCCCGCGGCAGGCTCGGCAGCGTCGTGCCGGCAATCGGTCTCCTCATGGCCGCGTTGAATCTGCGCATCGGTGTCGCCTCGGTAGGCCCGGTGCTCTCGGACATCCAGGACGGCCTCGGCCTGTCCGAAGTCGTCGCCGGCCTGCTCACGACCATTCCTGTCGTCGCGTTCGGCGCCTTCGCATTCGTCACCCCGGCGCTGAGCCGACGCCTGGGCCTGCATCGACTCCTCGGCGCGACGATGCTCGCGCTCGCCGCCGGCATCGTCATGCGTCTCCAGCCCAGCCTGGTCGGCCTCTTCGCCGGCACCGTCGTCATCGGTGCGTCGATCGCGATCGCCAACGTGATCATGCCCGCCGCGATCAAACGGGACTTCTCTCACCGAGTCGGCTTGATGATGGGTCTGTACTCGACCGCGCTCTCGGTCGGCGCCGCCCTCGCCTCGGGCACGACGGTGCCGTTGCTGTCGTGGGTCGGTGGCGATTGGCGGCCCGCTCTGGCGCTGTGGGCGATCCCCGCCCTCCTCGCCTTCCTGGTCCTCGTCCCGCAGTTGCGGCACACCCCCGTCCGCGACCCTCGCACTCACGACGTCGCCGATGCCCCCTCCGATGCGGGGGAGCCGTCCGTCCGCGCTCTGACGCGCGATCCGGTCGCCATCGCCGTGACCGCGCTCATGGGTCTCCAGAGCATGAGCTTCTACGCGGCCCTGACCTGGATTCCAGCCATGTTCAAGGACGCGGGTATGGACGCGGACACGGCGGGCTGGATGCTGTCGTACTCGGCCCTCGCCGGTATGGCCGCCTCACTCGTGACGCCCGCGCTCGCCAAGCGCGCTCGTCCGACGTGGCTTCCCGTCGCGGTCGCCGTCGTGTCGACCGGTGTCGCCTTCGGGGGTCTGGCCGTTGCCCCCATGCCGGCGCAGTACGTGTGGATGACGATGCTCGGGCTCGGCCAAGGGGCTTCCCTGAGTTTGTCCCTCACCTACATCGTCTGGCGCTCGCCCGACGCCAGGCACACCGGCCACGTCTCCATGATGGCCCAAGGATTCGGCTATCTCGTGGCCGGCCTCGGCCCCGTGGGCCTGGGCGCACTCCACACCGCGACGCACGGCTGGCGCATCCCGCTCACGGCGCTCATCGGCCTGCTCGTCCTGCAGATGTGGGCCGGCGCGCTCGCGAGCCGTGAACGCCACGTTCTCGACGGCCACCACTGAGAGACGACAGGGCCGCCCAGGGGTCGGTGCCCTGCGCGCGACGGCGCTTCGAGCTGTGATCTTCGACGTGTGATCCGCGGCCGGTGATCAGTGGCCCTTGTTCTCCGAGCTCCGATCTCCGATGCGGAACGTGCCCGGCCACGGCGGGAGTTGCGGCACGCCGCGTCGGAGGTCTCGGCGACTTCGAGCGCCGCGCGCCGGCCGCTGTCCGGCACCGGCGGAAGACGCTCGGGCCGCCCCGATAACATCATCCGACTTACGATGAGCGCCCTGACCGCCACCCTTCGCCGATAAACACATGAATCCGGCATGAAGAGTGATTTATTTACTAATCTAACAAAACGGCCAAAAACTTGACATCCATAATATCGCGCATATTCCCGCGAACAAGCAGCGACGCACCGGTCGCCCAGCGGCCTCGGTCGCGGGCGATCGTGTGGGTCACAGCGGGTGTGGCGGCCCTCGGCTTCCTTGTCACCTTGGAAATCGTCGCCCGCCACCATGGTCTGCCGGGGCCGATCACCAACCAGACGCGAGAGGTGATCCTCGCTCCCCACTCGGGGCCGCTGCTGTACGCCGGCTTGGCGTTGACGATGGTGGTGCTCACCTGGCGGCAACGGGCCGTCGCGGCCGGCGCCGCGATCGCCATAGACCTCGTCTTCTGGCCGGTGCGGTGGGTGTTCGACGCCAGGATGAACTTCGGCAACGGTGCGTTGTGGGTGATCCTGGGCTGTGTGGTCGTCGCCGTCGTGCGCCGCACCGGCAGCGAACGAGTCCTGCTGTTGAAGGGCGCCGGGCTGGGACTGCTGCTGGTGGCAGGCCACAAAACGGGCGACACCTGGCTGCACATCACGTCGGTGACCCGCCCGGACGTACTCGACGAGTACGTGGCGACCGCCGATCACGCGCTGGGCGACCCGTCGTGGCTGGCAGGCCGACTGGTCGAGGCCACCGACCCGATCGGTGGCCATGTCCTCGGCGTCGTCTACGGTCAGCTGCCCTTGGCGGCGGCCCTCGTCGCGCTGTACCAACTGCGCCACGTGGCGGTCGAGCGCCGCTTCCCGAGCCATCACCTGGCACGGACGTTCCTGGTCATCGGCCTGCTCGGGCCGGCCGTCTACATGATCTTCCCGGTGGTCGGACCGATTTTCGCCTTCGGCACCGACGGCGGGCACTGGGCGGTGGCCAACCTGTGGCCGGACACACCGCCGCGGTTCGACACCCCGGGTTCGATCCGGTTCGACGACATCACCCCTCGCAACTGCATGCCCAGCCTGCACACGGCGTGGGCCACCACGATCTTCGTCCACTCCCGCAAAGGCTCGCCGCTGTTGCGATTCGCGGGAGCGTTCTGGCTGATCGGCACGCTCGCGGCCACGCTGGGCTTCGGCTACCACTACGGCGTGGACCTCGTGGCCGGTGTGGTGTTCGCACTCACGGTCGAGGCGGCCATGCGCTCGTTCGCCTGCGGCTGGGATCGGCGGGCGATCCTGCTGGTCGCCCACGGCGCCGCGGTCTTCGCCCTGCTCCTGCTGTCGTACCGCTACCTGCCGACGACGATGGCCGACCATCCGTGGCTGTTCGGACCGCTGCTGCTGTCGGCGATGGGCTCGGTCGTCTACGACTACGTGCGGACCATCCGGCTGCGGGACCCCAAGGTCGTACCGGCGGAGCAACCGGAACCGCGCCTCCTGCCGGCGTGAGCGCCGACCGCGGCCCGGTACGGGGGTGGCGTGCGGCCGAACGGGTGGGAGGGGGTTCTCCGACGAGTGAGCTTCGGCCGGGCGGTTGGCTGCGGTCGTTCGGTTCACGGTTTCCTGGCGGGTGACCGGCGGTACGCGGGGTGCGCGCCGGCATCCGGACGATGGAGCACTTCCATGAGCAGGATCGCGACCGTGCTGTGCGCTCTGGCACTGGCCGGGGTGGCCGCGGCGCCCGCGGCGAACGCCGGGCCGACGGGACCCAAGACGGAGGTGCACAGCAAGTGCGGCACCTATGTGTGTGTCCACACCGCCCACCTCGGCAGGTACGTGCGAGACATCACCGTCGAGAGCAAGGACGGAATCAAGGGGGAAATGCACACCTGGTGGGGCAACTACGATCCCGCGCACCAGAACACGACCAGGGGATACTGGGAGCCGAACCGGGAACAGACCGGCTCCAACGCGAAGTTGGTGTGCGGCGAGATGCTGCGCGGCGGCAAGCGTGTCGAGTACCACTGCGTCAACCTCGACCAGTGAGGGGCGCCGCGAGGGACGAGCCACCGCCATCGCCCGTCGACGACTCGACCGAACCTCGCGGCACCGGCGCTTGAGCCACGTCGGGGCGGGAGCCGACCGCCGGGTCCCGCCCCGACATCCGGAAGTCCTGCGTCCGGCCCGACCCGGATCCCGGGCGGACCGGACCCGGGAGACCCGGCCCCAGCCGTGAAACGATGGGATCCGCTCGCCCGGACGAGGTCAGAGCAGACGGGTGATCTCCACCGCCAGTGGGCCGCTCGCCTCGGTGAGGCCGACCTCGGTCGCGCACTGCGGCTTCGGCAGCGGAGACAGGGTTCGGGTGGTGATCGTCGTGGCGCCGGCGAAGCGCCCGGAGCGGATCTCGCCCTTGAAGACCGCCGCCCGCCCGCCGCCGACCGGGCTTTCGACGCCGCCGGACTCCTCGAGAGTGCTGCTCCCACCGTCGTCCCAGGTGATGGTCGTCGTGCGGGTGCGCGCGCCCCCGCTGCAGCTCATCTCGCCCGACATGGTGGAGGTCACGCGGCCCGAAGCAGGCAGCGAATCGCCGAACGGCAGGCACGAGGTCAGCTCGCCGTTGCCTTCACCGGCGACCTGACGCAGCGTCGAGTTCAACCCCGGGGTGAAGGTTTCGCTCTGGAAGCCGGTGCAGGTCTGCACCACGGGCACCGGCAGCGCGTGCGCGGCGAATCCGACGGGACTCGCCGTGCCTGCCGCGACGAGCGCCAACAGCACCGGCAGACCGGCCGGTCCCCTGCCGAGGAGTCGCGTGCGCTTCATGGGTCGACCTCGCAAACGGATGTGGCGGTCGCGGCGACGGGCGCGGAGAGGCTCGGCCGACCGTTCCCGACTTCGGTCGAGGACTCGTGGGCCCTCGGTTCGCGGCAGACGCCGCAATCGTCCAACGACACGGGCGTGCCCGGAGGTTACGGATGTTCACCCGAAAGGAGACGAAGCAGGGCGACAGGCCCCGGAAAGCGGGGGCGCGCACCTCGCCGGGTGGGTCGTGCTCGGCGAGGTGCGCGGCCGGTGGCCGGCGTGTGATCGGCTTCGGCCCCGAGCCGGCGCTCGGAGCCGCGAGCGTGCCGGCGTGGGTGGCCGGATCAGCGGCAGCCCAGGATCCAGGCTCCGGACGTCTCCGCCGGCAGTAGGTCGGCGCCGGTCGTCGCGGTGCGCTCGGGTGGCGAAGTCGCGGGTGACGGCGACGGTTCGGGCAGACCTGCGGCGGGTTTCGCGTCGTCGCCTGTCGGAGTCGTCGCGGGTGCGGTGGCGAAGAGGTGGTCCAGCACCTCGGTGCCGAACGCGAGTGCGGAGAGCGGGACGCGCTCGTCCACGCCGTGGAACATGCCCGCGTAGTCGAACGCTTCGGGCAGGCGCAGGGGCGAGAAGCCGTAGCACCGCATACCGAGGCCGGCGAACCACTTCGCGTCGGTCCCCGCGGACAGCAGGTACGGCGCGGTCACCGCCTCGGAATCGGCACTGCGCAGGCTGACCTGCAGCGCGTGGTAGAACTCGCCCTCCGGTGCGGTCTCCACGGCCGGACTGTGCCGAAGGACCTCCAGGTGCACGTCGGGCCCGGCCAAATCGCGCATCAGGGTGTCGAAGGATTGCGCGTGACCGGGCAGAAAGCGACCGTCGATGGTCGCCTGCGCGTAGTCGGCGAAGTGTCCGGGGCGCACCGGCGAGGTGGTGACGATGGTGGGGGCCGCGGTGTCGGTGAAGTCCAGGGCGGCCATCGGCGCGAACGTCGGTAGCAGGGCCCGGAGTTCGTCGATGCTCCGGGGCCGGCTCGGATCGAGGTCGCGACCGGTGTGCAGGGAGAGGGCGTCGAGGAACGCCCGACTGGCGGCGGGGACGTCACGGGGGAGGGAGTGGGTCGCCATCCGGGTGATCGCCTCGCTCACGGTCAGCACCGGATTCGGCCGGCCCGGGCCGCGGCGCGCGCTGACCCGGATCCAGTGCACCCCCTTCTCGCCGATCTGGATGGGATACAGGCGTCGTCCGTCGGGGAGGGTACAACTGAACGCCCCGATCTCGCCGATGGCCTCGGTGCAGTCGGCCAACTGGTCGCGGTGCCGGGTGACCAGGTGTCGGGCACCGTACTCGCCGCCGGACTCCTCGTCGGCGACGAAGGCGAAGACGATGTCGCGGTGGGGGGAGCGGCCCGTGCGGGCGTACGAGCGCGCGACCGCGAGGGACATCGCGACCATGTCCTTCATGTCGATGGCGCCGCGTCCCCACAGGCAGTCGTCCCGTACTTCACCGGAGTAGGGGTCCACGCTCCACTCGCAGGCGTCGGCGGGCACCGTGTCCAGGTGCGCGTGCACGAGGAGGGCCGGGGCGTCGGTGGATCCCGGTAAGCGGGCGAGGACGCTCGCGCGACCCGGCGCGCTCTCGGTCAACGTCGCCGCCAGCCCGACTTCCTCCAGGCGTGCCGCCACGTACTCCGCCGCCGGACGCTCCGGATGCTCTCCGTCGTTGCACGTGTTGATCCGGAGCAGGTCGGCGCACATCGCGACGGCGTCGCGGGCGGTGTGTTCCCGCTCGGTCGTGGTCGGGGCGGGGGACTGTGCGTTCATGAGCTTTTCCTCGGGGAGGCTGGGGACGGACCGGCATCGGCGTCTGTCCTGACAACGGGCATCGGTGTCGGTCCCGACGACGGGCCCGGGATCACCGGACGGAAGCGACGCGAGGGGTGAGCGCCCCGCGCGTGGTGCCCCGGCACCGTCGCCGGGGCACCACGCGCGAGCCGACTGCCGCCGTCCGGTGCGAAGGGGGGAGCCGCGTGGTCAGTCGGTCCACCACGTGCCGGAGTGGATGCGCGTGGTCCAGGTGCGGGCGTCGAAGATCGCGTAGCCGGGCTGGATGGGCACCGGGGTGACATCGGGGATGTCCATCGCCTCGAAGGCGACCCGCTCGACGAGGACGCCCTCGCACAGCGGCGGGGTGCCGCCGTAGATCGGGACGGTGCGCTCGTCGACCCACCACTGGTCGAACATCTGCGGTGAGACCAACTGCGGCCGCTCGGGCATGAATCGCTCGATCAGTTGCCGCACGTTCCGCTCGTCGAGTTCGACCCCCTTGGGCAGGCCGTAGACCTCTTCGATGGGCATGGAGTCGTGGGTGTACCTGAACACGTAGGCCGCGTGCCCGATGGTCAGGACGGTCAGCACGGACCGGACGCGCTGCGAGCGGCGGAACGCCTCGTGGAGTGCGTAGTGGGCGTCGACGGCGTAGACGTCGATCTGGTCGAGGATGATGTCGCAGCCTTCGACGAAGGCGTCGGCGGTCTCGTCGGTGAGGCCCTGCGGGAACACGTCGATGTCGACGTCCTCGGTGAGTTCGAACGCCATCTCGCCCACCACCTCGGCCTTGTTGCGACCCAAGTGCTTGATGTCGGCGCCGACTTGGCGCTGGATGTTGCTGACGTCGAAGCTGTCGCAGTCGGCGAGCTTGAGGTGGCGCACGCCCATCCGGACCAGGCGCAAAGCGGTGGAGCCGCCGATCCCACCGGTGCCGGCTATGCCCACGACACAGTCGCGAAGCTTCACCTGCCGGGCGCGTTGCTCTTCGAGGGTGTCGCCGAGCCAGCCGAGGTTGCGGTCGACCCGCTCCCAGTAGAAGTCGTCGTCGTAGGTGCCTCGGTGGGTGATGATTTGCGGCGTGGACATGGTGTTCCTTTCGCAGGGGTGGGCAACCACAAGGAGCGCAACCGAAGGGTGCGCGAACGGGGTTCGGGAGATACGGGCCGGCGGAACGCCGCAGCGGTCGTGCGGTCGCGGGTCCGCGCCGGTCAGGCGAGCCGTACGGGGGTCGGATCGGCGACCGCCCAAGCACACGACTCGGTTGCGTCGGCGGTCAGTGACTTGACCAGTGCGCTCCCGGGATGGCGCAGGAAGCGACGGGGGCCGGCGATCGGCGGGGTGGACGTGTGTCGATATCCGTGACGTTGGTAGAGGCGCACGGCCGGGTTGCCTTCGAGGCAGTACAACAGGACGGCGCGGTGGCCGGTGCGGCGGGCGCCGTCCTCCAACCGGCCGACCAGTTGCTGCCCCAGGCCCCGCCCGCGCAGTGCCGGATCGACGACCAGGCTGTGCAGTTGCGCGGTATCGGCTGGCAGGGGCGCGCAGACGAGGGACTGGAGTTTGGCGTAGCCCCCGACGAAGGTCAGTGCCGCGTTGGTGCCCAGGAGCGCGCGAGCCTCGCGAAGGACGGGACCAAGCGGCGTGGGACGACGCTGGCCGGCGCCGGGGGACAGGGCGCCGTAGCCCACGACCGATCCGTCTTCCTCCTCGAGGATCAGGCCGTTGCGCACGACGGTTTCGTCGTGCCGGATCAGCCGGAACAACAACTCGACTCGGGCGTCGTCGCCGCCGCGGAGCATGCGCGGCGTCTCCGCTTCGTACAACCGGGTCAACAGGCGTGCCACATCGCGCAGATCCGCGGGGTGGGCCGGGCGGATCCCACCGGGGGGATGATGTCGGGCCCGCGCTGTGATACGAGGCGTCGTGACACGAGGTGACTGCGTTTCACGATTCATGGCTTCATGAAATGCGTTTGTGTCGGCTGGGTCAAGGTGGGGGTAGGAACCGCTTCGCGGATCCGGCCATGGTCATCCGACACGTGTGCAGTTTCGATCGGTGGTCGGTCCGCGAACGTGTGAGATCACCGCGGGCGGACGGACGCGCTCGCTCGGATCGACGCTGTGGTGGCGCGTGTTCGAAATGCCTTGACGTTTGCGTGTCGGAGAAGGGTGGACCGATGAACGTGGCTCCGGCGTTGTGTCTGCGCGAGGGCGACCGAGATCGTCTGGAGGCGTTGGCGAGGATGTCGACCGCCCCGGCCGGGCTGGTGACGCGGGCTCGGATTCTGTTGCTCGCCGCGCGGGGACTGCCCAACGCGAAAATCGCCGAACACCTGGGAACATCGCGTCCGACGGTGGTCAAGTGGCGTACTCGGTATGTGAGTTCCGGCCTCGATGCACTGGGGGATCTGCCCCGTCCGGGTCGGCCGGCCTCGGTCGACGACGTCGCGGTGATGGTCGCGACGTTGGCCGATCGGGGGGTGCCCCCGGCGCGTTTGGCGGCCTCGCGCTGGTCGTGCCGGCTGTTGGGGCGGGAGTTGGGGCTGGCCCACTCCAGCATCGCCGGCGTCTGGCGCAGGTGGAACGTTCGCCCCCGGTATCCGGAGACGTTCAGGTTTCCCACGGACCCGCCGCTGGGCCCGTGGATCGGCGAGGTCGACGGGCTGTACCTGACCGCGCCGTACAACGCGGTCGTGGTCGGCTGCGACAACGGTGGTTCGGCCCTCGGAACCGACCGGGTACGCGTCTTGCCGGTCGGGTATCGGCCACCCCGCCCCACCGGCGACGACGAGGGAGCCCGATCGTTGTCGACGGCCTTGACGGCCGGCGTCGCTGCCGCTTGCGGTCGCCCCGACGGCGAGGGCCTCGTCGGCTTCCTCGAACAGGTCTCCCGGGCCCGCCCGTACACGTGTCTGCACGTGGTGACCGACGATCGTGGCGCGGCCGAACTCCCCGAGGTCAAGGCCTGGTCGGCGGGTAATCCACAGGTGACCGTGCACCGGACCCGCGTGTCCGGCCGCTGGCTCCACGTCGCGGCGATACTTCTGGGCCTGGGCACCCGCCCGGACCCCGCCGGATCCGATACCGCGCCCTGGCCTCGCCCGGACGTGGCGATGCGCGCCCTCGTCGCCGGACATCGCGTCCACGGCACATCCTTCGCCTGGACCAAGGACGCGTCGGCCGACCCGCGCGAAAGCCGATCGTCAACGGAGTTCGTGCACATGTTGCGAGCGGAGCGCTCCGGCGTACGCCCGGTGCGCTGTCCGCGCGCCCTTGCGCCGGTCGCCGACAGCGCCGGAAAACTCGCGTCGAGGGCTTGGTCGCCGTCGTCGCGCCGCGACGGACAACAGCCGAAACTCGTCCCTGGCGACGGAGTCGGGGGCCGCGCCTTCCCGGATGAAAGGGAACCGGGGGACCGGCGGGGCGGACCGGACTGACGGTCGACCGGGCGCATCCGAGGCCGCTACCGCGACGAACGGCCGCGCTCGTCAGGCGCCGGCCTCGCCGGTGCGTATCCGGACACCCAACAGGTTCGAGAATTCCCTGTGCCCGACGACCGTCACCCGCATGGCCCGGGTACCGCGCTCGCCGGCCAGTAGTTCGCGTGCCACGAGCGCGTCCAACAAGGCGACTCCCAGAACGCCTCCGAGGTGCGGCTGACGCTCCGTCCAGTCCATACAGGCGAACGCCAGACGACGGCGTCCGGGCCGCAACGCGTCCAGGTCGACACCCACGGACGAGAACACAGTCGCCGCCCGGGGACCGAAGAGGACGTCCGCGCGAACGCCCTCCGGGGCCAGGAGGGCCTCCTCCTCGACCAGGTGACGCAACAGGGCGACGCCCAACCGACCGGCGAGATGTCCGTAGCACGAGCGGGCCTGTGCCAACGGCGACAGGGCGGGCGGTACCCGGTGCGGGGCCGCCGCCGGAGCCTCGGTGACCACCATGCGCAGGCTGGCGAGCGCCTCGCCGATGTGCGGACCGGCCAACTGGTAGATCGCGTGCCGGCCACAGCGCTCGACCGTGACCAACTTGGCGGAACGCAGCCGCGCCAGGTGGTTTCCCACCCGCGATCCGGTCATCTGGAGCGCCTCGGCGATCTCCGACATGGCCTGCGGTCCCTCGACCACGAGCAGATCCAAGATCGCGAAGCGGGTCGGGTCGGCGATCTCCCGGGCGAACGCGGTTACGCCGTCCGACATTCGCTGCACAGCCCGGCCTGATGCCTCGTCAGCCGCCATGGCCGCACCTCCTCGTTGGTCGGTAAAGAATACCTAAAGTCAATCATCCATCACAATCCCCTGAAACGTGATGCATACTTGTGACGGTCACGTCACTCGCCGCAGCATCCGGATCGGCTCCCGATCACCTCGCAGCACCCGAAGCACCCACATCGCCTCGCGCGTGAGTCCGCCTTCGACGAGGAAGAGGCATGAGCCCCCCACCGCGCAACACCGCAGCAACGACCCGACGTTCCCCCGTCGCCTTCGCGGCGACCGCATACGTGCTCGCGGTCCTGTTGGTCGGCCCGAACGTCCCGACCCCGCTCTACCCCACCTACCGGCAGGCGTTCGGCTTCAGCCCGCTGACCGTGACCCTGATCTACGCGGTGTACGCGGGCACCCTGATTCCGTCCCTCCTGCTCTTCGGCCCCCTCTCGGACGCCCTCGGACGTCGCCGAGTCCTGTACTGGGCCCTGGCCTTGGCCGCCGCCGGCGCCGTGCTGCTGGCCTACGCCCAGGGCACGGGCTGGTTGTTTCTCGGGCGCATGTTGCAGGGCGTCTCCATCGGGGCCGGCTCCGGGGCCGCGTCGGCGGCCCTACGCGAGACCGAACCGTCGGACAACCGCACCCGCGCCGCCATCGCGGCCTCGGCGGCGATGGTGGGCGGCAGCGCCGTGGGGCCCGTACTGGCCGGCGTTCTCGTCCAATACGCCCCCGCTCCCCGGCACTTGAGCTACCTCGTCTACCTGGTCCTGCTCGGCATCGGGGCCGTCGCGCTGTCGGCCCTGCACGAGCCTCGGCCCACCCAGACGTGGAAACCCCAACGTCCCGGCGTCCCCGCGCACATGCGGGTGCCGTTCGCCATCGCGGGGGCCACCGCATTCCTGGTGTGGGCCGTCACCGCCCTGTTCCTCGCCCTGATCCCCTCGTTCGTCGCCGGCGTCCTGCACACGCCCAACACCGCGGTATCGGGCGCCGTGGTGACCGCGATGCTCGCCGGCTCGGCCCTGGTGCAACTGTGCGGGCGTTCGTGGCCCGCCCTGCGCGTGCAGATCACCGGCCTGGTCGTCGTCGTCGCGGGCTTGGCGGTGCTCAACGCGGCCGGCTACCGCGCGTCGGTGACCCTCCTGCTGGTCGCCGCCGTCGTCGCGGGCGTCGGACAGGGCATGGCCTTCCTGGGCGCCATGAAGGAAGTCAACCTCAACGCCCCGCCCGCCCGCCTCGCCGAGGTGATCTCCGGCTTCTACGTGGTCGTCTACCTGGGCGTCGGCGTACCGATCATCGGAGTCGGCGTGCTGGCCACTCACGTGGGACTGCTCACCGCCGTACGCGAGTTCTCGCTGGCGGTGGGCGTCATCGGAATCGCGCTGGCCGCGGTACTGGCCCTGTACGCGCGCCGCCGCACCGCGCATCCCGCGTCGTCGGACCCGGACGAACGCACCCACGTACCACCCCCCGACACATCCATTCCACCCCTCAAACACGGAGGTTGAGCACATGAACGACGGCATTCGCCCCGACCACGGCCACGACGGCGCCACCGTGACCCTCGCCGCCGTAGGCGACGTCTTCCTCGACCGACCCGACCCCCACGCCGCCTTCGAACGAGTGGCCCCGATCTTCGCCGAGGCCGATCACGTCTTCGGCAACTCGGAGGGCATCTACGCCGATCGGTACGACCGCGCCCCCAGCGCGGGCGTCGCGATCACCGCCCCCGCCGCCCACGCGGCCCCACTGGCCGCGGCCGGATTCTCGGTGCTGTCGGTGGCCAACAACCACATCGGCGACGGCGGCCACAGCGGCCTGCTGGAAAACGAGCGAATACTGCGCGGACACGGCATCGCCCTCGCGGGCGCGGGCGCCGACCTCGACCGGGCCCGCACCCCCGCCATCCTGCGCCACCACGGCGTGCGCACGGCCGTCCTGGCGTACTCCTCGACGTTTCCCTCGGGATACGAGGCCCGACAAGACGTACCGGGCCTCGCCCCCCTGCGCTCACACAACCTCTACCGCCCGTACGAGCACGGCGAGTGGAGCCCCGGCCTGCTGCCCCAGGTCGTCACCATGCCGCACGAGCAGGACCACGCCCGCCTGACCGAGGACATCGACCACGCTCGTCGACAGGCCGACGTGGTCGTGGTCAGCGTCCACGCGGGAGACTTCACTCGTCCCTACGTCCTCACCGACCACGAACGACGCACCGCGCGCTTCGCCATCGACGCCGGCGCCGACCTGGTCCTGGGCCACCACCATCACCTGCTGCGCGGCATCGAGTTCTACCGGGGCAAGCCGATCCTGTACGGCCTCGGTCACTTCGCCTTCGACCTTCCCGACCTCGACACCCGCCTGGCGGCCGAGGGTTACCTGGGCGAATCCAGCCCGGAGGACTCACTGGCGGCCCGCCGACGCGCCGGCGAATACCGCCTGTGGCCCCAGCCCGGCTACCCCCTCCTGCCGTTTCACCCCGACGCCCGGATGTCGATGATCGCGGTACTGCGGCTGCACCCCACCGGTGACACTCGGGTGGGCCTCATCCCGTGCACCCTCGCCCCGGACGGCAAACCCGTCCCGCACTCCGCCGCCGACCCGGACGGCGCCAGGGTGCTCGACTACCTCGGCCGTTGCTGCGCCGAAGAGGGCCTGCCCGTGCGTTTCGAACCCGACGCCATGGGCAAGCTCGGCGGCCACCCGATCACCGCGGTCCTCCCCACGAACTAGGCGAACGCGTA
Source organism: Streptomyces sp. SID3343 (assembly GCF_009865215.1). Lineage (GTDB taxonomy): Bacteria > Actinomycetota > Actinomycetes > Streptomycetales > Streptomycetaceae > Embleya. The sequence continues at coordinate 29,832 of NZ_WWJX01001363.1, read as the reverse complement.
CGTGGGGTCGACGTTGCGAGGGCGGCCCCCGTTTTCCGGCGGCCGCCCTCGGCCCGAACATCGCAGCCCGTCGCCGCCACAGCACGCGTACGAGGCAGGGGCGCCGCCGACCGGTAGGGCGCGGGGTTTCCTCCGAACCGCGCGGCGATGCTCGGCACGCACAGTCACCCTCCGAGTACTTCACGGTCCTCCCCCTCTCGTGTCACAAACGTGTCTTGGCCTCTCACGCCCGGCAACCGAAACGGCGGCACTTGTGTCAAAAGATGCGAGAGCCCGCTCGCCCGGAGCGGTACCCGACCAGACTCGGAGGACAGCACCATGCGCGTTCGGAAGATTTCGGTGTTCACCCTGGCCACTGTGGCTGCCGGCCTGGCGCTTACGGCTTGCGACAACGGCGGCAGCGACAATGCCTCGTCTTCCACCACCAGTTCGTCCGTCGCCACCGGCACCCCGCAACCCCGGACGCCCGAAGCAAACACCGCCCCCGGCTCCAGCCACACCGGCACCCCTTCCGGCTCCCCCCGCGGCACGTCCTCGGGTACACCCGTGAAGCCGGGGGCCAAGTGCACGGACCAGGTCGACTATGCGGGGGATCCGCGGCCCAACGCGGACATCAACTCGATCGGCCAGAAGACGGGCTTTTGCCCGGCGCCGGAGAAGGCCGGCGCGTCGTCGGGTACGCCCGTGAAGCCGGGGGCCAAGTGCACGGATCAGATCGACTACGCGGGGGATCCGCGGCCCAACGCGGACATCAACTCGATCGGCCAGAAGACGGGCTTTTGCCCGGCGCCGGAGAAGGCCGGCGCGTCGTCGGGTACGCCCGTCAAGCCGGGGACGAAGTGCACGGACCAGATCGACTACGCGGGGGACACCAGGCCCAACGCGGACATCAACTCCATCGGCCAGAAGACGGGCTATTGCCCGCCGGTCGAGCGTCGGTGACGTCCAGCCGACACGTGGCGCCGATGACACGACAGCAACTCCTACGCGCCCGTTCGTGCCGCGCTCTCGATGTGGACGCGTTGCAGCGGAGCCGGGGACAGGACCGGGTGGGCGCGTAGGTACGCGGTGAAGGCCGTGCGATCCGTGTTGCCGCGTACGGCGTTCGTGAAGTCGCCGAAGGAGAAGCCGTCGTTGCCCAGGGCCGTGTACGCGAGGGCGGCCACCCGGTAGGAGCGGGTGGGGACGAGCGATGCGCCGTCGACGACTACGTTTGCGATGCGATTGCCCAATGCGCGGGTGGGGTCGTAGGAGTAGGACGCGTTGCGGGAGACGGCGAGCGGCACTCTGAACTCGGTTCCGTCGTCTGCGGTGCGCCACTGCTGCTCCAGGATCGCCTTCAGGCGAGCGCCGGTCACGGTCACGACAAGTACCGGATTGCCGTAGCCGTAGGCGTCCCACGCCTCGCCGAACAGGATCCGGCCGTCGGCGTCCTGCGGGTGAGGGCCCTTCGCGTACAGCAGATCGCCGCCGATCGCGCTCTCGGCGGGGCCCGGTGGATCGGCCACGAGGGCGAGGTCGGGCTTGCCCGCGGGGGTGCGGTCGGCCTCCCAGTACTGGACATCGGCGAAGAGGTCCGCGGCGGTGCTCTCACCGGCTTCGTTCGGTGTGCGCAGGAAGTCCCCCGTCTGCTGGGCCAGTTCCGACAGGTATCGGGAACTGCCCTGTGCGTTCCAGTAGTCCACGATCCGCTGCATCGCCGGATCGGCGACGACGTCGCGAGTGACGGGATGGTTGACCGAGCGGGTGCGCTCGCGCACGACCTCACCGGTTCCGGGATCCAGCGACAGGTCGATCTCGTTGATCAACGATCCGTGGTTCCCCGCTTCGACGACCGGCCGGGGCACACCGGCGGGATCGTCGATCATGCAGTTGAAGTGAGCGTGCCAATGCCCGGTGACCACGACGTCCACATCCGACGAGACCTGCCTGGCGATATCGACGGCGGGGCCGGCCACATTGTCGCAGTTGTCGTAGGGGGCTCCCGCCCCGCTCTGCGGTTGGGCGCCTTCGTGCATGTTGAGGACGATGGCCCGGACACCGCGGGCGACGAGTTCGGCGGCGTACTTGTTCGTCGACTCCACGATGTCCAGCGCGCGCAGGGTCGGCTGGTACGACGTGGAACCCACCGGCGTGCTGGGGACGGTCATGCCGATGAACCCGACCGGGAAGAGTCGGCCGGCGTCGTCGGCCACCCATTCGACGTGGTACGGGGAGACGACAGGTTTGCCCGAGTCCGCGTACACGATGTTGCCCGATTGGTAGTCGAAGTCGGCCCCGTGAAAACGCGCGCCCGTGGAGTCCGTGAAACAGCTGTCCCGGCCGATCGTCCCGAAGCACGCTCCGTTTTCCATGTGATCGATCAGGAAGGAGGGCGAGACGTCGAGTTCGTGGTTGCCCAATGCCGAGAAACGCACACCCAGGGCGTTCAGCACCTCGACGGTGGGCTCGTTCGCGTGCGCCGCGACCTCGAACGGCCAACCGGAGAAGGCGTCCCCGCTCGCGTACAGCAGCGAGTTCGGCCGGCCCGCCCGCAGTCGTTGCACGTGCGTCGCCAGGTAGGCCGCCCCGCCCACCGTCACCAGGTCACCGCCCGGACCGGGGATCACGCCGTCGTCGCCGGGACGGGGAGGGTTGAGGTAGCCGTGGAAATCGGTGATGCCCAGGAGCTGGACCGATACGGGATCCGCCGTCACGGCGGCGTGCGCGGGCAGCGGAGCCATCGCCACGAGCAACGCGGCGAACGCCGCGAACGCGGCGAACGCGGCCGGAGTGACGGTCCGAAGGAAGGGACGCCGCACGGATGAACCTCCTTGGCGATGTGGGCGTGCGGACGTCGACCCTCACCATGCGAGGCCGGCGCACCGACGAGGTCCGCTCGTCCGGCGATTCCCCGGCAGGCGGATCCGAGCGAAGGGCCCCGATTCAAGACGCGGCTTCGTGGGTCGGTGAGAGCACTGGTGGTGATCATGTTGCCTGGCGATGCCGTGGCAGCCCGCACCGACACGTCGACATATTAGGATTTTCCGACTTATGCACACCGTAGCTCGGCCGACCCCGAGGCCGACGCGACCCGCAGCGCGGTGGGTTTCGTCGTCACCCACGCGCGGCGGCCTCCCCACGCGCTGTCCGCGAAGGCCACTCACCCGCCCCCTTCGACCTCTCGTAACCACGCGAGGAGGCGCTGCCGCCGCAGCGTGTGTACGAACGTGAACGCCGGCCGCCATGACCGTCGGCCTTCTCGTCGACGTTGCGGCGGCAGGGGCGCAGATGTGCCCGAGGAGTCCCGGTGCGCGGTTCCAGGCGCGGCGTCAAGCGAGAGACGGAGGTGTCAAAAACCGATATTTCCTGCAAGGGAAAACTGAATCCCGCCAACGCCCGAAATCCTATCGAGAACCGGCAAGAAGTTTGACCGAGAGACTAATCGGGGTCGGTTGAACGGCGTTCTCGCAGAACGCGAAAAGCAGCCGAGAAAGGCCGACGAGGCGCTCGCCCGCTCGTGAGCCGGCGGGAATGGCCACGTCTGTCCTCGGCCCCCAGCGCTGCGTGGTCCCATGAGGCCGTAGAGTGACCGGAGTCAGCCGAGGCCGGGTCGACGCCTATTGTATTTCGAAGCATGGGAAGCATTCGTGTCTGGCACCACAACCGCCACAGAAACCGATGACACTGCACGCGGAGACTCGAAATCATCCGTCGATGACTTGAAATCGCCGTCAGCCTGCCCAGCCTTTCGTTGGAACGTCACTTTGACCGTGTTACCGGCCTTCGCCGTGGCGGTCATGGCCTGGCGGCACCGGGCACTCACCGACGACGGCACGATCTTTCTGCGGACCGTGCGGCAGATCCTGGCCGGGAACGGCCCGGTGCTCAACATCGACGAACGAGTCGAGGCCAACACGAGCACACTGTGGCAATGGCTCCTGGTGCTGCTGGGCGGGGTGTTCCCCGGTGACCTGGGGTACATCGCGGTCGTCACCGGCGTACTGCTGACCGCCGTCGGGGTGTTCATCGCCTGCGACGCCACCCGCCGCCTGTACACGTCGCGACGAACCGGACGATGGACCGCTCCGGCCGGCATGCTCGTGCTGTGCGCCGTGCCACCGTTCTGGGACTTCGCTTCCGGTGGTCTGGACTCGGGGTTGGGCACGTTCTGGCTGAGTGTCTGTTGGTGGCTGCTCGTACGCTCACAGGGTGCTTTGCGGCAACACGAGCGAACGGCCCACGCGTTCGTCTACGGCCTCGGCGTCCTGGTCCGTCCCGACCTGTTCATCGTCACCGCCGTCTTCTTCTGCGCCACGGTGATCCTGCACCGTCCCACTTGGCGGCAGACGGCCGCGCAACTCACGGCCTTGGCGGCGCTCCCGCTCGCCTACGAGGTGTTTCGGGCCGGCTACTACGGCTTGCTCACTCCGATGCCCGCACTCACCAAGGAAGCCGGACAGACCGAACTCGGACCGGGGTTGCGCTACCTGCGCGACTTCGGGGTTCCCTACGCGCTGTACGTACCCGCTGCTTTTCTGGTGCTCGCCGCCGTCGCGCTCGCCCGGCGCCGACCCATCGGTCGACTCCTGATCCTGCCCGCAACCCCGGTGATCGCCGCGACCGCGATGACCATATATGTCGTCAAGGTCGGCGGCGACTACATGCACGCCCGCATGCTACTTCCGGCGATGTACCTGGCCCTTCTTCCCGTCCTGCTGCTGCCCGCCACCCGCCTGCTGATCCCCGTCGCCGCGACGATCGGGATCTGGACCGTCGCAGTGATCGGGCCCTGGAACCCGGCCGCCTACCACTCCACTTCGTCCTCGACCACCCGGGTCCGCGACGACGACATCGGACTCACCGGCGCCCACAATCCCGACGACACGCGCGACTGGACCTCGGCCTTTCCCGGGCTCGAGGACAGTCTGAGCGCCGCCGACGCGGCCGGCGCACCCGTCCTCCTGCGCCTGCGCCCCTCCGACTTCGGCCCCGACCTGCTGATGCCCCTCAACCCGGCCTACCAGGACACCAGGGTCTCCGTCCCCGGCTGGTATCTCGGTGTCACCGGCGAGATCGTGCCCTTGGACCAACGCATCGTCGAGATGTGGGGTTTGGCGAATACGTTGGGCGCGCATCTGGAGTACACCCCCGGGTGGGAGGCGAAACTGCCCGGCCATCGCAAGTTGATCGACGATGTGTGGCTTCTCGCCCTGGACCTCGACCCACGGATCGTCGACCCACCGCCCGGCGCCATCGCGGTGACCCGTGAGAACCTCGCCGCCGCCCGCCACGCGCTGTCGTGCGGTGACCTGAAGGGCCTCATGGACTCCACGCGCGCGCCGCTCACCGCCGGTCGCTTCCTCGACAACCTGACGGGCGCCTGGAAACGAACGAAACTGCGCATCCCACGAGACCCGTTCACCGCGGAACGCCGATTCTGTGATCGATAGCGCCAATCACGCCCGTCACCGCGTTCAGGGGTTCGCTCCCGCTCAAGCCGAGCGGGACCAGCGTGCCGCCACCCTTGCCCGAGTCGTCCTGCCAACTGCGCTCGGGCTTGGGGAATGCCGCGATGTCGTGCCGGAAGCGGCGGGCGTTGCCTCGACCGACGGCAGTCCGGATTTCCGTCGCCCGGGTTCCGCCATGCGTCGCCCCGTTCCCATGGCGACACTCGATCCACCGGTTCGATCACCTCGTCGATCGGAGCCCGTACTCGGTAAGCCACCCGAGCACGTCTTGGCGCGAGGTTTCGACCAGGCGCCCGCCGGTGAAGCGGATGTCGTCGGTCACCTCTGCCACGCACTCCGGAGGGGGAACGAACGACTGCGCCTCCTCGTCGGTGGCGAACTCGGCCTCGCCGAGAACCAGCCCTCGCAGGGGCCCGTCGAAGACGTCGACGCCGAGGGGAGGCACGCTGAAACGCGTCTTGGACAGTGTCGAGGCCGGCAGCGAGGCGAGCAGGTCGTACTCGGCCGGTGACAGGTACGTATTCGTGATCAGCCCTTGGACACCGCCGGGACGAGGGATCGGCACCTTCTGGGTGAGCTTGAGTTCGCGCTCGCCGTCCGGGAGTTCGGCGCGACGCAGCCGCAGACGTGTTCCCACCAGATACCGGTCGGTGATCACGCGGGAGACCGTCACCGAGGACAGTGCCGGCGGTTCGGCCAGCAGGAACCGCCTCTCCCGCTCGACGCGTGCGTACTTTCCCGGGCGAACCGCCCGCCCCTGAACCCCACCGGTCTTGTCCGTCGTCATGAGGACAGCATCACAGCCGCTTCCCTCGGTTCGCCCCCGCCAAGACGCCGCAGAACAAACAACCGATCGAGAGGACCGACGACACGTGCTGCAGCCCGGGGTCGGCGAGCTGTTCCAACGAACCGGATGCTCCACCCGCCGCACCGCCACCATCGTCCAGGCCGTCCACGCCCCCTGATCCGCACGTGTTCAGGACCGAAACGGTTCAGTGCTCGCAGAGGGAGAATTCTCGTTCGTAGAGCTGCTCGTTGTGTTCGTCGACGAAGAACTTGCGTTCCCGCATGAGCTGTTCGCGGTACTCCCTGGCCTGTTCGAGCGTCATGGTCGAGGTGTCGAACCACGGCTGTTGCGGCGGTACATCGGATGTCGAGACGATCTGTTCCGACGGGTCGACCAGGAAGAACGCGAGGATTTTTCGATGCCCCGGGCGGGTGGGGTCCGCAAGGCGGAATGAGCCGACGCGGTGTTGCAGGATGTTCGGGAACGCCAGGCAGCGGCCCGCCGGGGTCGATGTCGATCCCAGCATCTGGTTCAGTGCGTCCTCGTCCTCCAGACCGTAGACCTCGCGCAAACCGTTGTCGTCGTTTTGTTCGTAGGACGGGTCGTCGAGTGCCGCCCGGAAAGCCAGCCGGCTTTCGGTGATGTTCTCGCTGTCCCAGTAGTGGATGGCGGTCGACACGATCCGCTCGTTCAGCATCCCCTCGACATGCCAGGAACCGCCGGGGTACTCGGGCTTGTCCGGGGTGAGCCGAATGGTGGCAAGCTTGACGATGACCTGGAGACGGCGGCCGCGCAGGTCGACTCGGGCGGATTCGTCGGGCAACGCGGGAGGGGTGAAGGCCGGGGCGTCCGGGACGGTCGGACGGCGGTTCTCCCACCAGTCGTCCTGGGCCCCTTCCCACGCACGGACGGCTTCTGCGTAGACCTCGTCGTCAGGGTATGAGGTTTTGTTCGGATATTCCGGCTCCGAGTCGTACCAGCCGAAAGGATCGGCCCGGATCCGCGGGGGTCGGGGGTGGCGCAGGTCGGTGAGCACGTTTTCCAGCAGCGGACGCAAGCGCGCGAACACGTCCGGCAGGACGCACGCCAGTTCGCGATGAGTCTCGGGGTGGAGATTGTTGACGTACGAACGGAACGCGACATCGCCGTCGTCACCGACGTCGACGTCCGTGGGCAACCACTGGAATCTCTCCGAGAATTCGTACCGCGAGTAACGGGTCGTCGGGTTTTGCCAAGCCCGCTCGGGCGCACCGCTCACCTCTCGCACCAGGCAGAACAACGAGGGGTGCAGCAGATCCAATACCTGGCCGTCGGATCCGGGATGCCAGTCCTGTTCGGCCTCGGGGACCTGCTCCAGGACCCGAACCGCCGCGCGCAGCCGGGATCCGAGCCGGTCGTCGATCAGCGTGTCCGACTGCCACACCCCGTCGACGGCGGACACCTCGATGCCGGTTCGGGCGTCCCGCAGCGCGGCGTAATGCGAGAGTTCGGCAATTACGTATCGAACCTGCGCTTCGGTGAGGCCCTGGGCGACGGCTTCTCGCGTCCATCCGGCGACGATGTCGGCATCGTTCATCTTGTCGAACCACCGCGGCTTCGCCCGAATGTGGGAGCTGCACTGCATCATCCGAAGCTCACCCAGCGTTCGGGGGGTCGCGAACGATATGGAACGGGAAGCATGAAAGGGCAGCGGGAAAGCGGACAGGCCGGTCAATTTTCTTGGTCCTCCCAAGTCGGTACGCGGTGGCGAGAATACGGCAGCAGACCGACACCGCAGCCGTGCTCCCGGTCGTCACCGGTCCGGAAGCCAGGGCGTCGACCGATCGTCCCCGACCGGGGTCGCGGCGGGCCTCACGAAGTGGCGTCGCCGTTTCGGGACTGTTCACTGCCGGTCAGGCGCTTGCCGATCAGGTCCCGGCACACCTCGACCGAGAAGGCCATCAGCGCGCCGGCCTGGGCGTCGCGGAAGTGCCGTTGGATCGGGGAGGATCGCAGGAAGCCCGAGCCGCCACCGACCCGAAGCCCGAACTCCGCGATCTCCTTGGCCACTTGATTGGCGTAGAGCTTCGCCTCCACGGCGGCGTCGAGGGCGCCGGGCGCGTTCCGGTCGGCGAGCCACATGGATCGTTCCGCGAGGACGCGTGCCGCCAGGAGCTTCACATGGGCGTCCGCGGCGTCGAAGTGGACCCATTGCATGTCGCCCACCGGTCTGCCGGTGCTCGGCACGACGCGCTTGCGGGCGTGCCCTACCAGCGCGTCGAGCGCGGCTTCGGCGACGCCGATCGACAGCCACGGCAGGCCGAGCGCGATGATGTTCGGCGCCGTCGGATCGGCGATCCGGCACCGGTTCTCGTGACGCAGCACGGTGTTGCGGAAATTCACCAACTGGCTGCGGGTGCCGCGCAGGCCCATCGAGTCCCAGATCGACACCGTCTCGATGCTGTCGTCCCGGCTCACCCCGAAGAACGCCGGTCCGTCGTCGAGCAGCGCGTTGACCAGGAAGTGGTCCGCGATCTCGCATCCGGACACGAACCGCTTCGCGCCGTCCAACGCGAATCCGCCGTCCACCGGTTCGGCGCGCTGGAGCGGCATCAGGAACAGGTTTCCGCCGGTCGGCTCCGACAGCGCGTTCGCGAACCGTTTGCCCGCCGCCAACTCCTGGGCATACACCGGCGGTCCGTGGCCGACCAGCACCTGCGCCGCGCCCAGATGCATCGTCCAGACGCACGCCGTCGACGGGCACGCCTTGCCGACGATGCGAAGGATCTCGCCGAGCGCCTGGTACGACAGCCCGGAGCCGCCCCGCTCCCGGGGCATCGCCGCCATGTCCAGGCCGGCCTCGTGCAACGCCTTCAGGTTGGCGACGGGGAGGGTGGCCTGATGATCGTGCTCGTCCGCAGTCGCCGCGAACTGCCGGGCCAGATCCCGCGCCGCGTCGACGAACCGCTGTTCTGCCCTGGGAACCGCAAACGGTGTAGTCACCGGCCCAGCCTAGAAGTCCCGTACGAACCCGGGGGCCTGTTCCCGCCACCCGAAACGGCGGCACCGAACGCGTCGTTCCGACAGCCGACCGCACGCCGCCGAAGCGGGCATCGCCGGTGACCGCCGGCCATGGGTTCGGGGCCGCGTACCGAATGCGGCGAAGGCCGAGGACGCCGTACACGCCGGCGTGCGCGCGACGGGACCGGATCACCCGGGAGAACACGGCGGGCGTCAGGACCCGGGAGGAGCACCTCGCCGCCGAGGCGACCCGCCGAGCCCCCGAAGACGGCTCGCGGTTGCCCGGCCTTCCCTCACGCGCCGGCATCGCTCGTTTCCCTCAACGGTTCCGAAATCGCACGCGGGGTCGGTAACGTGCCGACGTGGGCGGCGAACCCCGGGGCCACGACGGGTCGGGCGGGCGGCGCCCACGAATACCGAGCACTGCCGATGAACGCGTCGTCGGGGAGGCAGCCGACCAGGCGATGCCGGGCGGCGAACCGCTCGTACCGACCGCCGCCGCAGGGCACGTCGCGCACCGGAAGCGACCGCCGCTGCGCACCCGTTCGACCAGCCGTTCACCGGCCGCCCGTCGACCGTCCGCGCCAGAGCCAAGGAAGGGTCCCCACGATGACGAACCCAGCCGGTCTCCCGCACGCCCGCCACTACACAGCCGGTCGGTGGAGCGACTCCCGCACACACGGAGAGTCCCGCAACCCCGCCACCGGCGAGTTGCTCGGTACCTACGCCGATGGCGGCGCCGAGGAGGCCAGGGCCGCGATCTCCGCCGCCCGCCGGGCCTTCGACACCACCGACTGGGCCCGGGACCGCCACCTACGAGCCCGGGCCCTGTCCGAGATGGCCGACCAACTCGCGCTACGTCGAGAGGAGTTCGTCCGACTGCTGGCCCGCGAGAACGGCAAGATCCTCGACGAGGCCGCCTTCGAGATCGACATGAGCATTCCCAAACTGCGCTACTACGCGGCACTCGCCCTCGCCGACCACGGCACCGCCGCCGAGGTCCGGCCGGGCCTGTACTCCATGACCTTGCGGGAGCCGGCCGGCGTCGCCGGTGTCATCGTGCCGTGGAACGCCCCGGTCGTGCTCGCCGTCCGCTCCTTCGCCCCGGCCCTGGCCGCCGGGTGCACGGTCGCCGTGAAACTGCCCGGCCGGACCGGCCTGATCAACGGACTGCTCGCAGAGGTCGTCGCAGCCACGACCGCCCTGCCGGCAGGCGCGCTGAACATGTTCACCGAGTCCGGCAACGCAGGCGCCCCGCTCCTGGTTTCCTCCGCCGAGGTCGACGTGCTCAGCTACACCGGATCGACCACGGTGGGCCGCACGATCATGGAGCAGGCCGCGCCCACCCTCAAAACGCTGTCCCTGGAACTCGGCGGCAAGACCCCGATGCTCGTCTTCGACGATGCGGACCTGGCCGCCGCGGTGCCCGTGCTCACCAAGGCCGTCACCACCTTCGCCGGACAGTTCTGCATGGCGGGCAGCCGCATCCTGGTTCAACGAGGCATAGCCGACGAGCTGCGCCGGCGGCTCGCCGCAGCGTTGGAAGCGGTCGAGGTGGGCCCGGGCGACGACCCGGCCAGCGAGATGGGCGCGATGATCGACGAGCGCAACGCCGAGCGCGTCGAGCGCATCGTGGCCGAGGCCGCCGACTACGCCGACGTCGTGGTGCGCGGCGAGCGCAAGGGCGCCTTCATCCGGCCCTCCCTGGTCGAGGTCACCGACGTCACCGCGGCCATCGTTCAACAGGAGGTGTTCGGCCCCGTCGCCACCTTCGAGGTGTTCGACACCGAGGCGGAGGCCGTCGCGCGCGCCAACGCCACCGAGTACGGTCTGTCCGCGTCGATCTGGACGCGCGACGTGGACCGGCCGCTGCGCGTCGGCCGAGAGCTCAAGGCGGGCACGGTGTGGACCAACACGTGGGCGGTGGTCCACGACCAGTTCGAGGAGGGCGGCTTCAAGCAGTCCGGCATCGGCCGTCTCAACGGAGTGCGCGGCCTGGAGGAGTTCCAGGAAACGAAGCACCTGGTCCACCTCGCCCCTCGCGCCTGACCCGATTCCGGACGGGACCGGACGGAGCGGGCGCGTCGGCTGTCGGTCCACGCGCCCGCTCCGCGCGAGGAACCCACGTCCTGTTCGTTCACCGACCGGCGCAGACGCCCGGACGCTTCGACCCGGCCGAACCCGTCGATCGGCTCGGGTACTGGGGACGCGCAACGCGTCCTAGGGGGTGTGGTCAGGGGCTGCCAGGACGCGTTGGGATCAGTAGTTTCGCGAGCACAGAACTGCTGAATCGCCGAGCGAGATACGAACACTCCCGGTAAGGGGTCGCGGGGTGTGTCCCGGTCGCTCCATGCGGCCGGTCCTGGCAGCGAGGGAGTTTGCATGAGAGTCCTCATCGTCGGCGCGGGGGTCAGCGGCATCGCCGCCGCAGTGGCCTTGCACGCGGACGGACACGAAGTAACGGTCTTCGAGCGGGCGGAGCAGTTGCGCGCGTCCGGCAACGGCGTGTTGGTCTGGCCCAACGGCACCGCCATCCTGCGCGATCTCGGGGTCACGCTGCCCGAATTGGGCAGTCGAATCGACGAGGCGGACGTCCTGGCGTTCGACGGAACGCCGCTGATGAAAATGGACCTGGCGGGCGCCGCCGAAAAGTTCGGCGCCCCGACCATCGGCGTACTGCGCGGTCATATCGTCGAGCATCTCGCCCAGTCGTTGCCGGCCGGCACCATTCGCTTCGGGAAACAGTGCAGCGACATTCGCGCCGTACGACGGGATCGCTCCACGGGCGTGCGCGTCACCTTCGACGACGGCACGTTCGAGGACGGGGACGTGCTGGTCGGTGCCGACGGCTATCGCTCCATCGTGCGGCACCGGTTGTTCGGGGACGTGGCTCGGCACACCGGTTTGGCGTCCTGGTACGGCTTGGCGAAGCTACCGCCCGGGTTGCGCTCCGAACACGTCGTGCCCACCTACTACGACAAGCTGCGGCTGTGCACGATGCACCCGGTGGGCAAGGGGTTGGTGCACTGGGCCGTCGAAGTGCCTTGGCCCAACGAGGACTTGGATCGTCAAGGCAAGCCGACCGCGTGGCTCGACCTGGCCCAGCCGCCCGATCGGTTGGCCCGGCTGCGGCAGTGGTTCGGCGACTGGGCGCAGCCGGTGGCCGAACTGATGGCGAGCCTGCCCGAGGACGAGATCAACGTCTATCCGCACGTGACGCACCGGGTGCGGCGATGGTGGGGGCGGGGGCCGGTGACCCTGGCGGGCGATGCGGCCCACGCCGTGACGCCGCGCGTGGGCTGGGGGGTCAACCAGGCGCTGGAGGACGGTTGGATGTTGGGACAGGTCCTGTCGCGGCCCGGCGACCCGGTGTCCCTGTTGCGCGAATACGAGCAGGTGCGACGCGGCCGAGCCCGGCACGTACGCCGGTTGGCGAGCGTGGCCCGGCGAAGCAACCGGCCGTTGATGCTGTTGCACCGGCTGCCCCGCGCGGTGCGTGGGGACGGTTTCGTCTCGCAGGCCCTGATGTCCAACATCGACAGTTGCAGCAACTACGTTCACGAAGCCACCGGTTGAACCGGTACCGAGGCGAGGACTCGGTGAGTGAGCGACGTCGGCTCGGGTCGACGCGGTGGCGTTCGAGGGCCGCGTCAGGGGAGGCCGCGCTCGTGGTGACGTTCCGAGGGGCCCGGTGCGGTGCCTTTCGCCTGCCGTGATCCGGGCGCCCACGGACGTAGGGGTGGTAAGGCCGTACCCGCGGCTGTGGCGATCGCATCTTTTGTCACATCGACCGAACGACGAGGAGCAGTCCCATGAAAGAGATACCCGATCGGCGCCGGCAACAGGTACTGGACATACTCTTCCTGGTCACCCGGGTGGTACTGGGCATCGTTTTCATCGCCCACGGCAGACTCAAGGCCAAGGACATCTCCGGCACCATCGACGGCTTTCGGGCGAGCGACATTCCGCTGCCCACGCTGTCGTGCTGGTTCACGCTGATCGTCGAATTCGGCGGTGGGGCGGCGATGATCCTGGGGCTCGCGTTGCCGCTCACCGGTCTGTTGCAGGCGGTGATCACGTTGGGCGCGCTCGTCTACGTGCACCGTGAGCAGGGCTTCTACACCCATCAGGGTGGCTACGAGTTCGTCTTGGTGCTCGCGGCGGTGAGCTTGACCATCGGTGCGACCGGCGGTCGATTCGCGGCGGACGAACTGATCGCCGCACGCTCGCGAACATGGGCGCGACTGACCGGACGTCCGCACGCGAGTGCGTCCCGGGAGTCCGTATCCGTGTGAGCTTCGGTATGTCGGTGTCGGGATGAATCCGGCCGGCGAGTGCGGTGGTCCGCACTCGCCGGCCGGATCGGTTCATACCGTCTCCACGGTCCGCAGGCGTAGGGCCGTGGTGATGTCGGATCGTCGGGTGATTCCGAGCTTGCGGTAGGTCCGGGTGAGGTGTTGTTCGACGGTGCTGATGGTGACGTACAGCTTGTCCGCGATCTGACGGTTGGATTGCCCCAGACCCGCCAGGGATGCCACTCGACGTTCCGCGGCACTGAGTTCGTCGGTGAGGGGAACCCAGGGCGTCCGGGGGGCTTCCGCGATCTCGGTGCCGTCCTGTGACCCCGGCTCCGGCTGGGGTTGTCGCCCCCTGCACTCCTTCTCGATGCGCCGGCCGTGGCGGATGACCAACTGGGCCTTGCCGTCGTCGCCGAGCGCGTGGTGGGTTCGGCCGAGGTCGAACAGGGCCCGGGTCAGGTGAAAGCGCGCGCCGGATTGGGTGAACGCCTCGACCGCGGCGTCCAGTAGGGGTACTCGTTCCGCAGGGGGCACGGTCGCGGCGAGTGCCAGCAGCGCGAGACCCGCCGGTCGCGAGTTTCGCCTGGGCGAGAGCCGCAACTGTTCCTCGGCCAGTTCCCGCGCGTGGTCGTGCTGACCGAGAGCCAGGTGGGACTGCGCCGCCGCGGAGCGCCACGCGACGATGTTGGGCTGGTCCATGCCCCATCTCGACAGCAGGTCGCCGCATGCCTTGAAGTCGCTCAAGGCCGCGTAGGGACGATCGACCGCCTGGTAATACTGGCCGCGTCCGAAGAGGTAGTGCAATCCGAAGCGGGACTCGAAGAGACCGTCCGGTAGCGGCTGTCGGAGCTGTTCGGCCGCCTTGTCGTACTCGTCCATCCGGGTGTGTGCCACCACCAGCAAACCGCGGATCAGGCCGATGTTCACGCCCCAACTGGGTGCCGGCAGGATGCCGAGCGCGGCATGCGCGTACTGCACGGTCTCGGCCATGTACCCCTCGCGCATGGCGATGTCGGCGCGTACCGCGCCCAATACCGCGGCCCAGGTCGGTGCCCGACGCTCATGGGCCCGTTGGATGAGTTCGTCGCACCACGGCCTGGCAAGATCCAACCGGTCCACGTAGGTGAGTGCGATCAGCGCGGTGGCCAGCGTATCGAGGGTGTCCTCGTCCAGCGGACAACTCTGCAGGATCTGTTGGGCGCCGATGACCACCCGGTCGGGCGGCTCGCCCGCGAACACCTCGCTGACCAACCGCGCGGCGAGCAGGCGCCCGGAACCCACGAGGTCCGGCGTAAGCCCCTCCTGATCGGTGGTTCCCCACAGTCCCGCCGGTATTCGCTCGGCGAGCGCCGGGTACGTATGTCGCAGCGACCATTCCAACGAACGCGTCTGCTCCTTGGCGGGGTCGCCGTCGTCCTCGTACAGCGTGCTGACCAGATCACCCGCCTCGGCCACGCGACCGTGCCACAGCATGTAACCCAGTACGACGGGTATTTGGGCATCCGGGAGGGTGCCCTCGCGGATCGCGTTGATCAGCGCGCACAGGTGATGTTCGGCCACGGCGATCGGGCTCGTGCGCCACACCACGGACGCGAGCCGACCGATGATCGCGGCCCGTTGCCGCTCGTCGGCGCAGCACTCGGCGGCCAGTTGCAGACACCGTACGGCGCGGTCGATGTCGTCGACCGCCAGGGCCCGTTCCGCCACGCACTGGAGCAGGCTGACGGCGTACGGTTCGTGGATCTCGCCCGCGGCCAAGAGGTGATCGACGATGTCGTCGATCGTCCCGTCGTGCCGCTGGAGGAAGGCCGCGGCGCGCAGGTGGATCTGGGTACGGTCGGCGCCGGTGAGCCGGGCGAGGACCGCGTCACGGGCGACCGAGTGCCGAAACTCGCCCCGGTACAGAACACCGATGGCTTCCAACGTCGCCTCCGCGGCCGCGAGTTCGTGCTCGTCGAGGCCGACCAGCTCGGCCAGTTTCCGCGGCGAAGACGGGTGGCCGAGCATCGCCACGACCTCGGCGGTTCGCCGGGTGGCGGCGTCGCTTCGATCGAGACAGCCGAGCACGGCCCGGCAGAACGCCTCACCGACGAACAGGGTGTCCCCCCTCTCCGAGGGAAAGGCGTCGAACTGCGCGGTGTGGTCCTCCAGTACCGCGTCGATCAGCAGACGGTTCCCACCGGTCGCCGCGAAGCAGGCCGCCCCCACCCGGTCGGCCACGGCGCGGCCGAGCCGTTCGGCGACCAGGGTGGCGACGTCGCGCTCGTTGAGTCGGTGGAGTCGAATGCCGCTACCGATGCCCTCGTGCAGCAGCGCGCCGTGGAATCCGTAGCGCGGATCGCTCACGCCGGACCGTACCGCGGCCACCAACAGCACCGGGGTCGCCACGAGTCGTCGGGCCAGGTGAACCAGGCACTCCAGTGACAACGCGTCCCCGTCCTGTAGGTCGTCCACCGCGAGCACCACCGGTCGGTCGGCCGCCAGTACGAGTACGGCTTCCGCGACGCGTTGGGCCAACCGGACCGAGGCGAGGGGCAGATCACCCTGCGCGGGCGGCTCGGACAGGGCCGCGTCCATCTCCCGACGCAGCTCGGGCGGCAGCTCGACCCCGCCGAGCAGCTGGGACATCAGCCACAGCGGAACCTCGCGCGTGGCGGGGTATCCGGTGGTGCTGAGCAGGAGAGTGGTCGACAGACCTCGATCGGACGACGACTTGTCGGCCGCATCCATCAAGAACGCGCGCAACAAGCGGGTCTTGCCGCTGGCGACCGGGCCGCTGACGACCAGAGTGCCCCCCCTTCCGGCCACCAGGCTGTCGAGTTTCGCGGCAAACAGGCGCAAGTGTTCCTCTCGTTGGACAAGCAAAGCAACGACCCCCGTTTTCTGGCAGAATTCAGCTCGCATCCGACGGACGACCGCGATCGCAGGAAGGCGTGACACATCCGTGCGCCACGTCCTCGACGTGCGGTTCATGGGGCCGACACCTCGATGCCGACACCTCCGGAGCCGGGCGCATGGCGATCAGCCGTGCTCCGCGCTCGCTCGGATCCACGCTACACAAGCTCTTACCGGAGACCAGGTCCGGTTTTTTCAAACGAACGATTTTGCGCCGTTTCATGCAGCGTCCGGCACGGCCGTCGTCTCCGGATTATCACGATATTTCGGCACGAACCGAGCGACCCTTTCCGACTTCCGACGTCGGATGAGTGATCGGATGACTTCGATGCGTGCCCGTTGCCACCAAATGGCGTGTATATGGCAAGTGCTTCGGGATGTGCTGCCCGAGAAGCCGACGGCGCCGCGACCTTCACCTCGAATATCGGTGTGAAACCGGCACATCCGGACAGGGTGAGCCGCCACCTGCGGTCGTGTACCCGGATCCCGAGAGAGCACGCCCCGTCGGGCCGGACGGCCTGATGGTCAACACGGCCGGAAGACGTGTCGGTGCCCCGTTCCGCGGGCGCGCGTCCGATTCGATGCCCAACTCGTCGCGTCCCGCCCCAGGTGCCGGTCGATCGATCGGACTCGCGCAACCGGACGAACGACCCTCAAGGGCGCCCGCGAAGGGCACGCCGGCCGCCCTCTGGTGTGCCTGGGCACCTCGCCGGGCACACCGGGGCGCGAGACATTCGACCTCCGCCGAAAACGACGCCGGCCCGACCCACCGACGAGGTGGATCGGACCGGCGTCACGGCGAGGGGCATTCGCCCTCGGTGAACTGCCCTGCGGTCAGGCCGGCTTGGGCACGTTCATGTTGAGGTAGGCGTGATCGGAGACGATGAGCCCGTTCGACAGGGTGAGCACGACGCACCAGAAGGTGTCCTGGGCGGCGGCCTCGCCGTCGGTGGTGGTGCTGGTGACCCCTTCGACCGCCACGACGTCACCGGACGAGGTCACCCGCACGGTGCGGGACGTGCGCCGGATCGTCCCGGGGGTTCCCTTGGTCTCCAACTCCCGTAGCCGGTCGATGCCGAACTCCTCGACGCCGGGCACCACGATCGTCGCGTCGTGCGCGTAGCACTCGTCGATCATGCGTTCGGGGTCGTTGTTGTGCAGGGCTATCCACTTGTCGACGAACGCGAGATTCGCGCGCTCACGGTCGATGGTTTCCTGACTCATGGTCGGGCTCCCTGAGAGTGGTCGGCGGCCCGAGGAGACCGGGCACCGGTCGGCCGGCTCGACATCAGGAAATGCGAGCCGGGATGAGCTTGGTGGTCAGTTCGTGCAGGCGCCGCGCGGAATCCGGGTCGAACGCGGGGCCGGAAAGTTCCAGGGGTTCGCCGGCCATGGACGCGGAGAGCGGCGCGGCGGGCGGGGTGTCCAGGACGGACAGGATCGGCAGGATGCCTTCTTCCACCGGCTTCGCGGCCAGGCGCGCGGCCTCGATCTGCTCGGCCATCACCGGGTCGTACTCACCGGAGAAGCTCGTGCTCACCGCTCCGGGGTTCACCAGTACGTAGCGGATCGGGCCGGGCCGCTGTTGGACGAACCCGACGCCGAGCAGGTCGTTGAGCCTGCTGCCCTGCATCAGGGCGTCGATGCCGGTGTAGTCGCTCTCGCGACCGAGGTCGTCCCAGCGGATCTCACCGAAGTCGAGGCCCGGCCCACACACGTTGACCACGACCGGGGCCGGAGCGGCTTCCAGCGCCTCGGCCAGCTCGTGGCCGAGGATGAAGCGGCTCAGGTAGTAGAGCCCGAACGTGTTCTCGAAACCCTCCTCCGTGACCAGTCGGGTCGAGCGGAAGTGCTGGGCGCACAGCACGAGTCCGTCGATCGCGCCCACGCGGGACCGAACCTCGTCGACCGCCTTGCGGGTCTCGCGGACCAGGCTGAGGTCGGCCTCGATGAAGTGGGCGCGGCCCAACGCGCCCGATTGCTCGGCGGCGGCGAGGAATGCGGCACCTTTCTCGGAATTGCGCCCGATGACGGCGACCGTGTCGCCACGCTGGAGGCGTGCGAGTGCGACGGCCTTCCCGATACCGTCCGTGCCACCCGAGATGACGAACGTTTTCACCGTGGTAACCTCCGCAGAAATGTGGGCAGGCATGCTTGAGCGCCACTCAAGTCATCAGCTGATGACTCGGTGAAGCTATCGAGGGGCTCGTATCATGTCAACCGACGATGACTCAGGAGACGGGGAGTTCGGGTTGGCCGCGACAGGCGATGGTCGGCAGCCGCAGCGCAAACGCGACCGGGAGGCCACCCGGGCCGCTCTGTTGGCTGCGGCTCGGGTCCGGTTCGCCCGCGAGGGCTACACCGGGACCAACGTCCGCACCATCGCCGGGGACGTCGGCGTGGACGCGGGGCTGGTTTTTCGGTACTTCGGCTCGAAGCGCAAGCTGTTCGACGAGGTGTCGGCGGAGGACGCCCGGAAGGCGGAGGCGGTGCTCGCCGGTCCACCGGAACTGTTGCCGCTGCGCCTGCTGGAGACGATCCTCGCCGAGGAAAGCTCGGAACTGGTGGGCGAACATCCGTTCATCGCCATGCTGCGGGCGGCAGGAGATGCCACGGTCCGTGACCAGCTGCGCGATCAGGTGTGCGAGACGTACATCGCCAACATCCGCAAACTGGTCCGCGGGCAGGACGCCGATCTGCGCGCGGAACTGCTCAGCGCGTGGCTGCTGGGGATCAGCGTGGTCCGGTCGGTGATCCGCAGCGAAACCCTGTCGGCTGCCACGGTGGCCGACGTGGCGCCGTACTTCGAGCAGGTCAGGCACGTCCTGCTCGGTGGGGACGACGACGCGGGGCCGTGAGCGGTGACTCGCGCCCACGGCCCGCGTCGAACCGCCTCAGTACACGTACGTCCCGGCCAGCGCCGGAGCGCTCGCGGGCGGGGTGCACTCCAAGGTCGCGCCGACCCACAGCTGCATGACGAACGCACCGGGCGTGAAGGTGTGGAAGCCGGGGGTGGTCGCGGGCACCGAGGCGGAGCCCGGCCCCAGGACCAGCGGTTGGCCGATCGGTACGTTCGTGGCGTTGACCAGGCCGGTCGCGGTGACCTCGCCCGACGCCGCGCCGCCCAGAACGATCTGCATGTCGCCGTCTATCCCGAGGGCGGGGATGTCGGCGGGTGCGGGCTTGGTGGCGGTGACGGTCAACGGGATCGAGGTACCCAACCGGGCCTTCCTCGGCGCCTTGATCGAGACGGCGTAGGTCAACGGGACCTGCGGGGAGCCGGCCTCGGTACACGAGAAGACGATGTTGGTCGCCCCGCCGGTCGACGTGGCCGAGGCGGACGCCGACGAGGGGGCGACGATCATTCCCGTCAGCGCGGCGGCGAGCGACAACGTCAACGTGGTCGATATGCGCTTCATGGACGCGATCCTCCGATGTTCTGCTCGGTTTCCCCGGCCGCCTGGGTCGCTTTCGACGCGGGCAACAAGGCTTGAAAGAGTTTTCCGGTTGTCGGGTTCGCCGCGGTGCGCACCATCATGCGGCGCAGCACGCTCACCGGTCGGTTGGGGGGAAGCAGGAAGTTCTTGGCGAAATGGGCGCTCTTTTGATGTCGTGTGACCACCGGTCGCAGTCGGTGCTCCCACGTGCCGAGCGCAGCCGGAATGTCGTCGCCGTGCTCGGTCAGCAGGGTGCCGAGGAGATCGGCGCCGGCAATGCCCAGCGACGAGCCGAAGCCGGAGTAGAGCGTCAGCGCCCACGCGGAATCGCCGAGCAGGACGACCCTGCCACGACTCCAACTGCTCAGATGGATCTGGCAGATCTGATCGAAGAGCGTCGACTCGGCCCGGTCGACGGCGTCGAGCAGTTCCGGCACCACCGATCCCTCGAAGTCGCCGTAGACCTCGCGTAGCGCGACCGTGGGTTGTTTGCGTGCCTCCGCGGCCGGCCACGGATGGCAGTACAGGAACATCGCGACCGGATCGTGGTCGTGGAAGGCGTTGACGGCCACCGATCGACCCACGTCGACCACCAGCAGATTGTCGCCCTTGCGCACCCCGCTGAGCGGGCGGTCGAGCAGGCAGGCGGCGATCACCTGATTGAAGTCGCGGCGGTAGAGGTCCTCCGGACCGAATACCTGTTCCCGCACCGCCGAGTGCAGGCCGTCGGCGCCCACCACCAGATCGAAGCGCTCGGTGGTGCCGTCGGAAAGCGTCACCTCGGCGTGGTCGCGGCCCTGTCGGATCGCTGTCGGTTCGGTACCGAACCGAATCTCCACCAAGCCGTCGAGAGCCTCGAACAGCACCTTCTCCAGGTCGCCGCGCAGCACGCTGTACGACGTCGAGACGGGCATCATCGCGGACGGGTTGATTCCGGGTACGAACTTGCCCCGTCGATCCATCTCCAGGAACCGGGCGTTGGGGTTGGCCCGGTCGCGGATGCTGCCGAAGATGCCGAGGCGTTTCGCGGGTTCGAAGCCGTCACCCATGAAAACGGTGAAGTAGCCGCCGGTCCGGCGACCGGGGGCCCGCTCGACCAGGAGCGGCTCCCAGCCGATCTGCTGCAGCCGCAGCGCGGTCGCCATTCCGGAAATTCCCGCGCCCACCACCAGGGCACGTTTCGTCCGCACCGGTATACCGGTGTCGTGTAATGCATTCATGTGGACGATCCTCCGGACCGGCCGAGATCGGCGCGTCGATTCGTTTTAGGGTCGCTCCGTCACGCTACCCCACGACACGGCGAGAGGCACCCTTTTCCGAAAGGGTAGTGGATATATATTCCGGCCCATTCGAATAGGGGCCGGCGAGCGATATTAGGGGCGTCCTGTAGGGGTATGCACGAGCGATCCTCGCCACGTACGTTCGAGCGGGCCCGGAACGTTCGATAACGGGGTGGATCATGAGCGAGGATCAGAAAATCGTCGAATACCTCAAGAAATTGAGGGTCGAGCTGCACCGAACTCGTGAGCAATTGCAGCACCTCAAGGGCGAGCTTACGCAGCCGATCGCCGTGACGGCCATGGCCTGCCGCCTGCCCGGGGGAGTGGACACCCCGGAGGGGTTCTGGCGGCTGCTCGCCGAGGGCAGGCACGGATACGGCGCGTTCCCCGAGGACCGGGGCTGGCCCCTCGATCGCATCCACGACAGCGATCCGGACCGGCGTGGAACGAGCTACGTGCGCGAAGGCGCGTTCCTCGACGACGTCACCGGATTCGACGCCGCGTTCTTCAACATCTCGCCACGCGAGGCCGCAGCGATGGACCCGCAGCAGCGGCTCGCCCTGGAGACGGCCTGGGAATGCCTCGAACGCGCCGGACTGGACCCCGCGGCGATGCGCGGCAGCGCGACCGGGGTGTTCCTGGGTATCAGCGGGCAGGACTACGCCGGCTTGGCCGCGCACGCGACGCAGGACGTCGAAGGGTTGGTCGGCACCGGCACCGCAGGCAGTGTGCTCTCGGGCCGGATCGCGTACACGTTCGGCCTGGAGGGCCCGGCACTGACCATCGACACCGCGTGTTCGTCCTCGCTGGTGGCAATCCACCTGGCCGCGGAATCGCTTCGGCGCGGTGAATGCCGTTCGGCGCTGGCGGGCGGTGTGACCGTCCTTTCGACACCGGGTCTGTTCGTCGAGTTCAGCCGGCAACGAGGGCTGGCCCCCGACGGGCGGTGCAAGCCGTTCGCCGCCGCCGCGGACGGCACCGGGTGGGGCGAAGGGGCGGGCGTGCTGCTGTTGGAACGGCTGGCGGACGCGCAGCGCGCCGGGCGCCCCGTGCTGGGGGTCATCCGGTCGAGCGCGGTGAACCAGGACGGTGCCAGCGGCAGGCTCAGCGCTCCCAGCGGGCCCGCCCAGCAACGGGTGATCCGCTCCGCGCTGGCCGCGGCGGGCCTGTCGACCGCGGACGTGGACGTCGTGGAGGCGCACGGCACCGGGACGCGCCTGGGCGATCCCATCGAGGCACAGGCGCTGTTGGCGACCTACGGCCGAGAACGCGAACTCCCGCTGTTGCTCGGCGCGGTGAAATCCAACATCGGGCACACCCAGGCCGCCGCGGGCGTCGCCGGCGTGATCAAGATGATCCTGGCGATCCGGCACGGCTCGATACCCGCGACCCTGCACGTGGACGCGCCCACCCCGCACGTCGACTGGACCACCGGCGGCATCGACCTGGTCACCCGCCCGCGCCCCTGGCCCGACGTCGACCGGCCCCGCCGCGCGGGGGTCTCCTCCTTCGGGATCAGCGGCACCAACGCGCATCTCATCGTCGAACAACCGCCGACCCCGCCCGAGGAGCACACCGCGAGCACACCGTCCGGGCCGGTTCCCTGGATCCTGGCGGCGAAGACCCCGACCGCGCTGCGCGAACAGGCCCGCAGGCTTCGCCTGTACGTGTCCGAGGCGGACCACCCTCCCGCCGAGATCGCACACTCGCTGTCGGCCCGAAACCCCGGCTTCGCCCACCGCGCGGTGGTGTCGGGCACATCCACCACGGATCTGGTCGCCGGACTGAGCGCCGTGGAAGAGGCCACCCCCGCGCCCCACGTCGTCGTGGGCGAGGTGACCTCGGGCGCGCTCGCGTTCGTCTTCAGTGGGCAGGGCAGCCAGTACGAGGGCATGACTCGGTCCCTGTACGCGAAGTCACCGGTGTTCGCCGCCGCCCTCGACGAAGTGTGCGCGCAGGTGAACGAGTTCACCGAAACACCGATCGAAGACGTGCTGTTCGGGGAGGCGTACCTGCTCGACCACACCGGCCACACCCAACCGGCGCTGTTCGCGACGCAGGTCGCCCTGGCCCGGTTGTGCGCGTCGTTCGGCCTGCGGCCGGACTTCGTCGCAGGCCACTCCATCGGTGAACTCGCCGCCGCGCACGTGGCCGGCGTGCTCTCGCTCGAGGACGCGTCCGCGCTGGTGGCCGCGCGCGCCCGATTGATGGCGGCGCTGCCGCCGGGCGGGGCGATGGTGTCCGTGCGAGCGCCCGAAGCCGTGGTGCGCGCACGGATGTCGGCGTCGTTCGCGGACGTGGCGATCGCCGCGGTGAACGGGCCGGAGTCGGTGGTGATATCGGGCGCGGAAGGTGCCGTGTCGGAACTGGCGCAAGCACTGGCCGGCGACGGCCACAAGATCCGACGGCTACGGGTCAGCCATGCCTTCCACTCGCCGCTGATGGACCCGATGCTGGACGACTTCCACGCCGTCGCGAGCACCCTCACCTACTCGGCCCCGATCGTGTCGCTGGTGTCCAACCTGACCGGGGAAGCGGTCACCGCCGAGCAGATCGGCACACCCGAGTACTGGGTGCGGCACGTGCGCGAACCGGTCCGATTCGGCGCCGGCGTCGCCACCATGGCCGAGTCCGGCGTCACCACCTACCTGGAGATCGGCCCGGACGCGAACCTGGTGCCGCTGATCGCAGCCGTCGCGCAGCCTTCCGCGCGCGTGCTGCCGCTGCTGCGCCGAAGCGTCGACGACCTGGAGCAGGTGCTCACCGCCCTGGCCGGCGCGCACGTCGGCGGCGCCGCGGTGGACTGGTCGCCGTTGGTACCGAGGACACCCGTCCGGCCGTTGCCGACCTACCCGTTCGAACGGCGTCGGCACTGGCTCGACCAGGCGAACGGCGTCGGTGACCAGGCCGGCGCAGGAGCCGCTACCGGCCACCCGCTGCTCACCGCCGCGATCGACCTGCCCGGCGGCGGCGAGGTGCGGACCGGCCGCCTGGGCCTGGTCGAGCAGCCGTGGCTGGCGGATCACCGGGTGCACGGTGTGGCCGTCCTGCCGGGCACCGGCGTGACCGAACTCGTCTGGGCCACCGGCGCGGACTCCCTGGCCGAGCTGACCCTGCACGCTCCGCTGGTCGTTCCCGAACAGGGGCACGTCCTGCTGCGGGTGAGCACGTCCGCACCGGACGCGAACGACGTCCGCGAGGTGACGGTGCACACCCGGGCCCGGGAAGGCGGCGAGTGGGTCCTGCACGCGACGGCCGTGACCGACGCGGACCGCGACGAGCCGGTCCCCCTGGACGAATGGCCGCCCCGGGACGCGGTGCCGGTGGCGGTCGACGGACTCTACGCCGACCTGGCCGCCCGCGGCCTCGACTACGGACCGGTGTTTCGCGGCGTTCGAGCGGCCTGGCGCGGCACCACGCACACCTACGCCCACGTCGAAGTGCCCCGAGACGTCGAGGCGGAGGCCGCGCGATACGGCGTGCATCCCGCTCTCCTGGATGCGGCGCTGCACACCCTGGCGCTGACCGGCGTGGAGCGCGCCGACGCGGCGATGCCCTTCTCCTTCACCGGCGCCACGCTGCACGCGGTCGGCGCCGGACGGCTGCGGGTGCGCATCACCGCGACGGGTCCGGAAACCGTGGCGGTGGTGGTCGCCGACGACACGGGCGCGCCGGTCGCCGCCGTTCGGTCGTTGCGACTGCGACCGATCACGCCCGAACACCTGGTGACCGCGGGTGCGCCGACGCCCGAGGCGCTGCACCGAATCGTGTGGAAGCCGTTGCCGAACGCGGACGCCCGGGCCGATGACGCCGGCCACGACGTCATCGGTGACGCGGCGCTCGCCGAGGCCCTCACCCGATCCGGCGGCACGGCGCGTGTGTGGTCGGACCCGGCCGAGTTCGCGGCCGGACGAACCGTCGCGGCGGACCCGACGGCCGTCCTGCTCGCCCTCGTCCCGAGCCGGGCGCAGGACGTGGGCGACGCGGTGACCACGGCTGCCGAACGGCACCTGCGGACGCTGCGCGAGTGGCTGACGGACCCCGCGTTCGAGGAACTGCACCTGGCCGTCGTCACCACGGGCGGCGTCGCCGTCGAGCCGGGGGACGAGGTGGACCTCGTCAACGCCCCCCTGTGGGGGATGGGCCGTGTGGCACAGGCCGAACACCCCGGGCGGATCACCTTGATCGACCTCGCCGCCACCGCGGACGCCGGCCTGCTGCCGGCGGCCCTGCACGGCGCGCGGGCACTGGGCGAGACCCAACTCGCGATACGCGGCGGTGTGCCGCTCGTGCCCCGCCTGACGCCCCTGCACGACGCGGACACGCTGTCGCTGCCCGACGCCGACGCCGCGTGGCGGCTGGCCGGCGACGACGACGGCACCCTGGCCGGGCTGCACCCCATGCTCGTCGAGCCCGCTCCGACCGGCCCGACGGAGGTGCGCGTCGCGGTCCGGGTCGCCGGGCTGAACTTCCGCGACGTCCTGATCGCGCTCGGTACGTATCCGGGTGCCGCGGTGATGGGTGGCGAAGCCGCCGGGGTGGTGCTGGAGGTCGGGGCGGACGTCACGGGCCTGGCGCCCGGTGACCGAGTCCTGGGTGTCTTCGGCGGTGCGTTCGGTCCGGTCGCCACCACCGACCATCGGATGGTGGTGCCGCTGCCTGCGACGTGGTCGTTCGCCGAAGGCGCCGCCGTGCCGATCGCCTTCCTCACCGCCTACTACGGACTGCGTGACCTCGGCGGCCTGCGCGACGGGCAGTCGTTGCTCGTGCACGCGGCCGCGGGCGGGGTCGGCATGGCGGCCGTACAGCTCGCGCGGCACTGGGGCGCCGACGTGTTCGGCACCGCGAGCCAGGGCAAGTGGGACGTCCTGCGCGCGAACGGCTTCGCCGAGGACCACCTCGCTTCCTCGCGCACGCTCGCCTTCGAGGAGCAGATCACGACGGCCACTCACGGCCGGGGCGTGGATGTCGTACTCGACGCCCTGGCAGGCGAGTTCGTGGACGCCTCGCTGCGACTGCTGCCGCGTGGGGGCCGGTTCGTGGAGATGGGCAAGGCCGACGTGCGGGACGCGACGGTTGTCGCGGCGGAGCACCCGGGTGTGGTCTATCAGGCCTTCGACCTGATCGAAGCGGGGCCCGAGCGCATCCAGGAGATGCTGACCGAGGTCGTGGCCTTGCTGGAGGCGGGCGTGTTGCGGCATCTGCCGCGGACCGCGTGGCCGGTACAGCGGGCCCGAGCGGCGTTTCGGCACGTGAGCCAGGCACGGCACGTCGGCAAGAACGTGCTCACCTTCCCGGAACGGCCCGGACCGCAAGGCACGGTCGTGGTCACCGGGGCGAACGGCGCGCTGGCCCGACACCTCACCCGGCACCTGGTCCTCACCCGGGGCGTGCGGCACGTGTTGTTGCTCAGTCGGACCCGCCCGATCGCGTTGGCGGACGAACTCGCCTCGCTCGGCGCCACCGCGTCGGCGGTGGCCTGTGACGTGGCCGATCCGGGACGACTCGCCGACGCCCTGGCCACCGTGCCCGACGAGCATCCGATACGCGAGATCGTGCATGCCGCCGGTATACGCGGCGATGCCACCCTCACGAGCCTTGACCCGGCACGGCTCGCCGACGTCCTGCGGCCGAAGGTCGCCGGCGCGTTGGCCCTGGTCGCCGCGGCACGCGAACTCGACCTGGCCGCGCTGACGTTCTACTCCAGTGCCGCCGCGACGTTGGGCGGCGCCGGCCAGGCGGCCTACGCCACCGCCAACACGTTTCTCGACGCCCTGGCCCACCACGCGCGCGCGGCCGGAGTGCCGGCGACCGCGGTTGCCTGGGGGCTCTGGTCGGGAGAGGCGGGCATGGGGGCCGACCTGAGCGAGGCGGATCTGCACCGCGTCCGACGAGGTGGCGTACTGCCGCTGACACCCGCGCAGGCACTCGCCCTGCACGATGTCGCCCGGGACGTTTCGCAGGCCCACGTGGTCGTTGCCCCGATCGACACCGGCCGCCTCGATGTCGCCGACGCCCACCCGCTGTTGCGTGATCTGCTGCGGCCCACCCGCAGGCGGGCCGCGGCCGCGGAGTCCGGGGGCGCGACCACCCGGGAGCGGTTGTCGACGTTGTCCGAGGCCGATCGACGCCGAGCCGTGACGGACCTTGTCCGTACCCACGTTCGAGAGGTGCTCGCCTACGCCGACGAGGAACTCGACCCGACATCGGCCTTCGTCGAACTCGGCTTCGACTCGTTGACCTCGGTGGACCTGCGCAACCGGCTGACCGCCGCGACCGGGCTGCACCTGCCCGCCGCGCTGGTGTTCGACCACCCGACGCCGGCCGACCTCGTGGCGCACCTGACGGCGGCCCTGGCCCCCGACGACGAACACATCGACCCGGTGGAGCAGGAGTTTCGGGAACTGCTCCTTCGTATCCCGCTCGAACGGCTACGCGCGACCGGGCTCTACGACCGGCTGCTGCGGCTTGCCGCAGGCGAAGCGGACGGTCCCGACACGCCCGATATCGACGCCTTGGACGTCGCGGCCCTCGTGCAGCGCGCCATGGGCGACTGACCACGACGGAGGTCAAGATGACGATCGCGACCGAGCAGATCGTAACCGCCCTACGCAGCTCGCTCAAGGAGAACGAACTGCTGCGGCAGGAGGCGGCACGGGCGACGGAGCCGATCGCCGTGGTCGGGATCGGCTGCCGCTTTCCCGGCGGCGTCTCCTCCCCGGCGGACCTGTGGCGGCTGCTCGTCGAGGGCCGCGACGCGATGGGCGCCTTCCCCGCCGACCGCGGCTGGGACCTCGACACGCTCTTCGATGACGACCCCGACCATCCGGGGACGAGCTATGCCCGGGAGGGGGGTTTCCTCGACGACGTGGTGGGTTTCGACGCCGCGTTCTTCGGCATCTCACCCCGTGAGGCGCTGGCGATGGATCCGCAGCAACGTCTGCTCCTGGAGACCGTCTGGCACGCCGTCGAGGACGCCGGGATCGACCCCACCGCCCTGCGCGGCACCTCCGCCGGCGTGTTCATGGGCATGAGCGGACAGGACTACGCGTCCGCGGACTTCGCCTTGCCGGACGGGCTCGAAGGCCACCTCGCGACCGGCAACGCCCCCAGCGTCCTGTCCGGCCGAGTGGCCTATCTGCTCGGGCTGGAGGGACCGGCGCTCACCGTGGACACGGCGTGTTCGTCGTCGTTGGTATCGCTGCACCTCGCGGCCCGCGCGCTGCGCGCACAGGAAGCGAGCCTGGCGCTGGCGGGCGGCGTGACCGTGATGACCACCCCCAAGGCGTTCACCAGCTTCAGCCGACAACGCGGCCTCGCGGCGGACGGCCGATGCCGGGCATTCTCCGCCGACGCCGACGGCACCGCGTGGGGCGAAGGCGTGGGCGTCCTGGTACTGGAGCGCCTGTCCGACGCGCAGCGAAACGGCCGACGCATTCTCGCGGTCCTGCGCGGCAGCGCCGTCAATCAGGACGGGGCCAGCAACGGCCTGACCGCCCCCAGCGGGGCAGCGCAACAGCGCGTCATCCGGGCAGCGCTCGCCGCGGCGGGCCTGGGAGCGGGCGACGTCGACGTGGTGGAGGCACACGGCACCGGCACCAAGCTCGGCGATCCGATCGAAGCCGACGCGCTCTTGGCCACCTACGGCCGAGAACACACCGCCGAGCAGCCGCTGTTGCTGGGCTCGGTCAAATCCAACCTGGGTCACACCCAGGCCGCCGCAGGCGTGGCAGGCGTACTCAAGACGATTCTCGCCCTCGGCCACGCGGTGTTGCCGCCGACCCTGCACACCGGGACGCCCACCCCGCACGTCGACTGGAGTTCGGGCACCGTCGCCCTCGCCACCGATGCGACACCTTGGCCGCGCACGGACCGTCCGCGCCGAGCAGGGGTCTCCGCGTTCAGCATGAGCGGCACCAACGCCCACGTGATCCTCGAACAGGCCCCCGAGCCGACCGGCCCCGCACCCGATCCGCACGACGCACCCGCGCCCGAGCGCTCGATCCCGGTGCTGTTGTCCGCCCAGTCGGCCGTCGCGCTGCGGTCGCTGGCCAAGGAACTGAGCGAGTACGAGGACCTTCCGCTACCCGCGCTGGCACACGGTCTGGCCCGAGGACGCGCGTCGCTGCGACACCGCGCGGTACTCGTCGCGCGCGACGCCGAGGGGCTGCGCGCGAGCCTGACGGCACTGGCCGAGGACCGCCCCCACGTCGACCTGGTGGTCGGGAGTGTGGGGGGTGATCGTGGTGGTGTGGTGTTCGTCTTCCCCGGTCAGGGTTCCCAATGGGAGGGCATGGGCGCCGAACTCCTGGACACCGTACCCGCGTTCGCGCAGGCGGTCGCGGACTGCGACGCGGCACTGCGCCCGCACACCGGCTGGTCGGTCACCGACGTCCTGCGCCGACACCCCCACGCCCCCACCCTGGACCGCGTCGACGTCGTCCAACCCGCACTGTTCACCGTCATGACCGCCCTCGCCCGCACCTGGCAAGCCCACGGCATCCACCCCGACGCCGTCGTCGGCCACTCCCAAGGCGAAATCGCCGCCGCCCACATCGCCGGCGCCCTCACCCTGCCCGACGCCGCCAAACTCGTCGCCCTACGCGCCCGCGCCCTGCCCACCCTCGCCGGCCAAGGCACCATGGCCTCCATCACCCTGCCCCCCCACACCCTGACCCCCCTCCT
>NZ_WWJX01001362.1 GCF_009865215.1 Streptomyces sp. SID3343 | reverse complement strand
CGGGCTCCGGAACCCGCTGACCAGCCGACCCCCGCGGGTCGCCCCCGCCCCGACAGTTCAGCTCGCGCCATACGAGGTCGCGCCATACGAGACGGAGTCGCCGACTTGCTCACCGTGGATTTCTCCCGCTTCCCCCTCGCCCCGGGGGACCGGGTCCTGGACATGGGATGTGGCGGCGGCCGGCACGCCTTCGAGGCATACCGGCGCGGCGCCGACGTGGTCGCGCTCGACCAGAGCGAGAAGGACATCGCCGACGTCGACGCGATGTTCGCCTCGATGCGGGCCGCCGGCGAGGTCCCCCAAGGGGCCTCGGCACAGGCGATCGTCGGTGACGCGCTCGCGCTGCCCTTCCCCGACGACAGCTTCGACCGGGTGATCATCTCCGAGGTGCTGGAGCACATCCCCGACGACAAGGGTGTCCTCGCCGAACTGTTCCGAGTGCTCAAGCCGGGCGGCCTCGCCGCGATGACCGTGCCGCGCTACGGGCCCGAGAAGATCTGCTGGGCACTGTCCGACGCGTATCACGAGGTCGAGGGCGGGCACATCCGGATCTACAAGGGCGACGAATTCCAGGCCCGCATCCGCGAGTCCGGCCTGCGGCCCTACGGCACGCACCACACGCACGCGCTGCACTCGCCGTACTGGTGGATCAAGTGCGCGGTGGGCGTGGACAACGACAAGGCGCTCCCGGTGCGCGCGTGGCACAAACTCCTGGTGTGGGACATCATGAAGCGCCCGCTCGCCACCCGACTCGCCGAGAAGGCGCTCGACCCGCTGATCGGCAAGAGCCTGGTGGTCTACGCGACCAAGCCGCGCCCGACCGGCGAGACCGACGCCAGGGCAGCCGCCGACCTCACCGCCGGAGCTTCGGCATGAGCGTCGCGGGTCGCCGTCGCGGCCCCGAGCCGGCGCTCGAACTCCTCGCCCTCGAAGGCGTCCTGACGGTCGACCAGGTCGCCGAGACGATCGACGGCATCGCCGCCGTGCAGCGACCCGACGGGTCCATCCCGTGGTTCGTCGGCGGCCACCTCGACCCGTGGGACCACACCGAGGCCGCGATGGCGCTCGACGTGGCCGGGCGGCACGACGAGGCGGCGCGCGCGTACCGCTGGCTCGCGAGCCGACAGGAGCCCGACGGGTCCTGGTACGCCGCCTACGTCGACGGCAAGGTCACCGACCGCAACAAGGAGGCCAATTTCACGGCCTACCTCGCGGTCGGCCTGTGGCATCACCATCTGCTCACCGGTGACGAGGAGTTCCTGGTCCGGATGTGGCCGGGCCTGCGCGCCGCGATGACCTTCATCCTCGGCCTCCAGGCGCCCGGCGGGGAGATCCGCTGGAAGCGCGACGAGCACGGCATCGCGGTGCCCGACGCGCTGCTCACCGGCTCGGCGAGCATGTACCAGGCGCTGCGCTGCGCGCTCGCCATCGCCGAACATCTCGGCGAACCCCAACCCGACTGGGAGTTGGCGGCCGGGCGACTGGGGCACGCGGTGCTCTCGCACCCGGAGCGATTCCTGGACAAGAACCGCTATTCGATGGACTGGTACTACCCCGTCCTGGGCACCGCGCTGCGCGGTCCGGCGGCCGACGCGCGGATCAAGGACGGGTGGGACACGTTCGTCGTGCCCGATCTCGGCGTGCGATGCGTGTCCGACCGGCCGTGGGTCACCGGTGCCGAGAGCTGCGAACTGGCCATCGCGCTGTGGGCGTTGGGCGAGAGCGACCGGGCGGTCGAGATCGTCTCGTGGATTCAGCGGCTGCGCCACGAGGACGGCCTGTACTGGACCGGGTACGTCTTCGAGGACGACGCGATCTGGCCGGTCGGCGAGGTTGACCGCCGTCCGGAACGCGCCGCGGTGCACCATCAGCCAGCCCGCGGTCTCCTCGAAGGTGACCTGTACGCGGGTGAGGTCCGGGTCGGTCAGGTTCTCCCACTGGCGGCGCAGCGCGATCAGCCGCTTGTACCAGGCCAACAGCGCGGCGTGCGGGGCCGCGTCGACCTCGTCCCAGTCCAGGCACGAGTCGCGCACGGTCTGCGCCGACTGCGGGTCCGGGATCTGTGCGGCGTCCCACCCGTGCGCGGCGAACTCGGCGCGGCGGCCGTTGCGGACCGCCTCCGCGAGTACCGGATCGGTGTGGTCGGTGAAGTACTGCCACGGCGTGGACGCGCCCCACTCCTCGCCCATGAACAGCATCGGCGTGAACGGCGACGTGAGCACCAGCGCCGCGCCCGCCGCCAGCAGCGCCGGCGACAGCGTCGCCGAGAGCCGGTCCCCCGTCGCCCGGTTGCCGACCTGGTCGTGGGTCTGGAGGTAGCCGAGGAAGCGGTGCGCGGGCATCCGTGACGTCGGCACGGGGCGGCCGTGCGTGCGCTTGCGGAACGAGGACCACGTGCCGTCGTGCAGCCACACCCGCCGCAGCGTCTTGGCGAGCGTGCCCATCGACCCGAAATCGCCGTAGTAGCCCTGACGTTCACCGGTGAGCAACGAGTGCAGCGCGTGATGGAAATCGTCGCTCCACTGCGCCTGCACGCCCATCCCGCCGCTCTCGCGCGGGGTGACCACCCTGGGGTCGTTCAGGTCCGACTCGGCGATCAGGAACAGCGGCCGCCCGGTCGAGGCCGCGAGCTTGTCCACCGCCTCCGACAGTTCCTCCAGGAACGGTACGGCGCGGTTGTCCGCGAGCGCGTGCACGGCGTCCAGGCGCAGGCCGTCCACGTGATAGTCGCGCAGCCAGGCCAGTGCGCTGCCGACGAGGTAGGCGCGCACCTCGTCGGAGCCGGGGCCGTCCAGATTGACCGCCGAGCCCCACGGCGTGCGGTAGCGGTCGGTGAAGTAGGGGCCGAATTGGGGGAGATGGTTGCCGGACGGGCCCAGGTGGTTGTGGACGACGTCGAGGATCACGCCGAGGCCGTGCGCGTGGCACCCGTCCACGAACCGTTTGAGCCCTTCCGGGCCTCCGTACGGCTCGTGCACCGCCCACGGGCACACGCCGTCGTAGCCCCATCCGTGCTTGCCCGGGAACGCCGACACCGGCATCACCTCGACGTGCGTGACGCCGAGATCGACGAGGTGGTCGAGCCTTTCCAGGGCGGCCGCGAACGTGCCGTCGACGGTGAACGTACCGATGTGCAGCTCGTAGACGACCGCGCCCGGCAGCGCGCGGCCGGTCCAGCCGCGGTCGGTCCACGAGTACGCGCCGTGGTCCACGACCCGGCTCGGGCCGTCGGGGCCCTGCGGCTGCCACGCCGAGCGCGGGTCGGGCAACGGTTCGCTGCCGTCTATCACGAACGCGTAGTCGCTGCCGTGCACGGCCGTCGTCACGTCGGCCTGCCACCATCCCGGCCGGTTCGCGTCGTGCATCGGGCGTCGTCGTCCGTCGACCACGACATCGAGCGAAGACGCATGGGGAGCCCAGACCTCGAACCTGACCACGATGGCTGTGTCCTTTCTTGGAAGTCTCGGAACGCGAAAGCCTCGGAACGCGAAGCCGCGGAAACGGGAAAGCCGCGGGACGCGCAGGTCTCGAAACGCGAAGGCCCCGAAATCCTTGGGGCCGAAATCCCTGGGACCGCCCGCTCAGCCGCGCGTGAGCAGCGCCACCGGCAGGTCCTCCAGGATGTGCCGAAGTCGGGCCTGGCCGGTGTAGGTGCACCCGGTCAGCGCGTCGGTCCAGGTGCCCTCGGGCAACGGGAGCAGCGCGCCGCCCCAGCCACCCTTGGCCGCCAACCCCGCGGGCAGCCGGGTGACCACGGTGATCGCCTCGCCGCCGCGCACGAACGCGAGCGCGTAGTCGGCCTCCTTGCCCCGTGCGCGCAGCCGCGTGTAGTCGCCGGCGAACCACTCGGGGTGCTCACGCCGCATCCGCAGTGCCTTGGTGGTGACCAGGAACTTGTCCGCGTCGATCCCGGTGTGCTCGCGCGCGAAGTCCACCGGGGCCCGGTTGTCCGGATCGACGAGCGTGTACAGCGCGAGTTCGCCGCCCTGATAGACGTCGGGCACGCCCGGCATGGTCAGTTGTACGAGCTTGGCGCCCAGCGAGACCACCCGCGCGTGGGTGTCCACGACGGCGACGAACTCGGCGATGTCCGTCGTCAGTTCCTCGTCGGCCAGCACCTTGCGGACGAACGCCTCGCTCGCGGCCTCGTATTCGGGATCCTGCTCGGTCCATGTGGTCGCGCGCGCGGCCTCGCGCATGGCCTTGAGCAGATAGCCCACCACGCGGTCCGGGGCGATCGGCCACGCGCCTACCAGGGTTTGCCACAGCAGATACGTGTCGTAGCCGTCGGGTCCCGGGCGGAACTGGGAGCGGTGCGGGCGCGACCACTCGTTCCACGTGCGCACCCGCTCGGCCCACTCGCCGGGCAGTTCGGCCAGGATCGAGAGCCGGGCCCGTACGTCCTCGCTGCGCTTGGTGTCGTGCGTGCTCAGCGTGGTCATGCCGGCCGGCGCGAGGTGGTGCGCGCGTTCGCACGCGGCGTGGAAGCCGGGGATGTCGAGCCCGATGTGGTCCGGCTCGCCGCCGACCTCGTTGAGCGAGCTCAGTACGTACCAGCGGTAGAACGCCCGATCCTCGACCCCCTTGGCCGCCAGAGCCGCCGCGACCTGACCGAAGCGCACCGCGAACTCACCATCGGCGAGCGCCAGTTCGGCGATCTCGCGGGCGGCCTCGGAGACCTGGCCCGGCACGCCGGTCAGGGCCTGGGCCATCGTCGCGATCGACCCGGAGCCGCCGCCGGGATAGGGCCGATACGCGGGATACGCGGCCAGCAACGGCGGCAGCGCCCGGCCGACGTCGCCGGGGCCCGCCACCGGCTCCTCGCGGTCCAGCGCCCGGCGCAGCCGCGCGAACTCGGTGGCGAGCCCGCTCGCGAGCACCTCGGCCTTGGCCTCCTGCGCGAGATAGTCGAAGCCCTCGCGCACCCCGGTCTGCTCGCGGTGCAGCGCGCGCAGCGGCTCGGCGCCGTCCGGGTCGGTGAACAGGTTGTCCACGCGGCGCAGCGCGTCGTAGCCGGTGGTCCCCTCGCACGGCCAGTCGGCGGGCAGGTCCTCGTCGCCGGACAGGATTTTCTCGACCACGATCCACGCGCCGGGCGCGGCGGCGCGCAGCCGGCGCAGGTAGCCGGCGGGATCGGCGAGGCCGTCGGGGTGGTCGATCCGCAGTCCGTGTACGAGCCCTTCGCCGATCAGGCGCAGCACCGTGGCGTGTGTCGCGGCGAACACGTCGTCGTGCTCTTGGCGCAGCCCGATCAGCGACGTGATGGTGAAGAACCGCCGGTAGTTCAGCTCGGCGTCGCCGCGGCGCCAGTCGGCGAGCAGGTAGTGCTGGGCGTCCAGGAGTTCGGGCAGCGCGAGCTTTTCGGTACCGGTCCGCAGCGGGAACGCGTGATCGTGGTAGCGCAGCGTGTCGCCGTCGACGATCAACTCGTCGGCGACCTCCTCGGCCGGCGCGCCGAGCACGGGCAGCAGCACGCGCCCGTCGTGCTGCTCCCAGTCGATGTCGAACCACCGGGCACAGGCCGATTCGCGGCCGTCTCGCAACACTTCCCACAGCGGCCGATTCAGCGACTCGGGGGTGGGCACGGCCATGTGGTTGGGCACGATGTCCACCACGATGCCGAGGCCGTGCTCGGCGGCCCGGGCCGCGAGCGCGCGGAACCCGTCCTCGCCGCCGAGGTCCGCGGACACGCGCGTGTGGTCGACGACGTCGTAGCCGTGGGTCGACCCGGGCACCGCCTGCAGGATGGGCGACAGGTGCAGGTGGCTCACCCCGAGCGAGGCGATGTAGGGCACGGCGGCGGCGGCGTCCGCGAAGGCGAACGCGGGCTGCAACTGGAGCCGATACGTCCCGGTGGGAATGCGGGGAGGTGCGGAGGTCATGCCGACACTTTCCCCCGGATGAGCCCCGCTACTACCCGCGGGGTCCGCGAAACCCGGGCGAACCCGCATCGGCGTGTTCGGCGGATTCACTCGTTCCGGTCATTTGGTACAGAGGTAGCCTCGTAGCAGGCGAGCCCGCGCTACGGAGGGACCCATGGTGACTGCCCTGACCATGCTCGCTCTTGCCGTCGAGGTCACCTCGCCGAGCACGCGGGATCGGGACTTCGGGGACAAGTTGAGGACTTACGCCGGAGTCGGCGTGGCTGTCTACGTCATCGTCGACCGCAAGGACCGTGTCGTCGTCGTCCACCACGAGCCGGATCCCGAAAAGCGCGCCTACGCGGCGGTTGTCACCGTGCCCTTCGGAACGCCGGCGCCGTTGCCCAAACCCTTTTCGGACTTGGACACCTCCTCCCTCCGGTAAGGCCGGTCGTGCGGGGCCGGCAACAGAGATCCCTGGTCAAGGGCGCTGCAACACCACCAATGACCTCGCCTCCACCGCCTGTGAGCCGCCGCCGTCGACCGTGGGTCGCGTTTTCGGCTCGCGGATGGCCGTCTTGTCGTCGGCCGTGTCCACCACGACCGTCCACGTCCTGCCCAGCCCCTTGGGCACGGTGAACTCCTGCGCCTTGTGCGAGGCGTTGAACAGCAGCAGGAACGAGTCGTCCCTGATCCGCTGGCCGCGCGTGTCGGGCTCGGAGATCGCCTCGCCGTTGAGGAAGACCGCGACCGACTTGGCCGCCGCCGCCCACCAGTCGCCGTCGGACATCTCCTCGCCGGTCGGGGTGAACCACGCGATGTCCGTCAGTTCGTCGTGCGTGCCCTGGACGGATCTGCCGTGGAAGAACCGCCGCCGCCGAAACACCGGGTGCTCGGCCCGCAGGCGCGTCATCATCCGCATGAATTCGAGCTGGTCGGGCTCCTCGCCCTCCGGCCACTTCACCCACGCGAGTTCGTTGTCCTGGCAGTAGACGTTGTTGTTGCCCTGCTGGGTGCGCCCGAACTCGTCGCCGTGCGCGATCATCGGCACGCCCTGGGACAGCAGCACCGTCGCGATGAAGTTGCGTTGTTGGCGTGCCCGCAGCGCGAGCACGTCGGGGTCGTCCGTCTCGCCCTCGACGCCGTGGTTCCACGAGCGGTTGTGGCTCTCGCCGTCGCGGTTGTCCTCACGGTTCGCCGCGTTGTGCTTGTCGTTGTAGGACACCAGGTCGTGCAACGTGAAACCGTCGTGACAGGTGACGAAGTTGATCGAGGCGATCGGGCGGCGGCCGTCGTCCTGGTACAGGTCGGACGAGCCGGTCAGTCGGGAGCCGAACTCGGCGAGGGTGCGCTCCTCGCCGCGCCAGAAGTCGCGCACGGTGTCGCGATACTTGCCGTTCCACTCGGTCCACAGCGGTGGGAAGTTGCCCACCTGGTAACCGCCTTCGCCGACGTCCCACGGCTCGGCGATCAGTTTGACCTGCGAGACGATCGGATCCTGCTGCACGAGGTCGAAGAACGACGACAGCCGGTCCACCTCGTGGAACTGCCGGGCCAGCGTCGCCGCGAGGTCGAAGCGGAAACCGTCCACGTGCATGTCGGTGACCCAGTAGCGCAGCGAGTCCATGATCAGCTGGAGCACGTGTGGGCTGCGCATGAGCAGGCTGTTGCCGGTACCGGTGGTGTCGAGGTAGTAGCGCTTGTCGTCGGCGAGCCGGTAGTAGGACGCGTTGTCCAGGCCGCGCAAGGAGAGCGTCGGCCCGAGGTGGTTGCCCTCGGCCGTGTGGTTGTAGACGACGTCGAGGACGACCTCGATGCCGGCCGCGTGCAGCGCCTTGACCATGGTCCGGAACTCCTGCACCTGCTGCCCGCGTTCGCCCGTGGACGAGTACGCGTTGTGCGGCGCGAAGAAGCCGATCGTGTTGTAGCCCCAGTAGTTGCGCATGCCCAGGTCGGACAGCCGGTGGTCCTGGATGAACTGGTGCACCGGCATCAGCTCGATCGCGGTCACGCCCAAACCGACGAGGTGCTCGATCACCGCCGGGTGCGCCATGCCCGCGTAGGTGCCGCGGATCTCCTCGGGCAGGCCCGGGTGGGTGCGGGTGAGCCCGCGCACGTGCGCCTCGTAGATCACCGTGTCGTGGTACTCGATGCGCGGGGGTCGGTCGTCGCCCCAGTCGAAGTACGGGTTGATCACGACGGACGTCATCGTGTGCGGGCCCGAGTCGGTCGTGCTCATCTTGTCCGGGTGCTCGAACGAGTAGCCGTACATCGACTCGTGCCAGTGCACCTCCCCGGCCATCGCCTTCGCGTACGGGTCGAGGAGCAGCTTGTTGGGGTTGCAGCGCGCACCGGAGGCCGGGTCGAACGGACCCTGGACGCGGTAGCCGTAGCGCTGTCCGGGCTGGATCCCGGGCAGGTAGGCGTGCCGGACGAACGCGTCGGTCTCGCGCAACTCGACGCGCTGCTCGGCACCCGCCTCGTCGACGAGGCACAGCCAGATGCGTTCGGCGGCCTCCGAGAAGACCGCGAAGTTGGTGCCGGCGCCGTCGTACGTGGCGCCGAGCGGATACGGATGACCGGGCCAGACCTGCATGAGCAACCTGCTTTGTCGCGGATCGTGCTTCGGCAGCTTGCAGTCTCGCCTACCGAGCCGGATTCATGTGCGAGATCCGGACCCACGTCCCCCGGTCGGGTGGATTTCGTGTTCGGAAAAAGCGTTGACGACGACTACCGGGCCGATCACCTTTGATCGGAACGATCAAATCCAGTCGAGCAGTTCGGCCGCGAGCATCTCGTCGCGGCACGGCCACCCGCCACCGCACGAGCACGCCGCCCGTTCGGTGCCCACCGGCGTGGTGCGCTGGTGGTGGGCGAAGATGTCCGCGACCACGTCGCGGTATTTGGCGAAGTCGTCCTCGGCATCGGTGCGAACCGTCGGGATCTTGTTGTTCGTGGCCAACATGATGACCTCCTGGTGCCACGGTTTCCTGCCGCATGAGACGGACGCTCACTCCGTCCCGGTTGCGTCCCCGTGGATGTGGAGGGAAGACCCTCTCCCCTCCGGCAATTGTTCCGGGGCGGCGCGATATCGCTCGGCAGAAGTTGCCAGAGGACGCCGATTCCCCCCAATCGCCCTACGCCATAAGGGTTATGGAGACATGTCAGTCACTCGATCGGGGTAATGCCCAGCGGCCCGTGAGGCACCCCGGATCCCTGCGGTTTCGCTATACGCTCGTTCGGTTCCGGATCGACGACGAACGGATGGGACGCGATGGCCGACCGGGAGTCCAGCTCACCACCCTCGACAGCACCGGATCCCGCGGAGGAAACGAGCAGAGACGGCCGCACCGGTTCGACCCCCCTCGCACCGGCCCCGAACGGCCCCGGCGCCTATCCGGACCCGTACGCCACCTACCGCGACGGCGCGGGCACCCCGATCACCGGCGGCCTCACCGACACCGGGTCCTTCACCCTCGACGCAGGCGGCCTCCCGGGACCCCGACACGCCGCCGCGGCGCCCGTCCCGGACGGGACGAGTCCACCCGACCCCGCGTCGGGGACCGACCCGGCGACCCTCGCTTGGGCCGAGAACGACTGGGCCGAGGCGCTGTTGCGCGCTCGCCGGGCGGGCCGCGCGTACGTCTACCTGAACCTCATCGAGCAACGGCTGCGCGCGGTCATCAGCGCCGTACTCGTCCCGGTGTACGGCCCCGGCGAGCATCCGCACGACGACGGCGCGTGGGTGCTCGCGGCGGCCGGCAACGCCCAGAACGAATGGGTGGAACGGGCCGAGGCCGTCCGCGAGATGAGCCGCCGACGCGGCTACATCGTCGACCCCGCCGACGACGACCTGATCGCCTTCCTGACGCTGCCACAGCTGCGCGAACTGATGGTCCGCAACTGGTGGTGCTTCGAGCCCTTCCTGTCGGACCGGCGCACGCTGGAACGCGCGCTCGAAGAGGTCGAGATCGGCCGGCACATCGTCGCCCGCAACCGGGTCCTGTCCCCCGACGTGCTCGCCCAGGTCGAACGCGCGTGCCTGCGCGTGCTGGCGATACTGGACGGCCCACTCGCCGACCAGGGCGACCGTCGACTCGCCCTGGACGCGGTCGAGGAGTTGTTCGCCGGTCGCTACGCCGACGTGGTCGGCGTCTTCCCGGACCGCTCGGCGCTTCAACGCCGGCTCCCCTTCGCGGACTTGGTCGACGGCGCGCGCGGAATCGACGCGATGGGCGTCTCGCTCAACCTCCTTTGTCAGAACTACTCGGGACGCGACCTGACCCGCCTGGGGTCGAGCGGCTGCGAGATGCGGCTGCTGTTCCTCAACCCGGCCGGCGAGGCAATGAAGCAGCGCGAGCGCGACGAGGACGTCAAGAAGGGCCTGCTCGCCCGGATGACCACGCTCAACATCCTGCACATGCGCCGCATCCGCTCGAAGCTGCGCGAACCGCGCCGGATCGAGATCCGGCTGTACGACGAGGCACCGCGCTTCGCCGCCTACCTCGTCGACGGCGACGTGGGCCTGATCCAGCCCTACCTGCGCCACGCCCGCGGCGTCGAGTCACCCGCGTTCGTCCTGCGCGCCGACACCGCCGGCACCCAGGCACGCGGCCTGTACCCGCTGTTCCAGGAAGAGTTCGAACAACAGTGGACGGACAGCAAACGCACGTCCTGAGCCCCACGCCCCGGCTTCGGCTCGACCGTCGGGTTCAGGCGCCGACGGTGGCACGGGGGCGAGTGACGGCGTACAACCCGGCCACCCCCAGGACCACGCAGACCGCGGCGGCGCCGAGGTCGTCGGCGGGGGCCAACGGCCAGGCCCAGGGTCGAGGTCGGCGGGATGCGTCGAGTCCGACGGCCGTGCAGAAAAGGACGAACACGACGGGCACGACAGTGGCGACCGGCCCGCCGAGGTAGTGCCGGGCGATCAGACCGAGACCCAGGTAGCCGGCGAGGTTGCGCACGAAAGCGCCGCCCATACCCGAATCGCCGAGCACTTCGGTGATTCCCGGAACGAGCGCACCAACGAGGAACAGCCCCACCAGGAAAGCGAGATCGACACCCCGCAAGCGGCTGGACGTCGACCCGAGACGACGATCACCACGTTCGAGTCCGGCCACCGCTGCGGAAACCACGGCGAGTGGGGTAAGGAACGGCAGCGGTACCGGAATGGTCGATTCCCCCACCAGGGAGGGCATCGGAAGCTTCGTGTCCTCGGCCGCCATGGACGCGATCAGGAGCCCGATCATCAGGGTGCTCGTCACGGCCACCAGTCGCACCCGCGCCCACCAGATCACGGCGTCCCCACCGCCGCGTACCCGGCAAGCGCCGCGGGAAGAGGCACCGGGGGCCGACCACAGGTGGTGAGCGCCTCGCGGTTCGCGCTGTACCAGGCGACCTGCTCGGGCGCGGGCAGGGTACGAACGCGCGCGGCGAACTCCCAGTGCTGTCGGTCGAGACGCCCGGGTACGACGACGGGATCGGCGCCGGCCGTCAGCGCGAGCCACGCCAGAGTCGGACCGTGACCGGAGAAGCCGCCGAACTTCTCGCCCCGGAACGCGCACTCGGGCGGCCCTCCCGGAAGAAGACTCTCGGCCAGTCCCAGCACGACGTCCTGGCGGGTGGGTTCGGCCCGGAGCGGCACCCACAGGCTGTCGTCGCGGTGCCGGGCCGAGGTGAGGGTGGGCGGCAACGAGACCCCCACAGCCACGAGCAAGCCGTAGGACGCGCGGAGTCGGTCGCGAATGAGCTCACCGCGACGACTCTGTTCGGGCCACAGACAAACGCGCGGCGCCGTCCCCACGCAGCTCGGATCGAAGGCGCGGTCCTGCACCGGCCCGGTCCCCACCGTGCGTACGAACAGGACGCCGCCGGTGGCCGCGACGGCGAAGACCGCGAGTGCGGTGGCGAGCGCGGCCACCTTGGGGCCGCCGGCGACGACGACGCCGACCGCCAGGAGGCACACGCCGGCGACGACGCGGAGGGAAGGGGCTTGGTCCAGGCGGCAACAGCCGTCGAAGTCGCCGCCGTTGAGGTGCCGGATCCAAGGATTCGACAACGTTCCCGGGTACGCCATCCACACGTAGGTGGTCACTGCCGCGAGCGGGAAGGCCACCGGAAGGGTCAGGAACGATCCCAAAAGGTAGCCCCATGCGGCGTGTCCGGCGATCACGGCGAGCCAGGTGGCCGCGATGGCCGGATCGGGTCCGCCGGGAGCGCCGGAAATCGTAGGCCACAGCGCAGCCAACCCGGCGAGAAGTCCCGCAAGGCCGAGGAAGTACACGGTGGAAAGCGAGTCGAGGGCGATGCGCAGGGGGTGGCGGGCCGGAGCCCAGGTGAACACGCGTCCACGGCGAAGCCGGGCGGCCTCCCACGCCGCGCACGCGGCACACGCCGGGCCGATGAACCTGAGGCCGAAGCTCAGTTGGCCGCTCACCGAGGCCCAGTAGCCGCGGGTGGTCCACTGTTGGAGGTCGACGCTGTAGACGAAGACGGTGGGAAGCAGCAGGAACAGCGCGAAGGTGGCGGCGGAGGTTCTGGCGCGAGTGCCGTAGCGCATGGCCGCCTACACCTCCTGCCGGATCGTGCTCGCATACGCGGCTTCGGCGCGGCGCTGTGAGGGCACGGTGTCCGGGGACAGGGCCAGGAAGTCACCGACGGATCCCTGGAAGCGGGGTCGGCCGTCGTCGAGGACGACGACGTGTTCATACGAAGCGTCGATGTCCTCCGTCTGGTGGGTGGAGACGATGACGTCGACCCGGTCGTCGAGGTCGGCGAGCAGATCACGAAACACCTGGCGCTGCACGGGGTCCAAGCCCGCCGTGGGCTCGTCCATCAGGAGCACCTCGGCGTCGTGGACCAAACACTGGGCAATCCCGACCCGGCGTAGTTGTCCCCCGGAAAGTCGACTGCTCTTGTGCGCGGCGAGGGTCTGTAAGCCGACCCGGGCCAGCGCGGTATCCGCACGCTCCCACGCGTCGGCGCGAGACAGCCCCTTGAGCCACCCCGCGTAGGCCACCTGCTCGCGAGCCCGCAACCCCGGCACGGCCGCGACCTGCTGCGGTAACCAACCGACCCGGCGACGGTAGCCGGACAGGTCCTTGCGACGCGCGGTACACAGCCTCCCCAACTCGACCGTCCCGGCGCGCGGTAACAGCACCGACGCGGCAAGCCCCAGCAGCGTGGACTTGCCCGCACCGTTGGGACCCAGCAGGACGGTGCGCCCCCGGGAAAAGCTCAGGGTCAAACCCTCCAGGAGAGGACGACCCCGACGGTAGCGAAATTCACAATCGGCGAAGACGATGGGCACGTCGATCTCCCGGATTCGAACTGTCACGGACGGATTCCGTCTGCGAGACGAAGCCCCGGCCCTGCGCGGTTCCCGAATTCGCCCGTACCGGAAGCGGGATGCCGGCCGACAAATTCACCCGAAGGCAACCACCGAACACCATCGCGCCCACCCACCACCGCCGGCGGTACGTCCACTCAAAAGCGCAAGCAAATGGACCGAGGCGCCGGCCCATGCCGGGCGGCAGACACCTCCACTCACCCTCCGCCCGGACCCCACCCGAAAACGGGACCGCCCACGACCTTCGAGCCCCGCGCAACGACCGTCCCTGTACGCGTTGCCACTTCAACGCATTCACCGTCGTGCGTCGAATAAGTACTCGACGATCTCCTGAAACGCATCGATGCTGCGCGATGCGCGATGCGCGCAAGACCGGACCCCAAGCCCAATCCGTCATCCCCACCGGAACCGCGCCACGAGGCCGATTCGGCGCCCCCGACGCCTTGAAACCGCAGCCATCGCCCCAAACAGCACGGGTGGTGCGGGTGGGAACCAACACCCGACCCGACCAACACCCACCCGCAGCGCCGCCCGCCCCACCACCAACCCACCGCGCCACGCGC
The DNA here is from genome assembly GCF_009865215.1 of Streptomyces sp. SID3343. GTDB lineage: Bacteria > Actinomycetota > Actinomycetes > Streptomycetales > Streptomycetaceae > Embleya. Next base: position 10,639 of record NZ_WWJX01001362.1, on the reverse strand, counting down.
AACCCCGGCGCCACGCGCAACCCCCGCGCCACACGCAACCCGGCGCCACGCGCAAGACACGCGCAAAGCACGCGCGGACCTACGCCCCCGACCGCCCCAGCTCCGACCCCTCCCGGGCCATGGCCACCAACCGCGACACCGCCCGCAGGTACTTCTTTCGATACCCGCCCGCCAACATCTCCTCGGTGAACAGCTCGTCGAACGGCACCCCGGAAGCCACCACCGGCAACTCCCGGTCGTACATCCGGTCCGCGAGCACCACCAGACGCAACGCCGTGGCCTGGTCGTCCACCGGGCACACGCCGCGCCAGAACACCCCGGTCACGCCGTCCAACATCGCGCCGTACCGGCTGGGGTGCACCGCCGCGAGATGCGCGAGCAACGCCGGAAAGTCGTCGAGCGCGGCGCCCTCGGGGGCTGCCTGCGCGGCCTTGTCCACCACCTCGTCGGACACCGGTGCCGGGGCCGCCGGCAACCCGCGGTGCCGATAGTCGTCGCCGTCGATGCGCAACGCCTCGAAGCGCGCCGACAGCCCCTGTATCTCCCGCATGAAGTCCTGGGACGCGAAGCGCCCCTCGCCCAGCTTGTCCGGCAACGTGTTCGACGTGGCCGCCAGCTTGACCCCCGCGTCCGCGAGCTTCCCGAGCAGCGTGGACACCAGGACCGTGTCGCCCGGGTCGTCCAACTCGAACTCGTCGATACACAAGAGCCGGTGTCCGGACAACGCCTCGACGGTCTGCCGGAACCCCAGCGCCCCGACCAGGTTCGTCAGCTCGACGAACGTACACAACGACTTGGGTCCGGGAGCCGCGTGCCACAGCGACGCGAGCAGGTGCGTCTTGCCGACGCCGTATCCGCCGTCGAGGTAGATCCCGCTCGGGCCGGCCGCGAGCTCACGCCGAAACCATCGCTTCCGGCCGCCGTCGTCGCGGTTGAGCTCGGCCGCGAACCGCTCCAGGCGCTGGACGGCCGCCGCCTGACCGGGCTGGTTGGGGTCGGGGTTGTACGTGGCGAAGCGCACGTTGCCGAACCTCGGCGGAGGAACCATCTCCGCGACGAGGCGGTCGGCTGGAACGCTGGGTCGACGCTCGGTCAACGACAAGACAGGGTCTACAGGCACGATGATCAAGCCTACGGTGCGTGCAAAACTCACTCACATGCGCCGTCTCCTTCCCGTGCCCACGACTGCCGTCCCCACCACCACGAGCCCCACCGGCCCCGAAGGCCCCGCCGGCTCCGCGGCTTCCGCCGTCGCCGAGACCGTCGACCTCGTCGAGGCGTACGCCTATCCACAGGGCCGCACCTGGCTGCGGGCGAACATGGTCGCCGGCATCGACGGCGCGGCGCAGGCCCCGGACGGCCTGTCCGACGGCCTGTCCTCGCCCGCCGACAAGAAGATCTTCGGCATCCTGCGCGCACTGGCCGACGTGATCGTGGTGGGCGCCTCCACCGTGCGCAACGAGGGCTACGGCCCACCACGGCCCAACCGCGAGCATGCCGCGGCACGCGAGGCCGCCGGCCAGAGGCCCGTACCGGTGATCGCGGTCGTCTCCCGCAGCCTCGCCGTCGACTTCACGTCGCCGCTGTTCACCGAGGCGATCGTGCCGACCATCGTGATCACGTGCGAGCAGGCGCGTCCCGAGGGCCTCGAAGCGGCCGCGAAGTACGGCGACGTGATCCTCGCCGGCCGCGACCGCGTCGACTTCGCCCTCGCCCTCGACGCCCTCGCCGAGCGGGGCCTGACCCGCCAGCTCACCGAGGGCGGCCCGCACGTCCTCGCGCAGATCGCCGCGTCGGGCCGCCTCGACGAGCTGTGCCTGACCATCGGGCCCCTGCTCACCGCAGGCCCGGCGGATCGAATCCTCGCGGGACCGACCCTGACCCCGCCGCAACCCATGCACCCGATTTCGCTGCTCGAAGAGGACGGGTCACTGTTCGCGCGCTACGTCCGACCCGAACGCGACCGCACGACGCAATCGACCACGTAATCGACACGTATTCGACGACGTGATCGACGACGTGATCGACCACGCACCCGACGACGTGAGTACGCGTCGGCGACGGCGTGGCATCCGTGGAAAACCCATTGCACGGCGCGAAAAACAAGAGTGGGATGCCGGACTCCCGGGCAGACGGGGCACAGGCCCCCGGCTCGGCCGGCACCGGTAGATCAGGGAGTGTTGCGTGTACACGATCGTGCTGCTCGTGGAAAAGGTCCTCAACGACGAGGACGTCAAACTCGTGACCAGCCTGCACGAAGGCGTCGAGACGTCTTTCGTCGTAGTGCTGCCCGGCAAGGCCGACCACCGCAAACTGCTTCAGGCCCTGGACGACGTGGCCCTCGTTCGTCTGGAGGAGGCCGCCGAGGACATCGAGGAGACCCCCGGCCCCGACGACGGCGCCGACGCGGCCCGCCGCACCCTCGATGCCAGCGTCGCCGCCCTGCGCGCGGCGGGCGCGAACGCGGTGGGCGAGACCACGCCGGGCCGCGACCCGTTGGACACCCTCAAGCAGATCGTCGAACGTCACACCGCCGACGAGGTCATCGTGCTGACCGATCCGCACTTCATCGAAGAGCTCTTCCACCGCGACTGGGCCTCCAGGGCCCGCCAGAACGTAGGCGTCCCGGTCCTCAAACTCTTCGCCCACGACCTGAGCTGAACCGCCCCCATCCACGGAAGGCTGCGGAGCCAGACCACGCCCCAACGGGCCGTGAAAACCGCAGCCTTCCCACCCTTCGCAACGGGTGGGCGGGTGGACACCAAACAAAACCGACCCACCACGCAACCGCAGCCCGCCCCACCGAATCTCCCATCAAGGCCACCCGGCCCCGAGTAAGGCAGAATCGCGGGTGCCTCGGCCAACCCTGCCCGGGCCAAGACTCTCCGAAGGAGCCCGCTTCATGGCACCCCCCGCCGAGCCCGTCGACCTTGGCAGCCCCTTCTTCGTCGGCATCGGTGGCGCCGGCATGTCCGGGCTGGCCAAGATCCTCGCGATCCGCGGGGCCAAGGTGTCCGGCAGCGATGCCAAGGACTCCACGCTGCTGCTCGCGCTGCGCCAACTCGGCTGCACCGTTCACGTGGGCCACCACGCCGACAACGTCCAGGACGCGTCGTGTGTCGTGGTGTCCTCGGCCATCCGCCCGGACAACCCCGAATTGGTGGTCGCCCGCGAGCGCGGCATCCCCGTCGTGCACCGCGCGGACGCGCTCGCCCGGCTGATGGACGGCCGCCGCTCGGTGGCCATCGCCGGCACCCACGGCAAGACCACGACCACGAGCATGCTCGCCGTCGGCCTGACCTCGCTCGGCCTGGACCCCTCGTTCGCGATCGGCGCCGACCTCAACGAGGCCGGCAGCAACGCGCACCACGGCTCGGGCGACATCTTCGTGGCCGAAGCCGACGAAAGCGACCGCAGTTTCCACAAGTACGCCCCCGAGATCGCCGTCGTGCTCAACGTCGAACTCGACCACCACGCCAACTACGGCTCGCTCGACGACGTCCTCGAATCCTTCGAGATCTTCGCGCACCGCATCACCCCCGGCGGAACGCTCGTCCTGTCCGCCGACGACTCGGGCGCGCACAGCCTGCGCGAGCGCCTCGCGGCCTCCGCGCCCGACCTGAACATCGTCACCGTCGGCGAAAGCGAGCAGGCCGACCTGCGCCTGGTCGGCATCGAGTCGCTGGGCCTGAGCAGCCGGGTGACCGTACGGGCCAAGGACGAGGCCGCCGACCTCGTGTTCACCGTCGCCGTCCCCGGGCGACACAACGCGTCCAACGCGGTCATGGCGCTCGCCGTCGGCCGCGCGCTGGGCGTCGAGCCGCAGCGGATGGCCGAGGGCCTGGGCAACTACGCGGGCGTACGCCGTCGTTTCCAGCTCAAGGGCGAACAGAGCGGCATCCGCGTCGTCGACTCGTACGCGCACCACCCCACCGAGATCGCCGCCGACCTGGAGACCGCGCGCGGCGCGGTGGGCGCGGGCCGCGTGGTCGCGGTGTACCAGCCGCACCTGTTCAGCCGTACCCAGCAGCTCGGCGTCGAAATGGGCCGCGCGCTCGCCGCCGCCGACATCGCCGTCGTGATGGACATCTACGCCGCCCGCGAGGACCCGCAGCCCGGCGTGACCAGCAACATCGTCGCGCACGCCGCGCTCGACAACGGCGGCCTCGTGCGCACCATGCACAGCTGGTCCGACGTCGCCGCCTCGGTGGCCCGGCTCGCCCGTCCCGGCGACCTCGTGCTGACCATGGGCGCGGGCGACGTCACCCTGCTCGGCCCGGAGATCCTCGACGCGATCCGCGACCGCGCCGCCCGCTGACCACGCCCACCCGACCGACGCCGGCGCTCCACCGCACCATCGCCACCCATCGGCCCCGCCTCGTCCCCGTCCCCGCGGGAACGCCGCGGGGCCGTTGCGTGTTGGATGTGAACATGGCCTACGAAATCGAGAAGACGGACGAGCAGTGGCGGGCCCAGCTGTCCCCCGCCGAGTTCCAGGTGCTGCGCCAGGCCGGCACGGAGCGGGCGTGGACGGGCGAGTACACCGAGACCAAGACGACCGGCGTGTACCGCTGTCGGGCGTGCCGGGCCGAACTGTTCCGCTCCGACACCAAGTTCGACAGCCACTGCGGTTGGCCGTCGTTCTACGCCCCGCTCGCCGAGGACCGCGTCGAGTACATCGAGGACGTCTCGATGGGCATGAAGCGCGTCGAGGTGCGCTGCGGTTCGTGCGGCTCGCATCTCGGACACGTCTTCGAGGGCGAGGGCTACGGGACCCCGACCGACCAGCGCTATTGCATCAACTCCATCTCCCTCACGCTGGAGCCCGACCCGTCCGAGCCCGGCGCCGCCGGGGCCTGACGGATCGTCGAACCGCTGTCGCGGGGTGCGGCGTAACTCACATCCATTTGTGGCGACGCCGATCGTCCACTAAGCCTGATGTCCATGAATCCGTGGCTGATACCTCTCACGTATTCGGTCTGGACGACGGCCGTACTCGGCGTCGCCATCGGGTTCGCCCGGCGCGGCGGCAAGGACGTACAACGGCACCGCCTGACCGAACTGGACCTGCGCGAACACGCCTTCCTGTCCGGCGGTGCCGCGCGGGCGGCCGACGTGTCGATCCTGCGACTGCTCGACACCGACGCCCTGCACGTGAACCGGGACGGTCAGGTGGTCGCCGCGCGCCCGGCGGCCGCCGACGGTGACGGTGACGCGACGATGCGGGTCCTGGACCGCGAGTACGGGGGTCTGCCGCTGCGCGAGCTGCGTACCCGCGTGGCCGCCTCCGTCGAGATCCAGGGCATCGGCACGAGGCTGTTCGAGGACGGCCTGATCGCGCGCCCCGACGCGGGACCGCGCAGAATCCCCCGCTGGGCGCTGTTCGCGACCATCCCCCTGGGCCTGGTGGCCGCGGTCGCGGGTTTCCTGGTCACCGACGAGGGGGCATCGAGTGGTTGGCCGTGGCTGGGCCTTGTCCTGGTGGTGGTCGGCAGTCAGGCGTGTGTCGCCGCCCTGCTGCTGCTCGGCGTGTTCGGCGAGCGGGTGGTACCCACGGCCCCGGCGATGCGCCGGCTGATGCGCCTGCGCCGCGACGACGCCGCGGTCGCCGCGTTGGCCCCCGGCTCCCTGGGCGCGGTCGCGTTGTGGGGCCTGGACCGGTACCCGGATCCGGTGGTCAAGGAGATCTTCCGCCGCAGTGCCCCCACGGCAGCCGAGCCGGCCCCGTCGCAGTGGTGTGGCGGCACGTCGTGCGCGTCACCACAGGGCGCGCGGGCCGGGTCGTGCGGAGGCACTGCGGATGGGTGCGGTTCATAGGCCGTCCTCATGGGCCGGCCCACACGGGGTCCGGTGCGCAAACCCGCACGTGAGGGCGACATCCGAGGGAACTCCTCCTGGTTCGCCCCGGCGCGGACCCGCCATGCTGAGCACATGCGAACAGCCGTGGGAATCGGGTGGCGATCGGAGATCGACCTCACCATCGAGCGCCTCGACGGCGTCGACTTCGTCGAGGTCGTCGCCGAGAACATCTGCCTCGACCACGTGCCCGAGTCGCTGCGCGTCCTACGTGCTCGCGGCGTCGAGGTCATCCCACACGGCGTCGGTCTCGGCCTCGCCGGCGCCGACCGCCCCGATCCCGTCCGACTCGCGCACCTCGCCGCGGTCGCCACGGCGCTCGACTCGCCGTTGGTCAGCGAGCACCTGGCATTCGTCCGCGCCGGCGGCATGGAGGCCGGACACCTGCTGCCGGGCCCACGCACGTGGGACGCGCTGGACCTGGTGGCCGAGAACGTGCGGATCGCCCAGGACCTGCTCCCGGTCCCGCTCGCCCTGGAGAACCCGGCGACCCTGCTGGCCTGGCCCGACGACGAGCTCAGCCAGTCCGAGTTCCTCACCGAACTCGTCGAACGCACCGGCGTCCGCCTGCTCGTCGACGTGGCCAACCTGCACACCGAACGCGTCAACCACGCCCTGGACCCCGCCAAGGCCCTGGCCGCCCTCCCGTTGGAAGCCGTCGCCTACGTCCACGTCGCCGGCGGCCTCGAGGTGGACGGCCTGTGGCACGACACACACGCCCACCCCGTGACCGCCCCGGTCCTGGAGGTCCTGGACATGCTGTGCGCCCTCCACCGACCACCCCGGATCCTGCTGGAGCGCGACGCGAACTTCCCGTCCACCGCCGAACTCGCCGCCGAACTGAGCGCGATCCGCACCATCGCCGACCCCCCGGCCGCGCCGGCGCCCACGAAGGGGGCCGACGACGCCGACACTCGACGAGCACGGCGAGCAGCGCGGCCGGAGGCCGAAGCGGTGTTCCGCGAGCCGACGGAAGAACACCGCGAATCGGCGGCGCGGCAACAAACGGCGCTCCTCGCGGCGCTGCTCACCGGCGCGCCCGTGCCGCCCGGCTTCGATCCCGAGCGGGTGCGCGTGCAGGCCGGGGCGCTCGCCGCCAAACGTCGCGACTCCGCGTTGCGAGCCGTACCGGAATTGGCCTCGGCGCTCGGCGATCGGTGGCCGCGCGAGTTCATGGCCTGGGCGATGACCCATCCGAAGCCGGTCGAGGGCGGCACCCGCGCCGACGTACACGCTTTCGCCGCCCACCTGTGGGAAGGGGACGCGCTGCCCCAGGCTCTCGCGCAGATGTTCGTCCCGCGCAAACCGTCCTGGTGGTCCCGCCTACGCACGTCCGCATCACGATCGAGCGCACACCGTGGCGGCGACCCGCACCGGAAACAACCCGAAGAAGCCGGGAAAGCCAGGAAAGCCAGGAAAGCCAGGGATGCCGGGGACGCCGGGGAAGTCCGTACGAAGAGCCATCCGAAGCACCTCACCGGGAGACGCACACCATGACGCCGTTCCTGGCCCTGTTCGTCGTCGTAATCGTCGTGCTCACATCGCCGTTCGTGATCATCTTCCTGTTCGTCCGAGTGGCCCGGCGCAACCGAAGGCGCCAATTCGGCCGAGGCCGCCCCGGCCCCTACGGACCGTACGGTCCCGGGCCGTGGCAGCCCGACGCCTTCGGCCATCGGTTCGGTTACCAGCCGGGCGACAACGACCGGCCCCCGGGCGGCTCGTGCGCCGGCAACCCACCGGACTCCTCCCACCACCACGGCTCACACGGTCATCACACGTCGTGCGGCGGCAGTTCGTCGTGTGGCAGCGGCTCGTCGTGCGGCAGCGGTTCGTCGTGTGGCAGCGGCTCGTCCTGTGGAGGCAGTTCGTCTTCATGCGGCAGCAGCTCGTCCTCGTGCGGCAGCTCGTCCACCTGAAGACCGACCGACACACGAGAACCGACCCCCGCCCTCCCCACACGCGACACACCGGCGCCGATCGGATCGCCCGGACCCGATCGGCGCCGCACCACCTCAGGCCAGGCCGGCCAACAGGTCGCCGATCGCGCGCCGGCGCCCCGTGAAGAACGGGACCTCTTCACGCACGTGGCGACGGGTCTCGGAGCCACGCAGGTGCCGCATGAGGTCGACGATGCGGTACAGGTCGTTCGCCTCGAAGGCCAGGATCCACTCGTAGTCGCCCAGCGAGAACGACGGCACCGTGTTGGCCCGCACGTCCGGGAAGCCGCGCGCCATCTTGCCGTGTTCGGCGAGCAGCGCCCGCCGCTCGGAGTCCTCCAGCAAGTACCACTCGTAGCTGCGCACGAACGGGTACACCGAGACGTAGTCGCGCGGCGTCTCCTCGGCCAGGAACGCCGGGATGTGGCTCTTGTTGAACTCGGCGGGACGGTGCAGCGCCATGTTCGACCACACCGGTTCGAGCAGCCGGCCCAGGCCCGTGCGGCGGAAGCGGTTGTACGCCTCCTGGAGGTCGTCCGAATTCTCCGCGTGCCACCAGATCATCAGGTCCGCGTCGGCGCGCAGGCCCGAGACGTCGTACGTGCCGCGCACCACGACGTCCTTGTCGAGCAGTTGCTCGAACAGCTGCTCCACCTCGGCCGCGAGGCTCGCGCGGCTGCCCGGAAGCGGCTCCCTGAGCCGGAAGACCGACCACATCGTGTACCTGACGACCTCGTTGAGGTCACGCGCCTTCTTGCGCACCTGGGCGGGGCCGCCCTCCGGTTCGAGGACCTCCTCGTCGATCGCTACGGCGGCATCGACCGACGTGGGGGCGGCCGGATCCGGGTTGTTGTTCGCGGTGCTTTGCGTCATGGCTCGATTCTGCCTCGCCCACGCACGCGGTCCGCGCACGGGGCCGATCGGTGCCCGGGGCCGCTCCGGACGAGAAGCCCGTACAAGACGTCCCTACCCGAGGCCCGTACAAAAGGCCCGCACGAAAGGCCCGTACACGCAGCCGGTCCGTACCCCCGGCCCGGTCCGTACCCCCGGCCGGGTGCCCGCCCCCGGCCGGCTACGTACCCCCGGCCGGCTACGTACCCCGGGCCAGTCAGTGCGCCGAACGGGCAAGCGGCTTCGCGAGTTCGGCGAGGACATCCGTCGCGGCCTCGGTCGCGCTCGCGACGCAGGCCGGGATGCCCACGCCCTGGTACACCGCGCCGCACACCGCCAGCCGCGGCAGCCGCTCCACCGCGTCGCGCACGCACGCGATCCGGCCCAGGTGCCCGACGGCGTACTGCGGCAACCCGCCGCCCCACCGGGTGACCTTGTGGTCGATCGGCTCGGCGTCGAGCCCGATCGCGTCGCGCAGGTCCGCGAGCGAGTCGGCCACGAGGTCGGCGTCCTCGCGTTGCAGCACGGCCTCCTCCCCCGCTCGGCCCAGCGACGTGCGCAGTACGAACGTGTCCGGGTCGGCCCGATCGATCCAGCCCCACTTGTTCGACGCGAACGTGCTCGCCTTGATCCGCCGACCGTCCACCGGCGGGACCAGGAACCCGCTGCCGCTCGGCGCCGCCGCCAGGTCCGAGCGCCGGAACGCGAGCGTGACCAGGGCCATCCCCGCGTACTCGATCGCGGAGAGCTCGACCCCCGCGACCGCCGAGTGCGGGCGCAGCAACCTGGCCGCGGGCGCCGCCGGCACCGCGAGGATCACCGCGTCGGCCTCGATCGCCACCGGCGCGCTCGTGGGCCCGGTCACCAGGCGCCACCCGGTCGCGGTGCGCTCCAGCTCGCGCACCGTGGTCCGCGTCCTGATCTCGCCGCGCCCGGTCGCCACCACCGCCCCCGCGACCGCGACCGGCAGCCGCCCGACACCGCCCGCGATGCCCATGAACACCGGCCCGCCGGGGCCCTGCGCGGCCCGGTCCAACAACCCGCGCACACCGGTCACCAGGGACCCGCCGCCCCGCGCGATCGGCAGCAACTGCGGTACGGCCGCCGCGAGCGAGATCTCGTACGCGTTGCCCGCGTACACCCCGCCGAGGAGCGGCTCGACGAGCCGGTCCACCACTTCGTGGCCCATCCGCTCCGCGACGTAGCGGCCCACCGCGACGTCGTCCTCGTAGCGGTGCGGCGCGAGCGCGTGGTCGAGCGGAATCCGGGCCAGACCCGCGGTCGACAGCACCCCACTCGCGGCAAGCGGCTCCAGGTCGCCCGGCACGCCCATGACGTGCCCGCGCGGCATCGGGCGCAGGGCGCCCCGCGTCCACAGCGACGCGGTCGCGGTGCTCGGCGGTTGGAGGTCGTCGGCGAGGCCGACCTCGCGGGCGAGGTCGATCGACTCGGTACGCCGCGCCAGCATCGACTCCGCGCCCTCGTCGACCGGGACGCCCGCGACGGTCGTCGCGTGCAGCTTGCCGCCGACGCGCGGGGAGCCTTCGAGCACTGTGACGGTGAGCGCCGGGTCGCCGTCTCGAAGCAGTACCCACGCGGCCGTCAGGCCCGCGATCCCGCCACCCACCACGACCACGTGCCGGCCTTCTACCACCGTCGAACTGTCCACACCGCACCTTCTCACGCGCATCATCCGCACGTGGGAACCGGCCACGCGGTCGAGCCGTCCCATCGCCGATCCAGTGCCCACCAGAGGGGGAGCCAGATGCGCACGGGACGCGAACCGAGACGCACGACGAGACACCCGAACCTGCTCCTCGCCGCAGGCCTGACCGCCGTCCTCGCGATCGGGGGATGTAGCGGCGACGGCGGCTCCGACCGGGACCGCAGCGACGCCAAGGCGGCCGCCGCGCCCGCCGCCGGCCCGCCGGGGATGGCCGACAGCGCGAGCAAGC
>NZ_WWJX01001361.1 GCF_009865215.1 Streptomyces sp. SID3343 | reverse complement strand
CGCCGCCGAACGGCTGCTGCCCCACGACCGCGCCCGTGGGCCGGTCGTTGACGTAGAAGTTGCCGGCCGCGTAGCGCAGCACGTGCGCGGTGTGCGCGACCGCGGCGCGGTCCTGCGCGATGACGGCGCCGGTGAGGCCGTACGCGGACACCGATTCCATCTGCGCGAGCATCGCGTCGTAGGCGTCGTCCTCGTACACGTGCACCGCGAGGATCGGGCCGAAGTACTCGTCGCGGAAGATCTCGTGGTCGGCGTCGGCGGACACCAGCACGGTCGGGCGCACGAACCAGCCGTCGGTGTCGTCGTAGGTGCCGCCCGCGGCGACCTCGATCGCCGGGTCGGCGTGCGCGCGGTCGATCGCGGCCTTGTTCTTGGCGAACGCCCGGTCGTCGATGACCGCGCCCATGAAGTGGCTCAGGTCGGTGACGTCGCCCATGGTGAGGCCGTCGACGGTGGCGAGGAAGTCGGCCCGGAAGTCGCTCTCCCACAGCGAGCGCGGGAGGTACGCGCGCGACGCGGCGGAGCACTTCTGCCCCTGGTACTCGAACGCGCCGCGCACGAGCGCGGTGCGCAGCACGGCCGGGTCGGCGCTGGGGTGGGCGACCACGAAGTCCTTGCCGCCGGTCTCGCCGACGATGCGCGGGTAGCTTCGGTAGCCCGCGATGTTCGCGCCGACGGTGCGCCACAGGTGCTGGAAGGTGGCGGTGGAGCCGGTGAAGTGGATGCCGGCGAGCTGGGGGTGGGTCAGCGCCGCGTCGGAGACCGCGATGCCGTCGCCGGTCACCAGGTTGATCACGCCGGCCGGCAGTCCGGCCTCTTCCAGCAGGCGCATCAGCAGCACTGCGGAGAATGTCTGGGTCGGGGACGGCTTCCACACCACGACGTTGCCCATCAGGGCGGGCGCGGTCGGCAGGTTGCCGGCGATGGCGGTGAAGTTGAACGGCGTGATCGCGTACACGAAGCCTTCGAGCGGCCGGTGGTCCAGGCGGTTCCACACGCCCTCGCCGCTGATCGGCTGCTCGGCCAGGATCCGGCGCGCGAAGTGCACGTTGAAGCGCCAGAAGTCGACCAGTTCGCACGGCGAGTCGATCTCGGCCTGCTGGGCGGTCTTGCCCTGCCCGAGCATCGTCGCGGCGGCGATCGTCTCGCGCCACGGACCGGCCAGCAGGTCGGCGGCCTTGAGGAAGATCGCCGCGCGGTCGTCGAACGACAGGTCGCGCCAGGCCGGTGCGGCGGCGAGGGCCGCGTCGATCGCGTCCTGACCGTCCTGGCGGGTGGCGTGCGCGAAGGTGCCCAGGCGGGCGCCGTGGTGGTGCGGCTGGACGACGTGTACGTGCTCGCCGCCGCCCATCCGCCGCTCGCCGCCGATGGTCATCGGCAGCTCGATGGGGGCCGCGGCCAGTTCCTTGAGCTTCGCTTCGAGGCGGGCCCGTGCGGGGGTGCCGGGGGCGTAGTCGTGCACCGGCTCGTTGACCGGGGCGGGGACCTGGGTCACAGCGTCCAAGGCGGCACTCCTGTTTCTCGTTCGGTGGGGTTTCTTGTTCGGTGGGGTTTCTTGTTCGGTGGG
>NZ_WWJX01001360.1 GCF_009865215.1 Streptomyces sp. SID3343 | reverse complement strand
CAAGGCGTCGGCCGGTGCGGCGGGTTGGGGCCCGCGTGCCGGTCGGGGAGGCGGGGCCCACTCCCGTGCGTCGACGCTTCCCGTGGTCGGTGCTCGCGCGGTCCGGTGCTCGGCATCCCCGCACGCCGAGGCGAATGTGTGGGCCCCACGCCGGGCGCTCGCAGACAACGAGGACCAGGAGCAGTACGAGGACCGGGAGCGGCGGGGTGGCCTGCGTCGGTCCGGGAACGGGCCGGGAGGTCGAGGCGTACCGGGGGGCGCGGTTGGCGGCGTTGCAGACCGGGATGCTCAAGCTCGCGTGGGAACACGACCTGCGCCGGGTGCTGACGTTCCATCACCGCACAATGGAGGCGAAGGCGTTCGGGAAGCTGCGCAAGAGCCCCGCCGTCGCGAAGCGGTATCCGGGCCGGTTGTCGACGGACTGGCTCTCGGGTGAGCACGAGCCGGAGCGGCGGCGCAGGGTGTTGGGGGCGTTGTCGGCCTGGACATCGTGCACTGCGGCACGCCGATCGGCC
>NZ_WWJX01001359.1 GCF_009865215.1 Streptomyces sp. SID3343 | reverse complement strand
ACCACGATGCGGATGATCCTGGGCCTGGACCGCCCCAGTGCCGGCCGGGTGACGGTGGACGGTCGGGCCTACCGGAAACTGGTCGCGCCGATGGTGGAGGTCGGGGCGCTCATCGACGCCAAGGCCCTGCACGGCGGCCGTACCGCTCGGGACCACCTGGTGGTTCTGGCGAAGTCGAACGGCATCCCGCTCACCCGGGTGGACGAGGTCCTGGACACAGTCGGTCTCACCTCCGTCGCCAAGAAACGCTCCGGCGGCTTCTCCCTGGGCATGGGTCAGCGCCTCGGGATCGCCGGTGCACTGCTCGGCGATCCCCGGGTGCTGCTGTTCGACGAACCCGTCAACGGGCTCGATCCCGAGGGGATCCTGTGGATCCGCAACCTGATGAAACGTCTCGCCTCCGAGGGGCGCACGGTCTTCGTCTCGTCGCACCTGATGAACGAGATGGCCGTCACCGCCGACCACCTGCTGGTCATCGGGCGCGGCCGGATCCTCGCCGACACGGGCGTGGAGCAGTTCATCGCGGAGAACTCGATCAGCCACGTGAAGGCGCGTTCACCCCAGGCGGACGAACTCGCCCGCCTCGCGACGAACGCCGGCTGGCAGGTGACCCGCGACGACGCGGGCGCGCTGCTGCTCCCGGGGGTGACCACCGACCAGGTCGGTGACCTCGCCGGGCACAACGGGATCTTCCTGCACGAGTTGGCCAGGATCGAGGCCTCGCTCGAAGAGGCGTTCATGCGGCTCACCGCCGACAGCGTCGAATACCACACCGGCGGCGAGCCCTCGAAGACCGCCGGAGCGGTCCAGGGCTGGGGACCGCCGACCGCCGCCGACCGGATCGGATGAGGCCATCATGACGACGACCGCGCCCACCACTTCCGCGCGCCCGCCGCGGCTGACCTTCGGCCGGATCCTGGACTCCGAGTGGGCCAAGATCAAGACCGTACGCTCGACCGTCTGGACCCTGCTGGCGCTGCTTTTGGTGAGCGTCCTGATCACGTGGGCCATCGCCGCCCTGGCGGCGAGCGACGTGGCCAAGGACGTGGCCCAGGGCAAGGAGAACGACGCCCCCGACCTGCTCACCGTGGGCGTGGCCTTCGGCCAGATCGCCGCCCTGGTGCTCGGGGTGATGTCGATGACGGCCGAGTACTCGACCGGCATGATCCGCACCAGCCTGACCGCGGTGCCGTGGCGCGCGTCGATGCTCGCCGCCAAGGCTCTGGTACTGGCGTCGACGCTGTTCGTGGTCGGGGCGGTCACCGGCTTCGGCTGTTACTTCCTGGCCGACGTGATGCTCAGCGCCAAGGACGTCGGCGTCGACATCGGCGACCCGGGCGTGATCCGCTCACTGATCGGAACGGGGCTCTATCTCGCCGTCCTGGGCCTGTTCGGGATGGCGTTGGGGGTGTTGCTGCGGCACACCGCCGGCGCCATCACGGTGGGCATCGCGTTGATCTTCGTGGTCGGCGGCGTGGTGGGTCTGATCCCCGGCAAGACCGGCGACTGGATCTCCAAGCTGATGCCCGCCAACGCGGGCAGCCAGGTCATGGCGGTCAACGCCGCGGACAAGATGTTCCAGCCGTGGACCGGCTTCGCGGTCTTCGTGGCCGAGACGCTGGTCCTGTTGATCCTGGGCGCGGTGCTGCTGGAGAAGCGCGACGCGTGACCGCGTGACCGCGTGACCGCGTGACCGCGTGACCGCGTGACCGCGTGACCGCGTGACGGGCGGCGCGTGGCGGTCACGGTGCGTGTGAACGTCAGCGCGCTGCCCGGTCGCCGGCGCTCGCCTGCCACCTGGCGCCGATCCCGCGCAGCAGCGCCGGATACACGCCCACGTAGCGGAAGGGCTTGATGGCCGCCATGTAGGCGGCGCCGAGCGGCCCGTTCGGCTTGACCAGGACGGCCATCCGGCCGTGATGGCCGCCCGCCTCGTCGCGGACCCAGCCGATGTGCATCACCGCGTGCACGGTCCGGTTGGCCATCTCCGCCACCCACTCGTCGTGCGTGAGGTACACGGACGTGAACGGAACCGCGCGGAGGTCGGGCCCTCGCGGGCCGTCGCGCAGGTCTTGCGGCAGGCGGTCCCGCAGCGTCGGGACACGGGAGCCGAGGCCGGCGTCGGGCTTGTCCCAGCCGAGGAGCCGCCCGAGTTTCCAGCGGATCCCGAAGAGCGCTCGGGAGACGGGGGAGGCGACGTGTGCCGCGTGTGCCGGGTCGCCGGTGGTGAACTGCCGTACCAGGTGCGCGAGGTCGTCGGGACCGCCCGGAGTCGGCAGCGCCCACACGTCTTCGAGGTGGAAATCGCCGGCTATCTCGTGGATGCGCCAGGGGCGGGACGTGTGTGCCGTTGCGGGGAGTCTCATGCGCGATCCCTATCTATACGATGCCGTATAGATGGAGGCTAGCACGATCTATACGGCACCGTATAGATGAGGGACGACCCGAAGGAGGACGCATGGCGGGCACCACCCGCACGCCTCGCGGCGGATGGATCGTGGAGGGACTGCGGGCGCTCGCCGCCGGCGGCCCGGAGGCGGTCAGGATCGAGACGCTGGCGCAGGCCCTCGGGGTCAGCAAGGGCGGCTTCTACGGCTACTTCGGCAATCGGGCCACCCTGCTCACCGAGATGCTCGACACGTGGGAGCGCGAAGTCACCGCGGCGATGATCGAGCAGGTCGAGAGCGGCGGGGGAGACGCCAGGGCCAAGCTGGAGCGCTTGTTCACGATCGCCGCGTCCGGCGACGGGCCGGTGACGGGTACGACGACAGACCTGGCGATCCGCGACTGGGCCCGGCGGGACGAGGCCGTCGCGCAGCGGCTTCGGCGGGCCGACAACCGGCGCATGGACTACCTGCGCTCGCTGTTCGAGTCCTTTTGCCCCGACGGCGAGGACGTCGAGGTTCGCTGCATGATCACTTTCTCCCTACGCATCGGCAACCACTTCATCGCCGCCGACCACGGGGGTCGCAGCCGTGCGGAGGTGATGGAACTGACCAGGAGATGGCTCCTGAGGTAGCTCCCCGGGGCGGCGGCCGGCCCCCGCTCGCCTCGCGAGCCGGAGCCGGCCTGCCGTGGCGAGGGAGTCGAAGGGGGCGAAATGCGAACCCGAGGACCCGGAAACCGGGCTCGTCACGGCGTGTCGGGGTGACCCGGTTCCGTGATCTCGTCGCTATCCGTGCTACCTTGAACTCAGTTGCAGTTGTGGTACCCATGAACTTTGTGTGCACCTGACGGGCGTGTTCCGTGGGTGCATTTTTTGTTTGGCCGGTCATCTCCGGATGGGCTCCTTGCGGCGACGCGAAATCGCACACCGTGGATTTCGAAACTGCTTTCCCCAATGAAGGAGAACGACATGGCAACCACCGGCACCGTGAAGTGGTTCAACGCAGAAAAGGGTTTCGGCTTCATCGAGCAGGACGGTGGCGGCCCCGACGTCTTCGCCCACTACTCGAACATCGCCGCCCAGGGCTTCCGTGAGCTCCAGGAAGGCCAGAAGGTCTCCTTCGACGTCACCCAGGGTCAGAAGGGCCCGCAGGCCGAGAACATCGTTCCCGCCTGACA
>NZ_WWJX01001358.1 GCF_009865215.1 Streptomyces sp. SID3343 | reverse complement strand
GCTCGCCCTGCCGGGCACGGTCGACGAAACCTGCCGCCCCGTGCACGCACCCCGGCCCGGTGTACCCGCCGGGCCTCGGGAGAGCGACCCGACACCACCCTCGCCGCTCACGGCACTACCCTCCCCGTTCGCCCACGGCAGCCGCCTGTACAAGCCAGGCGCGCACGTCGTGTCGACGCGCCGACTCGGCGAGGTCACCGAAGCCCTGACCCACACCGTCGCCGCCCACGGGATCATGTGTATGTACGGCGACCCCGGACACGGCAAGGCGATCGCGCTCCACCAGGCGCTGCGCCTGCTCCCACGCCGTGTCCCGGTACGCCGCGCGCTCGTGGCGGTGAGACCGGCCCTGCCCCGGCTGCGCGCCGCGCTGCTCACCGCGTTCGGCCTGCCCGCCGCCCGCCGACGAACCGCACTGACGCGTTCGATCGCGCGCTCCCGGGTGCTCTGAACGCCCCGGGCGCGCTCGTGATCGACGACGCTCCGGTGCGTCACCGCTCCCCCGAGTCGGCCTTCCTGCGCCTCCCGGCGGGCGTCCGTGCCATCCCGGCCGAGCCGGTCGCTCCGGGAACGGGTCGCCGCGCCGTGCCCGCACCCGGCGCGTTCGTCGCCCGCATGTCGAGGTCGAAGCTGCGGGGACGTCGCGGCGCGGGTGGGGAAGTCCGCTCCGTGGACGCCCTCGGCGCCCGTCTCCAGGGTGGGGTGCCGTCGGCGATCGCGGTCCGGGTGCGGGGGAGGATCCGGCCCTCGATCGGCCGGTCGAACAGGGCGGCCGATGAGTTTGTGGCTCCCGGCGGGTCCAAGGTGTGACACTCCAGGAAGGGACACCGTCATGTCGGAGCTTCTCGTCGATTTCATCACCTTTCTCGACGGCCACGCGTCGGGGAAGGGTTGGCTCGGGTTCTGGGGCCTGGAGGGTCCGGAGTACCTCGCGTGGCTCGGCGACAGCCGAGGTCACCTACCTGATGGGGGCGAACACCTATCGCCTGATGTCGGGCTTCGCCGCAGGCGAGGT
>NZ_WWJX01001357.1 GCF_009865215.1 Streptomyces sp. SID3343 | reverse complement strand
CGTCAGATCCGACGCCAACGGACCCAACGACCAACCGTCACCCGCGATGTGATGCAGGACCAGGACAAGGACGTTCCGGTCGGGGGCGAGGCGGAAGAGCCCCGCACGCAACGGGGGTTCGGTGGCCAGGTCGAAGGGGTGGCGAGCCGCCGACGACAACGCGTCCGGCAGTTCGGTCTCGGAGGTGTCGGTGGCGGACAGCTCGACATCCGCGGTGTCGAGGACATGCTGGTGCGGGGTGCCGTCGACGGCGGGAAACACCGTGCGCAGGCTGTCGTGCCGGGCCACCACGTCACCCAGGGCCGCCTGCAGCGCGTCGTGATCCAACTCGCCCGTCAGCCGCAGGACCAACGGAATGTTGTAGGTGGCGCTCGGTCCTTCCATCTTGTGCAGGAACCACAGTCGCCGCTGCGCGAAGGACAGCGGTACCACGTCGGGCAGTTGCTGTTTGGTCAGGGCGAGTCGGGCGGGCCCCGCGGTGTCGAGGCGGGCCGCCACAGCGGCGACGGTCCGGGCCTCGAAGAGCGTGCGCAGCCCGATCTCGACGCTGAAGACGGCCCGGATCCGGGCGATCAGACGAGTGGCCAGCAGGGAATGCCCGCCCAGTTCGAAGAAGTCGTCGTCGACGCCGACCCGAGGCAGCCCGAGGACCTGCGCGAACAGGTCGCACACGATCTGTTCCTGCGGCGTACGGGCCTCCCGGCCGATCCCCGCCGACGCGAAATCCGGTTACGGCAGTCCGGCGCGATCCAGCTTGCCGTTGGCCGTCAGCGGGAGGCTCTCCAAGAGCACGACGGCCGCAGGCACCATGTGCTCGGGCAGCCGGTCCCGCGCGAATTCTCGTGCTTCCTCGGGCCGAAACGCCTCGCCGGCCACCACGTAGGCCACCAGCCTGGTGGTGCCGGGCTGGTCCTCGCGAGCGACGACCGCGGCCTGGGCGATGCCGGGGTGGTCGGTCAGGACGCTTTCGATCTCGCCGGGTTCGATCCGGAAGCCGCGGATCTTGACCTGGCGGTCGGCGCGGCCGACGAACTCCAGCTCGCCGTCGGGGTTCCAGCGCACCAGGTCTCCGGTGCGATACATCCGGGTGCCGGGGGTGGTGCTGTACGGGTCGGCGACGAAGCGCTCAGCCGTCAGACCGGGCCGCCCCAGATAACCGCGGGCCACACCCGCCCCCGCGATGTACAACTCGCCCACCACACCGGGCGCCGTCAACTGCAAGCCCTTGCCCAGCACGTACGCGCGGGTGTTGGCGATCGGTCGGCCGATGGGGGCGGACAGCGGCCAGTCGTCGGGGTCACCGCTCAGCGGATGGGCCGTGACCACGTGCGTCTCGGTGGGGCCGTAGTGGTTGTGCAGCGTGCGGCCCGGCGCCGACCGGTGGAACTCACGGAGCAGGCGGCTCGGCGTGAGCGCCTCGCCGGCCTGCGCGATGGTGAGCAACCGCGGCAGTGTACGGCCCTGCTCGACGGCGGCCTCGGCGAGGGATTGCAACACCAGGTTCGGCGCGAACAACTCTCCCACCTGCTGCTCGTCCAGCCACGCGGCGAATCGGGCCGCGTCACGCCGCACGTCCTCGTCGGGGATCACCAGCGTCTTGCCGAAGGCCAGGGCCGAGAGCACCTCCTGCGCGGACACGTCGAAGCTGATCGCGGTGAACTGTGCCGTCCTGGTGCCCGGTTCGCCGCCGACCGCGCCGTGGTGCCATTTCAGGAGGTTCACCAGTGCGCCCGAGGGCATGACGACGCCTTTGGGTCGTCCGGTGGAGCCGGAGGTGTAGATGACGTAGGCGGGGTGGTCGGGGAGCAGGTCGGGGGTGGGGTTGTGGGTGGGGCGGTCGGCGAGGTCGGTGGTCGTCTGCGACGCATCCAGGAGCAGGGTCGGGGTGTCGGGGGTGGTGGGCAGGTCGGACCGGGTCTTCGTGGTGGTCACCAGCAGCGCGGGGCGGGCGTCGGCGAGCATGTGGGCCAGGCGGGCGGGCGGATACTCGGGATCCAGGGGCAGGTAGGCGGCGCCCGCCTTGAGGACCGCCAGGAGCGCGACGACCAGATCCGTCGAACGCGGCAGCGCCAACGCCACGACGTCCTCGGGACCGACACCCCGAGCCACGAACAGATGCGCCAACCGGTTCGCCCGCTCGTCGAGCTCCCGATACGTCAACCCACTCCCGTCACACACCACCGCGAGCGCATCCGCCGACGCCCCGACCCGCGCCTCGAACAACCCCGGCAG
>NZ_WWJX01001356.1 GCF_009865215.1 Streptomyces sp. SID3343 | reverse complement strand
GGGGCCGGCGCCGGGACGTTGGCCGAGGCCGCCGCGCACGGTGACGCGGTGTTGGCGGCGGTCGGGCGCGGCGGGGTGGGCGAGGTGATCCCGCCGCTGGCCGAACTGCTCGCGGGCAAGCCGGTGTTGGACTGCTCGAACCCGATCGTGCCCGGCCCGGGTGGGCTGATGCTCGATACGGACGGCGGCCGGTCGGCGGCGCGCGAGCTCGCGGACGCGGCGCCCGGCGCGCACGTGGTCAAGGCGTTCCATCTGTGCGCGGCACAGGTGTGGGCGGGCGAACTCGCGGACGGGCTCGCGGTGGCGGTGTGCGGGGACGATCGGGCGGCGCTGGCGGTGGCGGGCACACTGGTCGCGGACGTGGGGTCGGTGGCGGTGGAGGTGGGTGGCCTGGACCGCGCGGGCTACCTGGAGGCGACGGCGGCGATCGTGATCGGCATGTGGTTCGCGGGCCAGGATCCGCGCACGATGCTCCCGCCGGCGGAACACGCCCACGGCTGACGGCTTATGGCCGTCGGGGGCCGGGAATCGGGGGTCGGGGACTCGGCCGCCGGCGGGGGCGTCGATGTGTCGATGGTGCTTCGCGTCGAGGCGAATGCGCCGTCACGCGTGGGGCTTCGCACGGACGTGCATGCGCTCGCCCTGTCGGCCGAAGAGACTGAGGACCTCGACGGGCCGCCCGTCCGCGCTGCCGAACCAGTGCGGCAGTCGGGTGTCCCACTCGGCGGCCTCGCCCGGGCCGAGGATCAGATCGTGCTCGGCGAGGACGAGCCGCAGCCGGCCTTCGAGCACGTACAGCCACTCGTAGCCCTCGTGTGTACGGAGGTTGGGCTCGGAACCCCGGTCGGGAATGACCAACTTGAACGCCTGGAGCGGGCCCGGGGTCCGGGTCAGCGCCACGGACGTACCACCGCTCGGCAGCGTGCGGGTGGTCAGGCGTACCCGAGGATCCCCCACGGCGGGCGCGCCGACGAGTTCGTCCAGGGGCACGCCGTAGGCAGCGGCGAGCGGCAACAGCAGTTCCAGGCCGGGGCGGCGCTGCCCGGACTCCAGCCGCGACAGGGTGCTCTTGGAGATGCCGGTCGCCTCGGCGAGGGCGGCCAGGGTGAGGCCGCGTCCGTCGCGTAGTCGTCTGAGTCGGGGGCCGACCTGGTCGAGGACCGTTTGGTGTGCCGGTGGGGTGTCCATGCGGGCATTCCATCGGGCGGTCCCAGGATTGGCAACAGAAGTTGCCGGCGGGACGCGGCGGGGGCACTCTCCTCGGCATGAACGCACACAGCGCATCCGGGCATGAGCACGGGCACGGGCACGGACACGGACACGGGCACCACGGCACCGACATCGACTGGGAAACGATGGCCACCGAGTTGGAGAACAAGGCCGACCTGCAACTCCCCGTCTCGCGCGAGACGGCGGCTCGCCTGAGGAAACTGCTCGGCGCGGGGTCGACCGGATCCGGGACGGCGGTCCGGCGCATCCTCGACATCGGCAGCGGGCCGGGTGTGATGAGCTGCGTGTTCGCCGAGACCTTCGCCGACGCCGAGGTGGTCGCCGTGGACGGCACACCGGCGCTGCTGGATCGGGCGCTGGCTCGCGCCGAGCGGCTGGGACTCGGCGGCCGGGTGGTCGTGCGGCACGCGGAACTCCCCGAGGGCCTGACCGGCGACGACGGGCACGGCGAGGGCGGCCTCGGTACCGCGGATCTGGTCTGGAGCAGCAAGGCCGTGCACCACCTCGGCGATCAGCAGGGGACACTGGACGCGCTCGCCGGCGTGCTCAGGCCAGGCGGGGTGCTCGCCGTCGCGGAGGGTGGGGTGCCGATGCGCTTCCTCCCACGCGACATCGGTATCGGCGCTCCCGGAATCCAGGCCAGGTTCGACGCCGCCCAGGAGTCCTGGTTCACGGCCATGCGATCCGAACTGCCGGGCAGCATCGCGGTGATCGAGGACTGGCCCGCGATGCTCGGCCGCGCCGGGCTCACCGGTGTCGGCAGTTTCACGTCCTTCCTCGACCTCCCCGCCCCGCTGGACGACGCGGCGCGCGCCTTCCTGTACGCCCATCTGACCCGGGTGCGGGAGACGGTGAGCGAGTCCCTGGACGCGGAGGACCGCCGGACCCTCGACGTGCTGCTCGACCCCGAGGACGCCGCCGGCATCCTGCGGCGCCCCGACGCCTTCCTGCTCTTCGGCACCACGGTCTCCACGGGTGTGCGCCCGCGCCGGTGACGAAGCCGGACCCGGACTCGGACCTCGGACTTCGGCCGAGGGTCACCGTCGTGCACCACCCCGCCCCCGGCCGTGGCGTCAGCGGTCTTCGCGCAGGAAGTCGGTCAGTACGGGTACGTGGCTGTGCGCCGGATCGCGCACGGCGGTGAGCAGGGTGAGCCGGCCGTCGCCCGCCCGGGCGAGGAGGTCCGCGCGTGCGGCGCGGGCCTCCTCGGCGTCGAGCTCGTCGCGGTAGCGCCGGCGAAAGACCTCGTCGGCCAGGTTGCCCGCGTGCCACTCCCGCCGCAGCGCGGTGGAGGGGGTCAAGACCTTGGGCCAGTCGTCGAGGTGCGCGTCCGCCTTGGTGATGCCGCGTGGCCACAGGCGGTCGACCAGGACGCGCAGGCCGTCGGGCTCGGCGGGGTCCTCGGGGTCGTACACGCGGCGGACGGTGATGGTGGGCTCGGCCATGGCGCCTCCCGGTGGGGGTGAGGTGAGTGCCGGCGTGTACCCCCCACGCGACGGGCCCAAGTATGCGCCTGCGGGCGGCGGCCGGTCGGGTGCGGCGGCGCTCCGCCGGTCGTCCCCGGAAGCGGTCCGCGATGGTGTTCGTCCAGGTGCCTCGCCGAGCGGGCTACCGCCCGCGAAATTGGCCTAGACCTTTCTGGAGATTGGCATAGACCTGTTTGTGGCTGCGTGAGTAGCATTCGAGCGGCATCGCACCACCTCCGAGGGCATCTGACGGCCTGCCAAATGCCTTCCTGGTCAAAGGAGTTGGCACGTGAGGAAACGTATTGCACTGCTGGTCGCGGGCATTGCCGCAGTTCTGCTTCCCCTTGCCGCCGCACCCACCGCGAGCGCTGCGGGTGAGTTCCACGTCAGTGGCGTCTACTACACGCAGGCCCAGTGCACGGCGGCGGGCCAGGCCGGGTTCGCGTTGTGGGGGCCGGTTTTCTACTGTGCCGACGGTCCGCAGGGTCTGGTCTACCTCTACACGCACTGACCTGTCCGCACGCGCTCGTCGATCCACCCGTACCGGGTCGACTCGCACCGACGTACGCGCCCCGCTCCTCCCGCAGTCGCCGGAGGGGCGGGGCCGGGCGTAACCACCCTCATTCCGGTGGAGTATCGACCGCCCGACCCTGCCGCTCGTACGGCCCGGTTCGGCGCGGGCCGCCGCGCCGGGATCGTCCGGTGGGCCGCCGTCAACGGCGCCCGCGGCGGATTCAGTAGGCCACGCCCAATGCCTTCCCATAGGTCGCCGGGTCGGTCAGGGCCCCGAGCATCGCGTGCGCGAGGTCGGCGCGGGCGATCGTGCTTCCACGTGGCACGCTCCCGCCGATGTGGGTGCGGTACACGCCGGTCACCGCCGCGTCGGTCAGCTTGGGCGGGCGCATCGCGGTCCAGTCGAGCCCGCTGCGCGCCAACTCCGCCTCCATCGCGCTCACGTCGGCGTACACGTCCTTGAGCGCCGAGCGCAGGATCGGGATCAGCAGACGGCGGACGAACACCGAGTCGCCGGGCGGCGTCGGCCCCACCGGCGCCGCGCTGATCACCACGACGCGGCGGATCCCGACATCGGCCATCGCGCCCACGATCGCCGGGGCGGACGCCGCCGCGATGCCCGCGGTCTTGCGCCCGCGCGGGCCGAGTCCGGAGAGGACGGCTTCGCTTCCCTCGATCGCCGCGCGCAGTTCCGCCCGGTCGGTCACGTCCGCGCGGACCACGTCGATGTTCGGATGCTCGACGTCGGGCCACGACGGGGCGCGGACCACGGCGGTGATCTTGTGTCCGGCGTCGGCCGCCTGCCGTAGAACGTGCTTGCCGGTGGCGCCCGTGGCGCCGAGAACGGTGAGTCTCATGCGTTGCCTCCCGAGGTGGGTGAATGTTCACTCACCCTCTTATGGTGAATACTCACTCACCACTACGTCAAGCCCCGACGAGGCACCGACACGAACGACGAACGGAGGATCTGCGCGATGCGACCCCCGACGCAGCCGAGCCCTGCGACCCCCACCCGGCAACGCATCCTGGACGCCGCGGACCACCTCATGCGCACTCTCGGCCTGGCCCGCACGACGACCAAGGAGATCGCGCGCGCCGCCGGTTGCTCGGAGGCGGCGCTGTACAAGCACTTCACCGGCAAGGAGGACCTGTTCGTCGCGGTCCTCCAGGAGCGACTGCCGCCGCTGGGGCCGCTGCTCGCGCAATTGACGGTCGAGTCGGGGACGGACGCGACGACGGGGGAGGACGAGACCACGGGACAGGGCTCGCCGACGGGGTCGGATTCGCCGGCGGGTGGCGGTGCGGGGACGGTCGAGGCGCGGTTGGTCGCGATCGCCACCCAGGCCACGCTGTTCTACGAGCAGAGCATGCCGATCGCCTCGTCCCTGTTCGCCGACCCCGCGCTGCTGCAACGCCACCGCGACGCGCTGCGCAGGATCGGCGCGGGCCCACATCTGCCTCTGGAGGCGCTCGCCCGGTATGTACGCCTCGAACGCGACCACGGCCGCATCGCCGCGCACGTCGACCCGGACGCCGCCGCCGCGCTACTGCTCGGCGCGTGCTATCAGCGAGCCTTCCTGCGGCACTTCATGGGCATCGAGGACGGCCCCACCATCGACGAGTTCGCCCGGGCCGCGGCGCGCACTCTGATCGGCGGGATCGGCGTGATCGGCTGACGGGCCGCCGCCGGGAGGCCGGCCGCGGGGCCGATTCTTCAAGGGCGACCAACGGCGACCAAGGGCAACCGAGGCAACCGAGGCAACCGAGGCAACCGAGGCAACCGAGGGCGACCGAGGGCGACCAAGGGCGACACACCAGCCGAGGGCGGGCATCCCGCGATTGTCGGTGCCGTCTCCTATCGTGCGCCCATGAACCTCACAGCCCGGATGATCACCATCGACTGCGCCGACCCGGCGACCCTCGCCGCGTGGTGGGCCCAGGCGCTGAACGTGGAGATCGCCCACGACTACGGCGATTTCGTGATCGTCGGCGCCGAGCCGCTCGTCCTCGGTTTCCAGCGCGTCCCCGACGACCTGTCCGGCAAGAACCGCGTCCACGTCGACTTCCACACGCCCGACCGCCAAGGCGACGTGGAACGCCTGGTCGGCCTGGGCGCGTCGATCGTGGCGGAGCGCAGCATGCCGGGGCTGACCTGGACGACCCTGCGTGACCCGGCGGGCAACGAGTTCTGCGTGGCCGGCTAGCCCCGCGGGGCAACTGCCCCTGAGGGGAGCCGCCTTCGGGCGACCCCTCGGGGCGTCGTCGGGCGGCGTGCGGGCGGCAGTCGGCCCGTCGTGCGCCCGAGGACGGTCAGCCCGCGTCCAGGTACGCGACCAACGACCGCAACGCCGCGACGGTTTCGCGGTCGCGAGCCTCGTCGTCCGCCGAAGGCCACGCACTGGTCTTGACGATCACCACGTCGGCGTCCGGATCGACGTACAGATACTGGCCGAAGACGCCGATCCCGGTGTACGCGCGGCGTTCGCCGCCGAGCGTCCACCACTGGTTGGCGTAGCCGTAGTGCGGGTAGCCGCTGGGCCCCAGCGCGCCGAC
>NZ_WWJX01001355.1 GCF_009865215.1 Streptomyces sp. SID3343 | reverse complement strand
GAGGGCAGGACGGCCCGGTGGACGTCGCGGTGGTCCAGGTCGACCGCGACGTGCGCGGCGCGGATGTGGTCGGCGACCCTGCGGGCCACGCCGACCGCGCGGTGTCGGCCTCCCACGCAGCCGGTGGCGACCGTGATCGGGCCGCCGATCTCGGCGAGGAGGTCCAGGGCGCCGGCCGCGACGGCGGCGGCGATCGACTCGATGCCGGGGGTGGCCAGGACATGGGCGTAGACGTCGGCGTCCAGGCCGGTCCGGTGCTTCATCGCGGGGTTGTGGTGGGGGTTGCGGAACCTCCTGCGGAGGTCGACGGTCAGGTCCGCTTCCGGGGTGGGGCCGTGGCCGTAGCCGAAGGACACGATCCGAATGCCCGGGCTGTGCAGGTTGTTCGTCAAGGTCTGCTCCTGGGTGCGGTTGGTCAGTGGATGGTGCAGGCGAGGGCGCCGGTCGCCGTGGTGAGCGCAAGCACGATCAGCGCGGCTCGGATCAGCGCGTACTTGCCGGCGGTGATCCGGCCGAGCCGTTCGTGCTCGGCCGCCAGTTCGCGCGGCGTCTCGCGGTCGGCGATCAGCCGCAACACGCGGTCGGGGTCGAGGTCGCGGGTCGGTTGCAGCCATCCGTCGGTGCGGGGCAGCAGGACCAGGAGCACGCCGGCCAGGGCGAGGCCGGCCCCCGCGCCGACGGCGAGACCGGCCGGCAACGCCTCGAGGGCCGGGGCGCTCACCCCGATCACCGCGAGCAGCAGGCCCGCCTTGGTGTCGGCGGCACGGTGGCCGGCGATGCGGTCGGCGATCCTGCGATGCAGCGCCGCCACCAGGGCGGCGTGGTCGAGCCCGGGTGTGCCGGTGGTGGTGTCGTCGACGGCGGTCACCGCACGATCCCGGCGACGGGGTTCGCGCGGCGGTACGCGGCGCCGAGCGTGGCGGCCAGGTCTGGAGGCCGGCCGTGCGCAGACCGGCCAGGATGCGGTCGTGCTCGGCCGCGTCACCTCGGGCGGCGGCCAGGTCCAGGCGGCGTGTCAGTTCCTCGGGGGTGGTGCCCATGGGTCCCTCTCTTCGGGGTCGGGTCGCTCTCGTGTCGTGCGCTCAAGGCGCCGGCCGCCCGGTGGGCGGCCGGACACGGCGGGAGCCGCTGATCAGTCCTGGGGGCCGGTGGGCGTGGCGAGTTGCCACAGGCCCCGGCCGACCGATTCGA
>NZ_WWJX01001354.1 GCF_009865215.1 Streptomyces sp. SID3343 | reverse complement strand
GCCGGGTTCGTGCCCGAGCGAGCGAAACACTCACACGGGGGCCCGCACCGAGCGAAGAGGTCCGACGGAGCCGGCAAATAATGGCGAAACGGAACCCGATCCGAGACCGCCCGCAGTCGCGTCGCGGGGGTAGGCGGCCCGACGCCGCCTCGGTCGGGGTGTGCCGGGTCGGCGCGTGTCGGCGTGTCTTGATTCCATGGGGGCCGCAACGGGACGGTAGCGACCCGGGTTCGGCATCGAGGGAGACACATCGTGGGCACGTGGGGCAGCGGCAACTTCGACAGCGACACCTCGGCGGATCACCTGTCGGGCATCACCGATCGACTCGTCGAGGAGGTCGCCGAGGCTATGACAGGCGACCTCGTCGAGATCGAGGCGGACGAGTATTGGGGCGTCGCCGTGCCGTGCAACCTCGAACTGCTCCTCCTGCTCGACCGCACCGGCCATGTCGGCGTGTCGCTGCCGCGGGCGGACGTGATCGCGGGGTGGAAGGAGACGTTCATGGCCGTCTGGGACCGGACCATCGACGGACTCGAGCCCAAGCCGGACTACCGGGCGGAGCGACGGGCCGTTCTGGAGCGCACCTTCGACCAACTGGCGGAGGCAGCGGCCGCGCGGGAGGCCGGGGAGTAGCGACGGTCGGCCGGCGGTAGATCCGCGAGAAGGTCGGCGGGTGCGATGTGGCTTCGGCCTCGGGTCGGGGGAGTGGGTGCAGGGTGACACGACGCGACGAGGGTTCGGCGGCGGGCTTCGAGCCGGCGACCGGTGCGGAGGTCGCGTCGGCGGTCCCGCCCGAGGACGACGCAAGGGAACGGCGCGCGGCCGCGGTTCGGGACGCGTTCGAGGCCCTGCTGCGGATTCGCCGGGTGGTGAACGATTCCGTCCCGGATCCGGCGTCGGTGCCGGCCGCGTGGGAGCGGGGTCGGATGGTGCGCGCGGTCGCGCTGTCGCTCGAGGCCG
>NZ_WWJX01001353.1 GCF_009865215.1 Streptomyces sp. SID3343 | reverse complement strand
GTTACGGGATCGGCGTCGGGCGTGGGGTGCGGCCGCGGATGCCGGTGAAGTGGACGGTGACCGCGCGGCGGGCGCGTTCGGCGTCGCGGGCGGCGACCGCGTCGTACACCTCGCGGTGTTGCGCGGCGACGTCCGAGGCGGATTCGCCGATCGGCGGCAGGTCGGCGGCGAGTCGGTCGTAGGCGTCCCAGAAGGCGGCGAGCAGGCGCAGCATCAGGTCGTTGCCGAGCGGCCGGTACAGCGTCTCGTGGAATTGGCGGTCCGTGAGCGGTGACACGGCGCCCGCCGCCGCCTCGGCCGCCATCCGTTCGGCGACGGCGCGCAGGTCCACGAGGTCGGCGTCGTCGGCGATCTCGACGACCTGTCCGATCAGGCCGGCCTCCAACGCCTCGCGCACCTCGATCAGTTCGGTGATGCTGCGGGTGCCGCCCGTCGGCGCGAGCTTGCCGTGGAAGGACAACTCGTCCACGAGCGCGACGAGTGACATCCGGCCGACGTAGGTCCCGAAGCCGTGGCGGATCTCGACGATGCCCACGGCTTGGAGTGCCTTGAGCGCCTCGCGTACGGAGTTGCGGCTGATCCCGAGGATTTCCATCAGCTCGGTTTCGGTGGGCATCGAGTCGCCCGCGCCCAGGCCGCGTTCCAGGATCAGTTCCTTGATCTGCTCCTGCACGCCGTTCTTGCGCCTGCTGCGCACCGTCATCGCGTCCCCCATCCGGCCGGGTGTCCCTCGTCGGGACGCACCGTACTCGTCGTGTTGTGGATGCCCGTCGCACAACGTAGTCGCCCGGCGGGTTCGACCTGCCCCCTTGACCGCGTCACGGATGGCCTCCTAAGGTCACCCGAGTCTAGACGTAGGACGTCCCTTGTTCCACATCCGATGTCTGATGTTCAGCGGTTGTTCCGCATTCGGCGTTGTTGTTCGATGACGTTCGATGCGATCGAGTTCCCCTCAATACCGGACAAAGACAGGAGACGTCGTGGTCGAGCCGCGTTCGTCCGCCCGAGCCCTGGGCCGTCGGCAGTTCCTCGGATTCACCGCCGCACTCGGCACGGCCGCCGCGCTCACCGGCACGCTCGCCGCGTGCGGTCCCGAGTCGACCAACTCCACCGACGGCGACAAGGGCGGTGGCAAGGGCAGCGGGAAGAAGACCATCGACGCCGGGCTCTCGTACACGCTGAGCACCGGTTTCGACCCGATGACCGCCTCCGGCGCGCTCCCGGTCGCGGCCAACCTGCACGTGTTCGAGGGCCTGGTCGACCTCGACCCGGTCACCCGCAGCCCCTACGCCGCTCTCGCCGCGACGATGCCCCAGCAGGTCGAACCGACCGTGTGGCGCGTCAAGGTACGCGAGGGCGCGACCTTCCACGACGGCTCGCCGGTCACCGCGGACGACGTCGTCTTCAGCTTCACCCGGATCCTGGACCCGGCGAACAACTCGCTGATCGCCCAGTTCCTGCCGTTCCTCAAGGACGTGCGGGCGGTCGACGCCGGCACCGTGGAGTTCCGGCTCGCGTTCGCCTTCGCGCTGTTCGCCGAGCGGATATCGGTGGTCAAGATCGTGCCCAGGGCCGCGGTCACCAAGGGGCAGCAGCAGTTCGACGCGCTGCCGGTGGGGTCGGGCCCGTACCGGATGGTCTCCGCGACCAAGGACGACCGGATCGTCTTCGCCGAGCACACCGCCTACAACGGCCCCAAGCCCGCGCGTGCCGCCGGGATGAACTGGCTGCTGCTCGCCGACTCCTCGGCCCGGGTGACCGCATTGGACTCCAACCGCGTCCAGGTGATCGAGGACGTCCCGTACATCAACTACGCCCAGGTCAAGAAGGCCCACAAGGCCGACTCGGTGCAGAGTTTCGGGCTGCTGTTCCTGATGTTCAACCTGCGCCGCAAGCCGTTCGACGACGTGCGCGTGCGGCAGGCGCTGCACTGGGGCCTGGACAAGGACAAGCTCATCGCCACCGGCCTGCTCGGCAACGCGACCCCCGCGAGCAGCTTCCTCCAGGAGACCCACCCCGACTATCGGCGCGCCGCCGACGTGTACGACTACGACCCTGCCAGGGCCAAGAGCCTGCTCGCCGAGGCGGGGGTGAGCGGGCTCGACGTCACGCTCGTCCTCACCGACACCGCGTGGGTCAAGGACGTCGCACCGCTGATCAAGGAGAGCTGGGACGGGATCGGCGTGCGCACCACGCTCGACATCGGCCAGTCCGGCGGCCAGTACAAGAACAAGATCGACAACGGCGAGTACCAGGTGATGGCCGCGCCGGGCGACCCGTCGGTGTTCGGCAACGACGTCGACCTGCTGATGCGCTGGTGGTACGTGGGGCTGTGGGCCGACAAGCGGCACATGTGGTCGCAGACCCCCGAGGGTCGCCAGGCCAAGGAACTGCTCGACGCCGCCGCCGCGGAGGCCGACACGGTCAAGCGCAAGCAGTTGTGGGGGCAGGCGATCGACCTGGCCGCCGCGCAGGTGCCGCTGTACCCCGTCTTCCACCGCAAGCTCGCCACCGCCTGGAACGACAAGGCGCTGACCGGCTTCCGGCCGTTGCCCACGACCGGGCTGTCCTTCCTGGACACCGCCCCCGCGTAGCACGCGACGCCCACCCGCACCCGCCCACGCGGGCGCACCCCCCTCTCCCGCCCATCGAGAGTCCATGATCACCATCCTGCGCATGGCCGGCAGACGGCTGCTCACCCTCCCGCCCCTTCTCCTGGGGATCACGTTGTTCGTCTTCGTGGTCCTGCGGTTCTCGCCTGCCGACCCGGCGTACAACGCGCTCGGCGAGGGCGCCTCCGACGCGGCCCGCGCCGCCTACGCGTCGCAGCACGGCCTCGACGACCCGATCGTGGTGCGCTACTTCGCCTTCCTGGGCGATCTGCTGCACGGCGACCTGGGGGTCACCTCGCCGCCGAGCAAGCCGGTCGCGGACGCGATCTTCACCGCGCTGCCGTTGACCCTGCAACTGACCTTCCTGGGCATGCTGTTCGCGTCGCTGGGCGCGCTGCTGCTCGGTGTGGTCGCGGCGCTGTTCCGGGACCGGTGGCCCGACCGGATCATCCGGGTGCTGTCGATGGCCGGCGTGGCCACCCCGTCGTTCTGGCTCGGCATCCTGCTCATCCAACAGTTCGCGCTGCGGCTGGGGTGGTTTCCCACCGGCGGGTACGTCAACCCGGCGGACGGGGTGGGGGCCTGGTTGCAGAGCCTGTTCCTGCCCGCCGTCGCCATCGCCGTCCCGGTCGGCGCGTCGCTCACCCGCATCGTGCGCACGTCGATGGTGGAGGAATTGGACCGCGACTACGTGCGCACCGCCGCCGGCAATGGCCTCCCGCCACTGCTGATCGTCGGCCGCAACGTACTGCGCAACGCGCTGGTCACCCCGCTCACCGTGCTCGGCCTGCGGGCCGGCTACGCCCTCGGCGGCGCCGTCGTGATCGAGACCATCTTCGGCCTCCCCGGCCTGGGGACGCTCATCCTCAACGGCGTCACCTCCGGCGACGTGGCCGTGGTCCAGGGCACCGTCCTGGTCATCGCCGTCGTCTTCGTGGCCGTCAACCTCGTCGTCGACCTCGCCTGCCTGTTCGCCAACCCCCGCACCAGGGAGGCCTGATGATGATGCGTCAAGAGCTGGTCGGCCGGCTCTCCCGCCCCGGCATCCGATGGCGCCGGCTGTCGGTGACCTCCCGGATCTGCCTGGGTGCGCTCGCGCTGCTGTGTCTGGCGGCGCTGCTCGGTCCGTGGATCGCGCCGCACGACCCGCTCGCCTCCGGCATCCCGGCCCAGGGGCCGTCCGGTGAGCACTGGTTCGGTACCGACCGGGCCGGGCGGGACGTGTTCTCCCGGCTCCTGGTCGGGGCCAGGTGGTCGCTCGCGATCGGGCTGGGCGCCACCGCCATCGCGCTCGTGCTCGGCGGCCTGCTTGGCGCGTTGGCCGCGACCTCGCGGCGGCTGGTCGACGAGGGCGTCATGCGGGTGCTGGACGTCGTGATGGCGTTCCCCAACGTGGCGCTGGCGGCCGTGTTCGTGGCGGTCTTCGGCAGTTCGCTCACGGTGCTCGTGTTCTCGATCGCGTTTTTGTACACGCCGTCGCTGGCGCGGGTGGTGCGGGCCAACGTGCTCGCGCAGTACGGCGAGGACTACGTGGCCGCCGAGCGGGTGATCGGGGCGCGCCGGCCGCACATCCTGATCCGGCACGTCGCGGTCAACTGCGCGGCCCCGATCCTGGTGTTCGCCACCGTGCTGGTCGCCGACGCGATCGTCTTCGAGGCGAGCCTGTCCTTCATCGGCGCCGGCGTGCCCGACCCCGACCCCTCGTGGGGATCGGTGATCGCCTACGGCCGCACCCTGGTGCTGACCGGCGGCTGGTGGGCCACCTTCTTCCCCGGCCTGATGATCCTGCTGACCGTGCTCGCGCTCAACGTGCTCGCCGAAGGCATCTCCGACGCATGGGCCGCCCCCGGCGGCCACGTCGGCAAGG
>NZ_WWJX01001352.1 GCF_009865215.1 Streptomyces sp. SID3343 | reverse complement strand
GCCGACCCGGGGGCCGGGGCGGGCCTGACCCTGCTCCACGTGGGCGCCTTCTCCGGCTCCGTACCCGCCCTGCGCCGCGCCCTCGACGCGCACACCGCCGTCGACGCGCACGACCTGATGCCGCTCACCCGCGCGCCGCGTCTGCTCGGCGCCCGGCTCCTGGCCGGGCACGAGGCGCGACGGGCCGGCCCCGGGACACCGTGGACCAAGACCGGCGCGTGGACCACCGCCCTGGAGCGATACGTACGGGCCCAAGGCATCCTGCGCCCGGAGCGGCCCGCGCTGATCGTGCAGACGCTGCCGGCGATCCTGCCTCCCGAGGGCGTGCGCTACGGCGTGTACACCGACCGGGTCGGGCTGGAGGGCGCGGCGGTCGGCGGTGTGCACCGCTCGCGCCACACCGAGCGCTGGCTGGCCCGCGAACGCCGGCTGCTGCTCGGCGCCCACCGGGTGTTCGTGATGGGACCCGGCACGGCCGACGTGCTCGTCACCGAGTACGGGGTGCGCGCCGACCGCGTGCACGTCGTCGGCGCCGGACCCAACATCGGCCCGCCGCCCGCGACGCCGACCGCCGAGCCGGCCGCCGATGTGCCGCGGCTGCTGTTCGTCGGCACGCAGTGGGAACTCAAGGGCGGCCCGGTCCTGCTCGAAGCCTTCGCCCGGTTGCACGCGAAGGACCCGCGGGCCCGGCTGACCCTGGTCGGCAGCGCGCCGGACGGACCGCTCCCGGAGGGGGTGACCGCGCTCGGCCGGATCCCGCACGCCGACATGGCCGCCGTCTACGCCGGCGCCGACGCGGTGGTGATCCCGACCCACATGGAGGCGTTCGGGATCGCCCTGGTCGAGGGCCTGGTCCGCGGCCTGCCGTGTGTGGCGTCCACGGTCGGCAACCAGCCGTGGATCGTCGGCGACGCGGGACTGCTCGTACCGCCGGGCGACGTCGACGCGCTGACCGAGGCGCTGCACCGGCTCGCGGCCGAGTACCCCGCCTTCCAGGCCCGCGCGAGGGCCCGCGGCGCGGAACTGCGCTCCACGATGACCTGGCCGGCGGTCGCCGACCGGATCACCGCCGAACTGTGCGGGTGACGCGGGACGGGCCCGG
>NZ_WWJX01001351.1 GCF_009865215.1 Streptomyces sp. SID3343 | reverse complement strand
TCGTCGTCGTCCCAGCCGTCGAGTTCGTATTCCTTCGTCTTCGTCATGCGGCGGTCACCGGGCCCGCGTTCGCGGACCGACGGGAGTGGAAGACCGATCGTCGTAACCATCCGGAGGCACCCCGAGTGCCCCGCCCCGGGAATGAACCCGTCAAGCGGGCGAAGCGCGAACTCGCCCGGGCGCGGCAAGCGGATCGCCGGTTGCGTAAGGCGCTGCCAAGAGACCGCAACGCGTCGGAAGGGGCGGACACTTCGCCGCCGCGACCCGATCTCGACGCCCAATCCCTCAAGGCCGGGAACAGCCACTCTCCGAACACTGCCGCCGCCACGGCGACGAGCCCCCCGTCACCCCAAGTGCGCCCCACGCCCCCGAAGCCGGCCCACACCGTCGCGGCCCCGGGCGTCGACCTAGCCGCCGCGCGGATGGCATCACCGGCACAGCGGCCATGGCCTGGGACACAGCACGCACGAAGCAACTCCTGCTCGACGCCGCCGTGGAGGAGTTCGCCGAATTCGGTCCCGCCGGCGCCCGCGTGGCGAAAATCGCAAAGCGGGCCGGTGTCAACCAAGAGCGGATCCACCAGTACTTCGGCAACAAGCCTCGCGACGTCGTGTCCGGATCGGGCTGCGACAAAAGTGGCAAGCATCCCTGGCAACCGGTTGGAACAGACGACTGCCCAGGCGGGGCCCGGTCCATCGAGCACAGATGGCGGTCAAACCTACGCTGCCCAGTTGCGCGCCGCGTTGCTCACCGCGTCCGGTCTGCCGGCCGCCCACCTGACGAACCGCACGGACGCGGCCGACCGCGCGCTCCCGGACGCCCTCACACCTCCGGGTGTGCTCGTGATCGACGACGCTCCGACGCATCGCCGCCCCCGAACCGGACTACCTCCGCCTCCTGGTCGACGCCCCACCACCCGGACGTCGTTGGTGTCGTGCGGCGCCGGCGCCGGGCGCACTCTCACCCGAGCCCCGGCCTCACGGGTATCGACCCGGCAACACAGCCCACCACTTCGATGCGCCCCAAGTCTGCGGCGTGCCAAGACTGTTCGACTCCTGTGGCACACCGCGACCGACTCCCGGTCGCCTCGATCGTGCGGCCACGGCGCCGCGTGTCCGACCCTGTCGGGTCGACGTTCGCCGGCGCGTATCGAGTCGTCCTGACGAAGGGGATTGCGCCGCCGAAAGGGTGCACGGCGCGCGAGGTTCGTCTCGCCGCGCGTCAACCCGTTTCGGGGTCCGGCCAGTGTTGGACGCGGAGCACGAGCAGAATCGCGAGGCGGCGGTGTTCCATGTACCAGACGATCAGGCGCCCCTCGGCGTGATCACGGATCCCCGACACGCCGGAATCGTGCTCGGAGGGGTCGCCGAGGTATCGCACCGCGGCCGCGTCGGCCAAACGCTGCGCCAAGGCGTCGACGTCGGCGCGAACCCGAGGCGTCAGGCCACCGACGACGTGGTCGGCGTCGGGTTCGTACTCCCAGGTCCAGTCGCTCACGCCGCGGCTTCGCGGGCGGCCTCGTCCAACATGGCCGCGATCTCGGCGGCGGCGGGCCGGGCGGCAGCAAGGGTATCGGCGTTCGCGATCGCCTGCTCGAGCTCGCGCAGCCGACTCGCGCGGGCGGGCACACGCCGTAGCGCGACGAACACCGCCCAGCGCCGCAGGAACGTGTGCATGGGCACGGTGCTGTCCGTTTGGACCGCTTCCTGCCAGGCGGCGTGGAATTCCTGTTCGAAGCGCACGGCCGCGGCCGGCTCGAGCGAGAGCACCGCCACCCGCAGCGCCTGCTCCGTCACCGGCGGCATCGGAAACAGCGGCACGTCCCCAGACATCTCGACGCTCTGCTCGCCCACCACGACCGCCTCCTTCACCCCTCACGGCAACCCGCCCCACCCTACTGCGGCGCACCCCCTAAACGTCCGCACGTCCCATTGCCCGTCCGTACCGCCCGCTTCGCCACCGCCCCCGGGTCGGGTGGCATGCCGCTCCCGGACGGCGCCCCGCCATCGGCGGTTCCGTTGCTGGACCCCCTGCCGCGGCTGTCGACGTTCCTACGCCCACTGCGCCGGAGATCTGACCGCGGGGAGCGGGCCGGCCTCCGCTACAGCCCCCAGACCGCCCGCACCCTGGACGTGTTCGCCAAACGCCCCCCTTACATGGCGCAACCACACCTGGGAGGCCGACCACGTCCA
>NZ_WWJX01001350.1 GCF_009865215.1 Streptomyces sp. SID3343 | reverse complement strand
GTGGCATCGGGTGCTGTTCGTCGAGGCGGACGGCGAACTCGTCTGGGACCGCGCCACGGGCGTCGACCGCCTGGGCGCGTCGGGACTCGGCCGGGCACAGGCCCCGCGCCGGCTGCGGGCCCCCTTCTTCACCGCGCGTACGCCGCACGCGTGGGACCCGGCCGACGGGTGGCGCCCGGTGGACGGCGCGTTCCCTGCGTCGACGCCGCCGCCGACGCGTCTGCGCGTACTGACGTGGAACACACTGTGGGACCGCTACGACGGCGACCGTATCGACACCGCCGCCCGCCGGCCGCTGCTGCTCGCGGCCCTGGCGCGGGCCGATGCCGACGTCATCGCGCTGCAGGAGGTCGAGCCGGCCCTGCTCACGATGCTGACCGACGCCGCGTGGGTGCGGACCGGGTACACCCTGGGCACCGACCCGGCCGGCGACGACATCGAGCGCAACGGGCTCCTGCTGCTCAGCCGACTGCCGGTACGGGAGGCCGCCGTGCACGAACTCGGCCCGCACAAGGCGGTCACCGCCGTCACGGTGGAGACCGCCGGCGGCCCGTTGGTGCTGGCCACCACCCACTTGAGCAGCGACCACTCGGATCGCGGTGCCGACCGGCGGCGGGCCGAACTGGCCCGACTCGCCGAGGGGTTCGCGGGCGTGCCCGGTGACCTGGTCCTGGTCGGGGACTTCAACGAGGAGCACGACGGACCGGCCCATACGCTCGGCCTGCACGACGCCTGGACAGACGTGCGCGGTCCCGACGACCGCACCCCCACGTTCGACCCGTCGGCCAATCCGTTGGCCGCGGTCTCCTCGCGGTCCGGGCGAGCCGGCCGGCTGGACCGAGTGCTCGTCCGCCCGGGTGGACCGCGCGCGCTCGCGGCGAGCCTGCGCGGCGACGCGCCCACGCCCGAAGGGCTGTACGCGTCGGACCACTTCGCGGTGGAGGTCGACCTCGACCCGGTCGGGGCCGCGCGGGTGGAATCGCTCGCCGTCGACCCGACGACCCGTACCGCGGTGGCGTGGCTGCCGCCGCGCGCGTTGTGGCCGGCGATCGAGGCACTGCGCCGGGCGCACGATCCGCAGATCGACCGTTGGCCGCCGCACGTCAATCTGCTGTTCGGCTTCGTCCCGGAGTCCGCGTTCGAGCGGGCCGCCCCGCTGCTGGCCGCGGCGGCGGCCGAGTGCGCCCCGTTCGCCGCCCGACTGGACGGCGTACACACGTTCGGCACCCGGGAGGACGCCACCGTCTGGCTCGACCCGGCGGCGGCCGACGAGGCGCCGTGGGCATTGCTGCGCCGGGCCCTGGCCCGGCGATTCCCCCACTGTCGGGGCCGCGCCGAAGGCTTTACGCCGCATCTGACCCTGGGCCGGGTTCCGGATCCGCAGCGGGTCGCGGCGGCCTGCGCGGCCCGACTCGACCCCGTGTCGGCCCGGGTCGGCGACGTGGTGTTGCTCTCCCGCAGAGGCGACGAGCCGATGCGGGTGCGGGCGAGGATCGCGCTGGGTACGGGCGAACTGCGCTGGGTCGACGACCCCGGCGCGCCCGAACCGGACACCTTGCCCGAAGCCCTCGACGACCGGGCCCGGCACCTCGCCCGCAGCATCGCGAATGCGCTTCCCGAAGGCGTCGTCCACGTGGTCGGCTCACGGCGGATGGGCTGCGCGCCGGCCGGCGCGGACCTGGATCTGGTGGCGGCGCTGCCGGATGCCGTAGGCATCGCGGAGGTGCGGGCGCGGGTGACGGCCGCGCTGCCGAGTAGCACCCGGGTGCGTCCGGTCACCGGTGCGCGGGTGCCGGGGGTGCGCTTGACCGTCGGCGATCCGGGTGTCGACGGTCTGGGTGTCGACAGTCTGGGCGTCGACCTGAGCGTGGTGGCCACCGGTGCGACGGCCCCGGTCGAGGCGGTGGCCCGCCGGGCCGAAGCGGGCGAGGCCGCGGCAAGGGCGTTGAGCGCGGTCACCGACGCGGCCGCGATCCGGGCGGCCGTCGGCGACGAGCATCCGCGCTTCGCCGAGTTGGCCCGCGCGGTCAAGGTGTGGGCGAAGGCGCGGGGCCTGGACTCGGCGCCGTTCGGCGGACTGCCCGGCCTGGCCTGGGCGATCCTCGCGGCGCGCACGGTGCGGGAGTCCCGCGACGTCGGCGACGCCGACCTGCTCCGACACTTCTTCGGCACGTGGGCCGCGTGGAACTGGCGCGAACCGATCGCCCTGAGGCCATCCGCCGGCCCGGTCCCGAGCACACCGGCGGCGGTGTCGATCGTGACGCCGACCGCGCCGATCCGGCTGTGCACCGCGCAGATCGGCGCCGCCGGCCGGGACCTGCTGACCCGAGAGCTCTACCGCGCCTGGGAGATCGTGGAAGCGGCCGCTGAGACCGGAGCCGACCCCCGGCCCGAATTGCGCTCCGCGCCGGCGCTGCACCGACGGCACGCCGCGTGGGCGATCGTGACCGTACGGCCGGGCCGGGGCGAGGAGTTGGACCAGTGCGTGGGCCGCTTCCGCGGTCGAGTGCGCGTCCTGCTCGCCGCCTTGGCGGAGCACGGTACGCCCGACGCGCACGCCTGGCCCCGCCCGTTCGAGGCCGGCCCGGAGTCGGCGCGCTACGCGATCGGCCTCGGCCGCACCCCGCCGGACGCCTCTCGTCTCGCCGCGATCACCGATCGATGGGCCGGGGTTCTGCCCGGTGTGCG
>NZ_WWJX01001349.1 GCF_009865215.1 Streptomyces sp. SID3343 | reverse complement strand
CGGCGCCGGCACGCGTGCGGCCGGGCCGGTGTCGGCAACGTGAGGGCGCCCGCGAGCCGGGGGGACACGATCCTGCGGGCAAGCGGTACGGGCCCGCGGGCGCTCGTGCCGTCCGCGAAGGCAGTGCCTGGAGAGCACGAGCGTTGCGGGTGCGAGCGCGCCTGCGGGGGCGCCCGACCTGCCTGCAGACGCAACCACGGTTCACGCACACGCATCAGGAATCAACCGCTGGCGGGGCCCGGTTCCGAGGCCGATTCGGTGTCGCCGGCCCAGTAGGGCGGTACGTCTGCGGGCGCACCCGGTTCACCCGCAAGTGCACCACCACCGGTCGCAGGCGCAGGTACCAAGGGGTCAGCCGCCACGTCGGACCGGCCCGCGAGGCCGGGTCGATGTCGCCGGCGGGCAAGTGGCCACCGGTCGCAGGCGTAGGCGCCAAGGGTCAGCGGTAAACGTGGGACCGGGCCACCAGGCCGATTCGGCGTCGCCGGCGCCCTGAAACCTCAGCCATCGATCCGAACAGCACGGGTGGGCGGGTGGGAACCACCACCCGCCCACCCGCAAACGCACGCCGAGCCCCCCGCTCAAATCCGGCGGGGCAGCAGGAACGCCAGCGGCACCACGAGCAGGACCAAGGCGGCGTCGACGGCGAAGGCCGCGTGGTAGCCGTGCAGGACGTCCGCCGGCGTGTTCGGTGAACCCGCCGCGGCGACGGTGACCAGGACGGCGAGGCCGACCGCGCCGCCGAGTTGGCGGGAGGTGTTGAGCAGGCCGGACGCGGCGCCCGCGTCCGGTGCGGCGACGCCCGCAGTCGCGCTTACCGTGACCGGCAGCAGCATCAGGCTGATCCCCGCGCCGGCTATCACCGACGCGAGTACGAAGCGCCACGGGAAGCCGCCGTCGGCCGGCAGCCACGCCAGCACCAACAGGCCCACGGTCGTGGTCAGGGATCCGGACACCAGCAACGGGCGCGGGCCGAACGTGCTGATCAGCTTGCGCGCGGCCAGCCCGCCGGCGATCAGCGCGACCGTCATCGGCAGCATCGCGGTCCCCGCGCGCAGCGCGCTGTAGCCGAGGATCTGTTGGAGGTAGAGCGAGACGAAGAACAACGCGGCCGTCATCGTCGCGCCCATGAGGACCATCACCAGGTTGCCGACCCGCAGGGCGGGCAGCCGCCACAGGCTCCGCGGCACGAGGGGATGCGCGGCGGCGCGCTCGACCAGGACGAACACGCCCGCGCACAGCGCCGCCGCGAGCAGGGTCCCGAGCACGCCCACCGAGGTCCATCCGTGGCCGTCGGCCCGCGAGACGCCGTAGCCGACCAGGCCGGCCGCCGCGGTCACCG
>NZ_WWJX01001348.1 GCF_009865215.1 Streptomyces sp. SID3343 | reverse complement strand
CGCCGCCCTCGTGGACGCGCTCGCCCGCGACGCGGTGGAGTCCTTCCGCGATCGGGCGGACGCCCCCGCGGTTCGGCTCGCGCCCCGTGATCGCGCCTGGGACGAAGGCTGGGCCGTCGGCCCACGCCAGGGTGCCGCGCAGGTCGTGGCCGATCGGCCCGCGGCGGACCTGCTGGGCTGGCTGCTGGGCCGTACCGATCCCGCCGCCCTGGACCTCCCGCCGCTCCCTCCCTGGCTGTGACGCAGGAGGACCCCCGGACGGCGCACGGCGTCGTTTGCCGATCCTGGGCGCCGTGCGTTCCCTGTCGTGCCGCCACCGCGATCCGGTGGCGGCACGACGTCGTTCCCGGCTTCCCGCGGCTCACCGGCGCACGATGTGGTTCCCGGCTTCTGTGGCTTACCGGCGGCACGATGTCGTTCCCGGCTTCCTTCGGCTCACCGGCGGCACACCGATGGGCCGCGCTCCGGTCGAGAGCGCGGCCCATCGGCGTGCCGCCGCCGCGTTGGTGGTCGGCACCACCGCGGCCGCGGTCTACCGCGTACGGTCCCAGACGCACCGGCCACCGACGAACGTGGCATCGACCGTCGTCGAGGCGATGTCGTCCACCGGGCCTTCGAAGGGGTCCCGGTTCAGGACGGCGATGTCGGCGAGTGCCCCGGGACGCAGCACGCCGGTGTCGTCACGGTGGTTCACATATGCGGAACCCGCCGTGTAGGCGCGCAGCGCAGCGCCGAGAGTGATCCGCTGTTCGGGGATCAGCGGCTCGGCCGTCGCCCCGGGCGCGACGCGGTTGACGGCGACATGGATGCCCAGCATCGGATCGGGGCTGGACACCGGCCAGTCGGAGCCGGCCGCCAGCCGCGCGCCAGCGGCGGCCAGCCCGGCGAACGGATACTGCCTCGCGGCGCGTTCGGCGCCCAGGAAGGGGATGGTGAGGGTGTCCATCTGCGGCTCGTGGCAGGCCCACAGCGGCTGGACGGTGGCGGTGACGTCGAGGTCCGCGAAGCGGGGCAGATCCTCGGTGTGCACGACCTGGAGGTGCGCGATGTGGTGGCGCAGGTCGGTGTGGCCGTGGACCGTGCGTGCGTGCGCGAAGGCGTCGAGGGTCTCGCGGACCGCCCGGTCACCGATCGCGTGCACGTGGATTTGGAAACCGACGTCGGCCAACGCCGCGAACGCCGCGTTCAGCGCCGCCGGTTCCAGGTACGAATGGCCCAGGTTCGCGCTCCGGCAGCCGCAACGGTCGAGGTAGGGCTCGGACATCGCCGCGGTGAAGTTCTCCGCGACGCCGTCCTGCATGACCTTGACGGTCTCGGCCCGAAAGCGCCCGATCCGCGAGCGGTCACGCCGCGCGGCGAGTTCGGCGATCTGCTCCCGGCCGCGGGACCGGTCCCACCACAGGGCCGCCGCCACGCGCGCGGTCAGCCGCCCGGACTCGGCGGCGGCCAGATAGGTTTCGAACGCGTCGGGGACTCCGGCGTAGGTCCCGATGAGCGCGTCCTGCCAGGCGGTGACGCCGAGCGAATGCAGGTACTCCTGGGCGGCGAGCAGGGCCGTGGTCAACTCGTCGGCGGACGCCGCCGGGACGTGCCGTTCCACCAGCGCCATCGCGCCTTCGTGCAGGACTCCGGCGGGGTCGCCGGCGGCGGTGCGCTCGATGCGGCCGTCCGCCGGGTCCGGTGTGTCGCGCGTGATCCCGGCGAGTTCGAGCGCCTTGCCGTTCACCCACGCCGCGTGGTGGTCACGGTTGAGCAGGTATGCCGGCCGGTCGGGGACCACCGTGTCCAGGAGGGTCCCGGACGGGTTTCCGCCGGGGAACGCCTCCATCGACCAGCCGCCGCCGAGGACCCACGGCAGGTCGGGGTTGGCCGCGCCGTATTCCGCCACCTTGGTCAGGGTCGCGCCGGCGGTGTGTTCGCCGGTCAAGTCGCAGCGAAGCCGTTCGAGCCCACCTTGCACGGGATGGATGTGCGCGTCCTGGAAACCCGGGAGCGCCATGCGCCCGGACAGGTCGACCGTTTCCGTGGCGGCGCCGGCGTGCTCCCGGACCTCGGCGACGGAGCCCACGGCGAGGATGCGACCGTTCCCGACGGCGACCGCGTCGGCACGTGGGCGGCCGGGGTCGCCGGTGAACACGTGGCCGTTGTACAGCACCAGGTCGGCGGTCGGGTCGGCGGTCACGGACGGCTCCCCGCGACCGGGCCGAGGTCGAGAACGGCGAGATCGCGGCCGACCACGATCCGGCCGCCGAACTCCTTTCGGGCCTCCGCTTCCCACACCTCGTCGCCCGGATGGTCCGGCGGAACCAGGTGGGTGAGGACGAGCGTGCGCACACCGGCCTCGGCGGCGATCGCGCCCGCGTCGTCCGGCGACGTGTGGCACGACATGAGTTCCTCGGTGGAGATGGTGCCGCCGCTGACGTCCGACAGCGCGGCCAGGCTCGGTGCGTGGATCGCCTCGTGAACGAGGATGTCGGCGCCGCGGGCGA
Source organism: Streptomyces sp. SID3343 (assembly GCF_009865215.1). Taxonomy (GTDB): domain Bacteria; phylum Actinomycetota; class Actinomycetes; order Streptomycetales; family Streptomycetaceae; genus Embleya. The sequence continues at coordinate 665 of NZ_WWJX01001348.1, read as the reverse complement.
GTTCGGACAACGCGGCGCAGCGCGCGGTGTCACCGGAGATCACCACGGAACCGTCCGCGGTGTCGAAGCGGAACGCGAACGACGGGCGAACCGGGGGGTGTTGCACGAGTGCGGTGGTGACGCGGACCCGGTCGTCCTCGTAGATCACGCCGGCGTCGACGATCTCGCGCTCACGAACGAAGGGGCGCAGCGCCGGGCGACCGTCGATCTCGTGGCGGGAGCGGATGTCGTAGTCGTACGCGCTGAACCAGTGGTCGATCAGCGAGCCGAGCGGCGGCGGCCCGATCACGTCCACCGGGGCGCTCAGTCCTCCCCAGCCGAGCAGGAAGAGCGTGCCGAGGTCCGCGGTGTGGTCGGAGTGGTGGTGAGTGAGGAAGACCGCTTTCAGGTCGCCGAAGGACAGGCCCGCCTGCCGCATGCGGCGCGCGACGCCGTTGCCGGCGTCGATCAGGTAGACCGCGTCGTCGACGACCAGCGCCTGGGCGATGCCGGCGCGCTGAACGCTCGGCATGGGGCCGCCGGCCGTGCCGAGCAGGACGAGTCGGGTACTCATGAGGGTGGCTCCGTTGTGAGGTGCGTTGTGTGCTGCGGTGTGTCGCGCCGTGTGCGCTGCGGTGCGTCGCGCCGTGTGCGCTGCGGTGTGCCGTGCCGTGTGCGCTGCGGTG
>NZ_WWJX01001347.1 GCF_009865215.1 Streptomyces sp. SID3343 | reverse complement strand
CACGCCGAGGCCGTCGGACTCGGCACGACATGCCGCACGCGCCCGACCGACCCGCATCAGAGATAGCACCGCGTACGGGACCAAAGGGGCATTGTCACCCGGACGGTGGCGCGCCCCCGACCGCGACCCGTCGTTCACCGACCCCCGGCGGGCGGCCGCGGTATTCCCTCGGCCCTCACGCCGTCCGTGAGACCGTCCTTCCGCTCGGTCCCGGGCTCGCTTCGGTCCCGGGTTCGCTCAGGCATCGGCCGCGGGTGGGTGTGCGTGGCGGGGAGTCGGGCGCATGCGGAGGCGGCTCGGGGTGAGGACGCTGCGTGGGACGGGGCGGACCGGCCTGCTGTCGGCCGGCCGCAGGCGCCAGCGGGCGGCGATGGAGGCCAGGGCGAGGGTGGTCTCGGTCAGGGCGAAGGTGTCGCCGATGCACTTGTTGGGGCCACTGCCGAAGGGGACGAACGAGCTGCGCGACCACGGGTCCGGGGCGGAGCGGTCGCTGTCGCCGACGCCGGTGCTGTGGCGCTCCGGGCGGAAGCGGTCCGGGTCGTCGTGGAAGCCGGGATGGCGGTGCAGGATGTACGGGCTGAAGACGATCGTGCTGCCGGCCCGCACCCGACGGCCCGCGAGGTCGACATCGCGCGTGGTGGTGCGCGGCAGGACCCACGCCGGCGGGTACAGGCGCAGGGATTCGCGGATCACCTTTGTCGTCCACGGCAGGCGGGGCACGTCGTCCAGGGTGGCGATGCCGCCGTCGAGTACGGCATCGACCTCGGCGTGCAGGGCCCGTTCCGCGTCGGGGTGGTTCGCGACGAGGTGCAGGGTCCAGGCGAGCGTGGAGGAGGTCGTCTCGGCGCCGGCCAGGATCAACACGGCGACCTGGTCGTGTAGTTCCCGTTCCGTCATCGCCCCGCCGTCGTCGTCGCGAGCGGCGATCAGGCGCGAGAGCAGATCGTGGCCGTCGGTGCGCTCGGCTTGATCCGCGCCGCCGGCGCGGCGGTCGGCGACGATACGGGTCACGTGGGTGCGCCAGGTGGCCAACGCGCGTGCGTAGCGGCGGCTGTTCGGAGTGGGCACGCTGTCGACGGCGGGGAGCAGCGCCCGCACATACACGCCCCGGAGGAAGGTGTCGAGGCTGTCGCGAAGTTCGCCGATGTCGTGGTCGTCCACGTCGGAGCCGAAGAGGGTGCGCACGGCGACCGTCGTGGTGAGTGCGAACATCTCGTCCACGATGTCGACGACCGCGCCCGGCTGCCAGCGGTCCACGACGGTGGCGATACCCGCGCGCATGACATCGGCGTAGCCGGCCAAGTGCTCGGCACGAAACGCGGGTTGCATGAGCAGGCGTTGGCGACGGTGGTCGGCGTGCGGGCAGGTCGCCAGACCGTTGCCCAGGGCCGCGCGCGAGCCTTCGTAGAGCGGACCGATCCGGTCGAAGGTACGGCCGTCCGCCATGACCTGCTTCGCGAGTTCGGGGTGACACAGCACGAACGCGGGGCGGGGGCCGAGCCGAATCTCGACCAGGTCGCCGTGCGCGGGCAGCGAGCCCAGGAAGCTCAACGGCGCGCGGAGCAGGTGCGGGAGATGGCCGACCACGGGCCACCCGCCGGGGGCTCGGGCGGCGCGTGTGGCGGTTGCGGTGGAGCGCGGCGGCTGGGGGTGGGCGGTCACGGATCGCTCCCTGGTGGTCCGGGGGAGCGGCGGCCTCCGGATCGGGCCGCGCCGCCGCGCCCTGTCGGTCCTGCTCGTTTCACCTGTCGGTCCCGCTCATTTGAGCAGTATCGGGCCGGGTGCGGGGGGACGACCGGCGGAACGGTGCGGTGTGGTGTGAACGGGGCGTGCCGTGCGGCGTGTTCGCTCGCGGCGCGGAGGCGGCTCGGCCCGGAGGCCGGACCGGGGGCGGAGGTGCCGGTCCCGCCTCCCGGCTGAGCCGGTGATCGGTGGGTGGGTCGGTGGTGGGTCGGTCGGTGGTCGGGTCAGCCGCGTACGTTGATCGCCTCCCACGTGGCGGCGACCACCGCGACGGTGTCGGCGTCGTAGAGGTCGCCGGCGGCCGAGAGGGTGGCCCGGCGGGCGCCCGCGTAGTCGGTGGTGGAGGTCATGTACGTGGTGAGGGCCCGGTACCAGATCCGTTCGGCCTTCGCGCGGCCGATTCCGGGGACGGGCTTGCCGTCGTAGGTCGGACTGTCGTACGCGATGCCGTTGATGGTCTTGGCTCCACTGCCCTCGGCGAGCAGGTAGTAGAAGTGGTTCGCCGGTCCCGAGGAGTAGTGCACGTCGATGTCGGCGATGCCGTCGTACCAGTAGTCCGGGGAGCGTCCGTCACTGGACGGGCGGTCCAGTCGGCGCAGCGGGGTGCCGTCGCCTCGGTAGTCGATGAGCCTGCCCATGAGGTAACTCGGCCGGTCCTTGGCGTTGTTCGCGTGGAAGGCGACCGCGCTGCCGAAGATGTCACTGGTGGCCTCGTTGAGCCCACCGGACTCGCGGGCGTACCGCAGACCGGCGGTCGCCGACGTGACGCCGTGGGTCATCTCGTGTCCGGCCACGTCCAGTTCGGTCAGCGGTTTGGCATTGCCCGCACCGTCGCCGTACGTCATGCAGAAGCAGTCGTCCTGCCAGAAGGCATTCTTGAGGTTGTTGCCGGCGTGGACCCGGCTGTAGGCCGCGGCCCCGTCGCCGCGGATTCCGACGCGGCCGTGGACGTCCTTGAAGTAGTCCCAGGTCATGGCCGCGCCGTAGTGGACGTCGACCCCTGCGGTCTGGTCGTTGCTCTGCGAGCCGTTGCCCCAGTGGTCGTCCGGGTCGGTGAACAGGGCCCCCTGGCCGGACGTGGCGTGTCGCATGTTGTAGGTGCGATGGTTGCCGCGAGCGGTGTCGGTCATCTCGTACCCGAACAGGCCGGACTTGGTGCCGATGGTCACCGAGCCGTTGTACTGGCCCTCGGCGGTGCCGGAGCGCACGGCCTCGTAGGAGTACAGGTGTTCCC
>NZ_WWJX01001346.1 GCF_009865215.1 Streptomyces sp. SID3343 | reverse complement strand
CGGCTGCGCGCGGGCGCCGGCCTGCTGCGGTTCGAGCCGAGCGTGCGCGCGGCGGCGCAGTTGTTCTGGGCGTTCAGACCGCCACCGGAGCAGCGCGGGCCGTGGACCACCCGCGCGCAATCGTTGGCCCGGGCCCGGGAGACCTACGGGCCGGTGCCGGCGATCGGCGAGCTGGCGCGGGAACTGGGCGAGCGGGCGCACGAGTTCTCGGCCGGGTCGACTCCGGGGCCCGGTGCCGACGACGCGGTGGGGGCGTACCTGTTCGAGGAACTGGCAGCCGGTGGGCCGCGTTTCACCACCAGTACGGGCGCGCGGGCGCTGCTGGCGGGCTTTCGCGAGTCGCTCGGTGGCGACGGTTCGCCCGCCGCGAAGGACTTCGCCGAGGATCTGCGCCGGCTGGCCGACGATCTGGCCGCGCGGCGGCAACTCGCCGACGCGTGGATGGGCGCCTATGTCCAGGCGAGCGAGAGCGCCACGGCTCGTGAGCTGCCGGAGGCGGTGGCGATCGAGGTGTGCGGTGCCGCGCTCGATCGGCGCGATGTGACCGCGCCGATCGAGGCGTCGGTGACCGGCCTGCTCGGCACCCATCCGCGGCTCGCGAACGGCGGGTCGCTGACTGTGCGATTGGACGAATTCCTGTCGCGTACGGCCGAGTTCCGGCGTACTCGGGTGCCCGCGTACCGCGCGTACGAGCAGCGGCGGGCGCAGTTGCTCGCCGCCGAGCGGGCTCGGCTTCGGTTGGAGACGTACGTTCCCGAGGTGATGTCGGCGTTCGTGCGCAACCGGCTCATCGACGAGGTCTACCTCCCGTTGATCGGCGACAACCTCGCCAAGCAGCTCGGCGCGGCCGGCGACGAACGCCGCACCGACAGTCAGGGTTTGTTGCTGTTGTTGTCGCCGCCCGGCTACGGCAAGACCACGCTGATGGAATACGTCGCGGCCAGGCTCGGCCTGGTGTTCGTCAAGATCGACGGTCCCGCGCTCGGGTCCGGCACGCGCTCGCTCGACCCCGCCGCCGCACCGGACGCCGCCGCCCGGCGGGAGGTGGAGAAGATCGGTTTCGCGTTGGAGCTGGGCAACAACGTGCTCCTGCATCTCGACGACATCCAGCACGTCTCGCCCGAGCTGTTGGAGAAGTTCATCTCGCTGTGCGACGCGCAGCGCCGCATGGAGGGTGTGTGGGACGGCGAGGCCCGCTCGTACGACCTGCGGGGCAAGCGGTTCGCGATGTGCATGGCCGGCAACCCGTACACCGAGTCGGGGCAGCGATTCCACATCCCCGACATGCTCGCCAACCGCGCCGACGTGTGGAATCTCGGCGATGTCCTGGGCGGCAAGGAGGAGTTGTTCGCGCTGAGCCACATCGAGAACGCGCTGACCGCCAACCCGGTCCTCGCGCCGGTCGCCACGCGCGACCGCGCGGACGTCGATCTGCTGGTGCGGCTCGCGCGCGGCGACCGCACCGCGCGCGCGGACCGGCTCGCGCACCCGTATCCGGCGGCCGAACTGGACCGGATCCTGGCCGTGTTGCGCAGCCTGCTCCACGTGCGCGAGACGGTGCTCGCGGTCAACCGCGCGTACATCCTCTCCGCCGGGCAGACCGACGGCTCGCGCACCGAGCCGCCGTTTCGGCTGCAGGGCTCGTATCGGGACACCAACCGGCTCGCCGAGCGCATCGTGCCGGTGATGAACGAGGCCGAGATCGAGACGCTCGTGGACGACCACTACCTCGCGGAGGCGCAGACCCTCACCGCCGACGCCGAGGCGAACCTGCTCAAACTCGCCGAGCTGCGGGGGCGGCTGACGGGCGATCAGGCGGCGCGGTGGGAGGCCGTGAAGCGGGGCTATCGGGGGTGAGGGGCGGGTGGGGGCGCGTCGGT
>NZ_WWJX01001345.1 GCF_009865215.1 Streptomyces sp. SID3343 | reverse complement strand
GGCGCCGGGCGCGCAACCCGGGCTCGGAGCCGGGTGGGGGCTCGTCTCCGGCGCCGACTCCCGCTCCCGCTCCGACTCCCGCTCCCGCTCCGTCTCCGGGCACCCGCTCGTCGCGCGACCGCCGGGCGACTCGGGCGCGCCGTCCCGGGACGGGGACGAGGACAAGGACCGGAACAAGGACGAGGACCGGGACGCCGCAGCGCAGCCGAGGAGGATGCGCCGGCTCGTCTCGACGCTGCGCCGTCACCTGCCAGGGCCGAGACGGCCGAGCCGAGCATGGCCGATCGCCCTCGGTGCAACGGCCGCGGTGACGGCGGGGATTCTGGTGTGGTCGTCCGTCGTCGAGCCGGGGCGCGCGCGGGAGCCGGCGACCGTACCGGCCGGATCTCGCGCGATGCTCGTCGGTGACGAGCGTACGGCCGACCCGTGCGCGCTGGTCGATCCGGCGTCCCTGGCACGCTTCGGCGACATCAGGCTGGACGCGGCCCTGGGCGGGTTTCGGCGATGCGACCTGCTCGTACACACGGGGAACGGGCAGCGGGTCGCCGACGCGGAACTCTCGTTCATGGAGGGTTCACAGGAGTTGGGCGCACAACTGCGTACCCGCCGCATCGGCGACATCACGCTGATCGAGAGCCCCGTCGAGGACAACGAGTGCCACCGCATTCTTCGCCTCCCCGACGGCTACGTGGTCAAGGTGACGACCACGAAGCTCGCCGACGCGTCGCCCGATCTGTGCGACATGGCCGACGCGGTGGCCTATCACGCGGTCGGCGTGGTCGGTCGCGGTCCGATCCCGCGACGCTCGTCCGCACCGAGAGACGCGTCGCTGATCCGCGAGGACGCATGCGCCATGCTGGATCCGTCCGCGCTCACCCGGGTGCCCGGGCTCGACACTCAGCGGCCGACTCCCGGTTTCGGCGACTGGAAATGCCGTTGGCACAGCACCTTCGGCAAGGCGGCCGTCATCCTGCGGTTCTACCAACGGGAGCCGCTGGGCCCCGAGGCCGGCCGACCGAGGCGGCTGGCCGGCCGGCAGGCGTTCGTGGCCCCGGGAGGATCGGACAAGAACAAGTGCACCGCCCGCGTCGTGCATCGCACGTACCCGAACACCCCGGTCCACCCCGTCGTGGAGCTCGTGCAGATCGAGGTGTACGCACCCGAATCCGAGGAGTGGCTCTGCGCGATGGCCGGCGAGCTGGGAACCGCGCTGGTCGAAAAACTCCCCAAGCCGTGAGCCCCCACCCCGGCGCCCAGACCTGCAGACCGTCCGAGCGGGGAGGGGCGAAGAATCGAGGCGGACGGAGCGTGGTCGTCGGGTACGCTGCCGCCGTGATCCGACTCGTCGCCACCGACCTCGACGGCACGTTGCTGTGCGGGGACGGCACGTTGTCGCCACGAACGCTGCGGGCTCTCGGGCGGGTTGCCGATGCCGGGGCCGAAGTGGTGCTGGTCACCGCCCGACCGCCCCGTTTCGTCGACGCGCTCGCCGAGCGGTTCGGCCTGTCGGGCACGGCGCTGTGCAGCAACGGGGCGCTCGTCTACGACATCACGTCCCGGACCGTGCTCACCGCCCGTACGCTGCCGGTCGAATCCGCGCGCCGAACGGCACGGACCCTGTCCGTGCTGCTGCCCGGCGTCGAGTTCGCGATCGAGACGGGGCACAAGGTGGTCTTCACGCCGGGATTCCGGGTGCCCATGCCGGAGGACGCAAGCGCGCAGTTCGCCGTGAGCGGCGTCGAGGAGTTGTGGTCGGCCGACGTACCGATCGTGAAACTCCTCGCCCGATCGACGCGATTCGACGCCGACGCCATGCTCACGGCCGCGCGCGAGGCGGCCGGTGCGCTCGCCCGGTTCACCCACTCGGGAGGCACGGGTCTGCTGGAGATCAGCGCACCCGGAGTGACCAAGGCGGCTGCCCTGGCGACTCATTGCCGCGACCGCGCGATCACCGCGGCCGAAGTCGTCGCGTTCGGCGACATGCCCAACGACCTCGACGTCCTCCGATGGGCAGGCGCCGGCTACGCCGTGGCCAACGCACACCCGGACGTCCTCGCCGCGGTGCCACGACACACCACGTCCAACGACGAACACGGCGTGGCCACCGTCTTGGAACGACATTTCGGGTGACACTCCGAGGCTCCTGCTCCGGAGGGCTCGGACAGATCGTGATCGACAACCGGGCCGCTCACGCAGGTCGCTGTTCCGCCCGGGTGCGGCCCGCATGGTCCCGGAGCCGACGGATCGGGCCGACCTGTTCGGCTTCCGACGATTCCGGGACCACTTCCGCGCTGCGACCCGGCGCGATCAGGTCGGCTTGACCTTGTTCCAGTTGAAGTTGCCCACGCCGCTGAACCAGGCCTTCGCGGGCGGGGCGAAGCCCGCGCCCGTGCTCGCCTGGATCCACAGCGAGGACGTGCTCGCGCCCTCGTCGTAGAACATCGCGAGGTCCGTCCTGCCGTCGCCGGTGAAGTCACCCGAGGTGAGCTTGACGCGGTTCCAGTCGAAGCCACCGACGCCGCTGTCCCACACCGGCTGCGGAGCGGTGAAGCCGGTTCCGGTGCCGGTGCCCGTCATGGTGAAAAGCCCGGTGCGGCTGTCGTCGTAGTTGTACAACAGGCCGATGTCGGCCCTGCCGTCGCCGGTGAAGTCGCCGGAGGCGACCTTGACACGGGCAGGATTCCAGGCGCCGGCTCCGCTGTCCCAGACCTGGTCGGGACCGGTGAACGAGGTACCCGTGGCGGTCAGCCGGTACACGACGACGCGGCTGCCGTCGTAGCCGTGCACCAGGCCGAGGTCGGCCTTGCCGTCGCCGGTGAAGTCGCCCGACGTGAGTGAGACCCGGCCGGCATCGATGGGCGTCGTGCCGCTGTCCCACGTCCTGGTCGTGCCGGTGAGGCCGGTCGCCGTGCCGTCGAGAGTGAAGATCGCGCTGTGGGTGGTGGAGTAGCCGTACAGGAGGGCGATGTCGGACCTGCCGTCACCGTTGTAGTCGCCTGCGGTGATCTGCGTCCTGTCCCAGTCGAAGTTTCCCGCGCCGCTGTCCCATGCCTTGATCGGAGGTTGGAAGGTCTTGCCGTTGCCGTACGCCAACCACATGGAACTGCGCGCGTCGTCGTCGTTGTACATCATGGCCACGTCGCTCGTACCGTCGCCGTCGAAGTCGCCGGAGATCGGCTTCGCGCGGTTCCAGTTGAAGTTGCCGGCGCCGCTGTCCCACGCCTTGATCGGCGCGTCGAACGAGGTCCCGCCACCGAAGGCGGCCCACAGCGAACTGCGGCTCGCCTCGTCGTCGTAGAGGATGCCGACGTCGCTGAGGCCGCTGTGGTTGAAGTCGCGGGGAGCCGTGACCGGGTAGGCGCCCGGGGCGGTGTTCGGGTTCCACGACGCCTCGCCGAGCAACACGTCGTGATCCGTCACGTCCGGGTCGTGGCCCACGACGGTCGCCGAGTAGTCGACGAAGTGCGGGGCGCTCAGGAAAACGTAGTCCAGCTTGTCGCGCTCGGCGGGCGCCGCGGTCTCGTACGTGACCTCGCCACTGCGACACCGCGCGGCGGTCTGGGGGCACGTCGATCCGAAACGGGCCTTGTCGGTGTCGTCGATCTCGACGAACCTTCCGGTGCCGCCGGTGTGCGAGTACATCCCGCTCATGCTCGGGTCGTTCGGCCGGAAGTTCAGGTCGCCGCCGACGACCACCGGGATGCCGGCGGCCACCCACGGGTTCACCGTGGCGGCCAACTTGCGGTTCTCGCCCGGCCCGGCCCCGGTCGGGTGGGTATGCGCGCCGCACGCGCGCAGCGGGCGCGACCGGAGCGTGGTGTTGGCACACACCATGCCCGCCTGCTCGTCGGGTGTGCCGGGCTCGCTCAGGTTGTGGAAGTCACTGCCGCTGATCGGTCCCTTGACCAGGACCGCCACACCTTCGCTTCGGGTTCCCCACGCGGGACCCGAATCCCCCGTCTCCTCGTTGTGCAGACGGCATCTGAAGTAGCCGTCCTGCAACGCGCGGAACTCGCCCCGATAGCCACGCGCGGCGAGCTTGTCGAGCAACACCTCGAACTGCGTACTGCACACTTCGTTGAGGAAGACCACGTCGGGTTGGGCGGCGACCACCTCGGCTTCGATCTTCGCGACGCGCCGGGTGACCTCGCCGGTCATGCCCGTCGGATCGGTGGTGCACGTGTAATACGCGCCGCAGATGTTGTATTCGAGAAACCGCAATGTCGCGGGCGGACCCGCGGCCGTAGCCGCGGTCGCCGCGCCCATCGGCGTGAGCAGCGCCGCACACAGCGCCGCGATCATCACCAGAATCGTTCTGAACCTCACGATGTCTCCAGGTTCGGGTTCGGACGCGGTCCCGACGTCGACCTTCGCAAGCACCACAAACTCGTGCGGGCCGAGGTCACGTGCGGGTCCCGGGTCACCGACGGTGTCGGCGACCCGGGACCCGCACTGCGTTCGGTCGGATCAGGACTTGACGACTCCGGGGGTGGTGGTGTGGTTGCCGTCCCAGTCGCCGACCACGGGGGTGTC
>NZ_WWJX01001344.1 GCF_009865215.1 Streptomyces sp. SID3343 | reverse complement strand
CGCGTACGGCCGGTGGCCGGACCACCGGGTCGCAGGTCGCCGCGGGGCGGGTGACCCGACTGCACGTGGCGGCGACGGTGCGCGCCGCGGCGCTGCATCAGCACGCGCGCGGTCGAGTGGGGGCCGGGCTGTTGTTGCGGCGTGAGGACTTGCGGGAGGCGGTCCGGGAGGGCCGCGAGGGCAACCTGGTGCTGTTCGTGGTGGACGCGTCCGGGTCGATGGCGGCGCGCAAGCGCATGCGGGCGGTCAAGGGCGCGGTGTTGTCGCTGCTCCTGGACGCCTATCAGCGGCGGGACAAGGTCGGCCTGGTCACCTTCCGGGGTGCGGGGGCCGCGCTCGTGCTGCCGCCCACGTCGTCGGTGGAGGTCGGCGCGGCCCGGCTCGGTGCGCTGCCCACGGGTGGGCGTACCCCGGTGGGCGCGGGACTGCTGCGCGCGCACGAGACGTTGCGGGTGGAGCGGCTGCGCGACCCGTTGCGGCGCCCGCTGGTGGTCGTGGTCACCGACGGCCGTGCCACGGGAGGCAAGGACGCCCTGGGGGAGAGCCGTCGCAGTGCCCGACTGCTTGCCGCGACGGGCGTGGCCACCCTGGTCGTGGACTGCGAGAGCGGGCCGGTCCGGCTGGGCCTCGCGTCGCGGCTGGCCGCGGACCTGGGCGGTCCGGTCGTGACGCTCGACGAGCTCGCGGCGGACGGCCTGGCCACGCTGGTGCGGGACGTGCGCACGGTGGCTTGAGGAGTTGGGCGGGCAGGGGCTTTCGGGGCGGGGCGGGCGTGGTCGGCGTGTTGCGTCGTCCGGGCGCGTGCGGCGAGGGCTTTGGTCCGGCGTCGGTTCGGCGTCGGGCGCGTGCTCGGTGTCGCTCGTGGGGGGCGGGCGTTCGGGTGAGCGGTACTTGGGTCCGGGCGGCTCGCGGGTGTTCGCGCGTCCCGTAGGTGTTCGCGTGCCCGCCCTCGCAGGGGCGGAGGCAGGGTTGTCGCCGCGCGTCACGTCGGCTGGTTCGGCGGTGGGCGTGGCTGGTTGTCGGCGTGTCGTGTCCGGTATCTCGGATCGAATCGAAAAGGGGAGACCACCATGCCGCAAGGCGTTCCCACGCAGGTGCCCGACGATGGGCTGACGACTCGTCAGCGGCGCAATCGGGCGCTGGTCGTCGTGCATACGGGGGCCGGCAAGGGCAAGTCCACCGCCGCGTTCGGGCTGGCGTTGCGCGGTTGGAACCAGGGATGGGCCGTCGGGGTGTTCCAGTTCGTGAAGTCGGCGAAGTGGAAGGTCGGCGAGGAGAGCGTGCTGCGCACGCTGGGCCGGGTGCACGACGAGACCGGGGAAGGCGGCCCGGTCACGTGGCACAAGATGGGCGAGGGATGGTCCTGGATCCAGCGCGAGGGGACCCAGGAGGACCACGCCGAGGCGGCCCGGCAGGGGTGGGAGCAGATCAAGCGGGACCTCGCCGCGCAGACCTACGGGGTGTACGTGCTCGACGAGTTCACCTACCCGATGAAGTGGGGCTGGGTCGACGTGGACGAGGTCGTCGCGGTGCTGCGGGATCGGCCCGGCACCCAGCACGTGGTGATCACCGGGCGCGACGCCGATCCGCGCCTGATCGAGGCGGCCGACCTGGTGACCGAGATGACCAAGGTCAAGCACCCGATGGACGCGGGCCAGAAGGGACAGCGAGGTATCGAGTGGTGAGTGGTCGGGCACTGCCGCGCGTGGTGATCGCGGCGCCCGCGTCCGGGCACGGCAAGACCACCGTTGCCACCGGTCTGATCGCGGCGTTCACCGAGCGCGGGGACACGGTGTCGCCGCACAAGGTCGGCCCGGACTACATCGACCCCGGCTATCACGCGCTCGCCGCCGGTCGGCCCGGGCGCAATCTCGATCCGTTCCTGGTCGGCGAGGAGCGGATCGGCCCGCTGTTCGCGCACGGCGCCCGCGGCGCGGACCTCGCGATCGTCGAGGGTGTCATGGGCATGTTCGACGGCGCGGCCGGGCGCGGCGGCTACGCGTCCACCGCGCATGTGGCCCGGTTGCTCGCGGCGCCGGTGATCCTGGTCGTCGACGCGCGGGCGCAGAGCCGTTCGGTGGCGGCGCTGGTGCGCGGCTTCGCGGCGTTCGAGCCCGGGGTCGGGGTGGCCGGGGTGATCCTCAACCGGGTCGGCCCCGACCGGCACGAGGTGATGCTGCGCGAGGCGCTCGACGAGATCGGCATGCCCGTGCTCGGCGTGCTGCGCCGGCACGACGCGATCGCCAAACCCGCGCGGCATCTGGGACTGGTTCCGGTGGCCGAGCGGCACGCGGACGCGGTGCGTACGGTCGCGGCGCTGGGCGAACTGATCGCGCGCAGCGTGGATCTGGCGGCGGTACGGCGGCTCGCCGCGAGTGCGGGGCCGCTGACGGACGCGGTGTGGGATCCGGTGCGGGAGACCGCCGTGGGGTCGGACGTCGCGGGCTCCGAGGCGGGTGCGAAGGCGCGTTGCGAGACGGACCCGGTCGGGGGTCGGCCGCGGATCGCGATCGCGGGTGGGTCGGCGTTCACGTTCGCCTACGCGGAGACCGCCGAGTTGCTGACGGCGGCGGGCGCCGAGGTGGTCACGGTGGATCCGCTGCGTGACGAGCGGCTGCCGGCGGGTACGGCGGGGTTGGTCGTGGGTGGCGGGTTCCCCGAGGTGTACGCGGCCGAGTTGTCGGCGAACGCGTCGCTGCGCGCCGACGTGGTGGCTCTCGCGGCGCGTGGTGGGCCGATCGCGGCCGAGTGCGCGGGGCTGTTGTACCTGGCGCGAAGCCTGGACGGGGCGCCGATGTGTGGTGTGCTCGACGCCGACGCGCGGATGACCGAGCGGCTCACGCTCGGCTATCGCGAGGCGACGGCGGTGCGCGACTCGGTGCTCGCCCGCGCGGGTCGAGTGGTGCGCGGGCACGAGTTCCATCGCACCACGCTCACCCCGCGCGCCGGTCGCGACGCGGCGTGGAGCCTGGGCGAGACGGGTCTGGAGGGGCATGTCCAGGGGTCGGTGCACGCGTCCTACCTGCACGCGCATTGGGCCGGAACGCCGGACCTGGCCCGCAGATTCGCCCGGGCGTGCGCGGACGCCGATCCGACGCGCGGGCCGAATGCGCCGGGCGGGCGCGCCCGTTCGGGACGGGCGCTCGCGGCCGGGGCGGACGATCCGTCAGCGGGGACGAATACGGACACGCGAGACGGCGTCACGCTCGGTTGACGATCGGCGCAACCTTCCCGGGGAAAGCGGCGTCGTGTCGAGTACGGACGGTCGTCGAACGGTGATCGTCGCATGGGCACGGTCGACCCGTATGCGGGGTCACTGCGACGAGGGGATGTGGCCATGGCCGATCGGGTGATCGTGATCGGGTACGACGGCGGGCCGTTGTCGACACACGCGGTCGAGGCGCTCAAGTCGGCCACGTTGGTGGCGGGCGCCGAACGGCTGCTCGACGCGGTGCCGGTGCCCGAGGCCGCCGAACGGGTGGTCTTGGGCAATGTGCACGTCGCGGCGCAGCGGATCGGCGCGCATCGTGGCGCGGCGGTCGTGGTGGCGGCCGGCGACCCGGGGTTCTTCGGGATCGTGCGGGTGCTCAATCGTCCCGAGTACGGCCTGGAGATGGAGATCGTGCCCGCCGTGTCGTCGGTGGCGCAGGCGTTCGCGCGGGCGCGGATGCCGTGGGACGACGCGCGGATCGTCAGCGCGGTCGGCCGCGACGTGCGACGCGCGGCGAACGTGTGTCGGGTCTCGGGCAAGGTCGCGGTGCTGACCGGCCCCGGCGCGGGTCCGGCCGAGCTCGCGGCGCAACTGCACGGCCTGGCTCGTACGTTCGTGATCTGCGAGAACCTCGGCACCGATCGCGAGGAGATCTCGATGGTCTCCGCCGAGCACGTGCTCGAGCGCGAGTGGGTCGACGTGGACGTGGTGATCGTGATCGGGCCCACTCCCCGGGCCGGCACGGCGGTGGGCTGGGTCGCGGGGGAGCGGGCGGGCTTTCCGGGGCCGGTGCGCGGGTGGGCGATGCCCGAGGACGCGTACGCGCATCGGTCCGGCGCGATCACCCGAGCCGAGGTGCGCGCCCTCGTGCTGGCCCGGATCGGGCCGCGACTGGGGGACCTGGTGTGGGACGTCGGTGCCGGCAGCGGATCGGTCGCGGTCGAGTGCGCGCGGCACGGGGCGGCGGTGGTCGCGGTCGAGCAGGAGGCGTTCGCGTGCGACCTGATCGCCGAGAACGCGGGGCGGTTCGGCGTCGAGGTCGCGGTCGTGCACGGCAAGGCTCCCGACGCGCTGGCCCGACTGCCGCTGCCGGACGTGGTGTTCGTCGGCGCGGGCGGCCCGCGGGTGCTGGCCGCGTGTGCCGCGCGGCGGCCGGAGCGGATCGTCGCCGCGTTCACCGAGATCGATCGGGTCGGCGAGATGCGGGCGGTGCTGGAGCGCGCGGGTTTCCTCGTGGACGGATGCCTGCTCCAGTCTTCCCGGATGTCACCGGTGTCCGGTGGGGCGCGGCGACTGGACGCCGGGCACCCGGTGTTCGTCGTGTGGGGGGACCGTTCTTGAGCTCTCGTGCGGTGCTGGTCGTCGGCGTGGGCGCGGCGCGTGGGGTCACGGCCGAGGAGGTCGTGGGCACCGTGCGCGCCGTCCTGGCCGGGGCCGGCCTGGCGGGGTCGCCCGTGGTGGCTTTGGCCACGGTGCGACCGCGCGCGGACGAGGCCGGGCTCGTCGCGGCGGCGAAGGCGATGGGGTTGCCGCTGTACGCGCACGACGCGCGGGACCTCGCGGGCGTTTCGGTGCCGAATCCCTCGGAGCGAACCCGCGCGGCGGTGGGCACGCCGGGGGTGGCCGAGGCCGCCGCGCGGGTGGGTACGGCCGTCGGCGGTCCGCTGGGTGTCCTGGTGGTGGCCAAGACACGCGGGGTGGGAGCGCGTGCGCGCTGTACGGTCGCGGTCGCTCGGCACGTGGCGCCGGCCGAAGCGGCTGCGTCCGCGGTGGAATTCGGGGTGATATGCGATGAAGTGGGAGTGCTTTCGGCGGGGTCGACGCCCGTGTGTCCGGTAGAAAACGGCGCGGCTGGGCAATGATCGACGTGATCGCGCCAGATCCGATCCCTCTCGGTCGATATCCGGCCGACTTCGCAGGGGGAACCGATCGGGAAGTGCCGGCTGGTGGTCAACGCCGACACCCCGGGCACCAAACAAGGCACCATCACCACCATCATGGACACGAACAACACGATCGGGGCAGGGGCCCGGGGCGAGGGCACGGGAAGCACGGACATGGGCTATGACGCGATGACAGGACCCGCCGGGCCGCAGGCCCGCGAACACGCGGGTGCGGCGATCGCCGGCATCCGACGCCACGCGGCGGTCGGGCCGGGCGCCCCCGCCGAACCCGTCGAACTCCTCGAACCCGCCGCCCAGGATGTGGATCTGCGCCACCACGGGGACGCCGAGGTCGGCCCTGGACTCGTCGACCTCGCCGTCAACGTGCGGCTGGCCGCGCCGCCCGCATGGCTCGTACACCGGCTCGCGGCAAGCCTGGGCGACCTCGCCGCATACCCGGACACCGCCCGCGCCCGGGCCGCGATCGCAGCACGCCACCGCCGGTCGATCGCCGAGGTACTGCCCACGGCCGGCGCGGCCGAGGCGTTCGTACTGCTCGCGCGCACCCTGAATCCGCGTCACGCGGTGGTCGTGCACCCGCAGTTCACCGAACCCGAGGCCGCGTTGCGTGCCGCGGGCCACGCCGTGCATCGGGTCGTGCTCGACGAGGCGGACGGCTTCGTGCTCGATCCGGCCCGGATCCCCGACGACGCGGATCTGGTGATCCTGGGCAACCCCACCAACCCGACCTCGGTGCTGCACCCGGCGGCCACGATCGAGGCGCTCGCACGCCCCGGCCGAATCCTGGTGGTGGACGAGGCATTTGCCGACACGATCCCCGGCGAACCCGAAAGTCTGGCCCGACGACGCGACCTGCCCGGGCTCGTCGTTGTGCGCAGTCTCACGAAAACGTGGGCTTTGGCCGGACTTCGCATCGGTTACGTCCTGGCTTCCCCGGATCTGGTGCGCATCCTCGCCGACGCTCAGCCGTTGTGGTCGGTGTCGACACCGGCGTTGATCGCCGCCGAGGCATGCTGCACGCCGGAGGCGCTCGCGCAGGCGGACGCGTTGGCCGTTACGCTCGCGGCTGACCGTTCGTACCTCGTCGAGAGATTGCGCGCGGTTTCGGGGCTGCGACTACCGGTCGCTCCCCGGTCCTCGTTCGTGCTCGCGCGGATCGAGGGGGGTCCGCAGGTCCGCGAGCAGCTGCGGGAGAGAGGCTACGCGGTTCGGCGGGCCGACACCTTTCCTGGCCTCGGCCCGGATTGGATTCGGATTGCGGTGCGAGATCGTGCCACGACGCTGGCCTTCGCGGCTGCCCTGGAAGGAGTAGTGACATGAGTGAAGCCGACGAGCGCCGACCTGCCGGGGAGGGCCTGGGCCCGGTCCCGGCCAGGCACGCCGCCGGCCCCGGCCCGGTTGGGGAACCGGCCGGACCGTATCCGTACGACGATCTGGACGACGAGGACTCACTGTTGATGCCAGGCCCGCAGGCAGGTTGGGCCGACCCGAACGTGCCGACCCCGGCCGCGCCCGGGATGTCCCTGGCCGACCGGATGGCGGCCGCCGGCGACGGTGCGTCGGGACAGATCCAGGTACCGCAGGTCGAGCAGACGTACGACGCGGTGCCCGGACCGCAATCCGGCATGTTCGCCGCGATGGTGGTCGACGAGCCCGAACCGTCGGCGCAGCCACCGGCGCAACCCCAGACCTACGCCGCGCCGATGACGGCCGGTCAGATCCCGTACCCGCCCGGCCCGATGACGCCGCATCAGGAAGTTCCGCAGCCGGTCCAGGGATTCGGGCCGCAGGGGTACGGTGCGCCGCAGCAGGTCGCGGAGCCGTACCCGGCGCCGATCCACGGCGGCGCGCCGGTGTCGGCGCCCGCTCCCGCTCCCGCCCCGGCTCCTGCTCCCGCGCCCGTTGTCGAGGCGCAG
>NZ_WWJX01001343.1 GCF_009865215.1 Streptomyces sp. SID3343 | reverse complement strand
GGCGTCGAGGACGACCACTACGGGATGAGCCTGGTCGTCGCGTTCGACGACGCCATGGGCCGTGAGTTCGGCGCGCTGCGCCGGCAGCGTCCCGACGTCGACCCGGCCGACCTGGTACCGAACGGCTGGGCCGCCGCGCGCGGACTGATCCGCCGTTACGCGGACGCGGGGATCAGCAAGTTCGTGATCCGCCCGGCCGCCGCGCCCGTGTCGTGGACCGCGTTCCTGGACGCGTTCGCCGCCGAACTACTGCCCCTGGAAACGCCCTGAGGCGAATCCCGGCCGCTACCGCGGAACAGCCCCGCGACAACCGGCGACACGGCATCGACGGAAACGCGAACGATCTTGTCGTACACGCGAACTGACGCTCCGTGAGGAAAAATATCGCGCCAATCGACGACAGCCTGATTCGTGCGCTCCACCCGACCGAACGCGTCGGGCCGGCCCCGGCCGGTCCGTGCCCTGCCCCGCGCCCACCTGCGCCGACGCCCGGCTCGACACGTGAACAGGCCCCGAATGCGCGGGACTTGAGGTCCCCCACCCTTTGGCCGGATTCCGTACGACACAGGCGATCGAATCCGGCCATCGCGCGAAGTCACCCGGCACCGACACAGGGTTGCGCCCGGTCTGACACTGGGTCAGGATCGCCACCGTTCCCCTCCGGATGGCGCGCGCCACCGAGCGCTGCCGCCGGCGACGAAGGATGGAAAACACGTGTCGACTTCCCCCACGACCCCGCTCTGGCTCCAGGGACGTGACGCCGTCGTGGCGGCCGCCGCTCCCGGCGACTGGCGCGAAGAGACCCCCGACTACCACCTGTCGCACACGGTGATGCCGGGGCAGCGAAGCACGCAGCACGCCCCCGACTCGCTGGAGGCGATCGTCGAGAGCATCGTGCAGGTCTTCGAGATGGAGGTCTCGCACAAGCGGGACCCCGCGACCTGGGTCTCGATGGTCACCGACCGCTTCCGCACCAACGTCAACGGCGGCCCGTGGGCGAGCGCTCGGGACATCGTGGAGCAGGGCAGCTACAACATCCTGATCGGCGACAGCATCTTCTATTCGCCGGGCGAGGAGAGCTTCGAGTCCTCGCACCACATCTTCCACACCGCGTTCCCGGAGGGCTTCTACTGGGAGGTCCTGGAGGTCCTGTCCCCGCCGCCCGTGGTCGCGTTCAAGTGGCGCCACTGGGGCAGCTTCACCGGCGAGTACAAGGGCTTCGAACCGAACGGCAAGCAGATCGAGATGTTCGGCATGAGCGTCGCCAAGGTCAGCGACGACCTCCGACTCGTCGAGGTCGAGCACTACTACGACCCCAACGCCTTCCTGGGCCAACTCACCGGCGGCTGCCCGGTGGCCCACGGCAACTAGCGTCCCCCGAAACGAACGCCGCACGCACCTCGCTACATTGACGGGCCGCCGGAGTGACCCCGGCGGCCCGTTCACGTGCCCGCGCCCGACCCCCGGAACGCGCGGCCGGCAGGCCGAGGAGCACGACATGAGCGACCCGAAGACAGGGACACCCGCACCCGCACCCGGGTTCGCGGTGAGCGCACGCAGCGCCTTCGGGGTCAACTGCATCGGCATGGTCGCGCGGGCCTCGTTCCCGGTCGCTTTCCGAACGCGCACCCACGACGGCGTGTACGTGGTCGACGGCGCGGCGCTGCGGGTGGCCGACATCGCCGACGTGTTGACGCCGTTCGCGCAGCCCGTCGCCGTCGTTCTCGACATCGGCCACTCCTGGTGCGACCCCGAACCCGCCTTTCGAATATGGCAGGCACACGAGATCGCTCGTGATCAGCGTGTCGCCGTCGAGGTGCACGACATGGCGTGGGCGGGCCAAGGCGAACTGCTCGTACTCGACCGCGACGATCTGGGGCGGCTGGTGGAGGCGTGGACGAGGGCGAAGGCGAAGTCGTATACGGAGAGGATCCGCCACCCGTCACCGTGACCGAGCCGACCCCGGCCTTCGTCGCCGATCTCCTCCGGCGCAGTCCCCGCTGGTGGGGGCCGATCCGGCTGCCCGATTCCGACGGCGTGGTCGAGATCGCCTTGGCAGCGCAGGAGTGGACCCTGGGGCGCGTGCTCCCCGAGCAGTGCGACCTGGTCATCACTTACGATCCCGCCACCGGGGCCTGGCACATTCCTCGCCTCTGACCCGACAGGCGGTAAGCGGCAGGCGGCAGGCGGCAGGCCACCCGGCCTCAACGTCGCCCGGCTCGCATGCGGTTCAGGCGTTCCACCACGGCCTCGGTGCCGTCCACCGTTTCCACCGAGATCGAGCGGTAGTGGCCCGGTACGGTCGAGACCCAGAAGTGGTCGCCGAAGACGGTGGCCGGTACCGGCAGGGCGAAGCCCGGGCGGCGTAGTTGCACGTGTGGTGGCTCCTGCCCCTCCGGGATCACGCCCCAGGCGAGGGCCCACGGGAGTTCGCCCCGTCGCGAGCGCAGCGCGCCGCGCAGCAGGCTCGGGCCCAGCGTGTTGCCCGCGACCGCGACGTGGAAGAGCCGGTAGCCGGAGTAGACCTCCAACGCCGGGCGACCTCGCGAGCCGCGTCCCACCCGCATGGTGCAGTCGCTCAGCCGTAGGTACAGCTCGTTCGTCGTGGTCTGTTGCAGGACTTGCGACATGGTGCGCTCCCCGTGGACTCACCGCCCGACGGTCGGTCCATCGGGTACGACAAGCATTCGGGGCAGGACCTGGGTACCGCATCGCCTGAACGAACCGTTTCGGCGAGGCCACATACTTCCCCCGTACGACGGAGGGTGTCGCCTCGCGGTCGCCCGAGCGAGCGAGACGCCCCCGGTTCAGGCCCCGCCGGGTACCGCGAGCCCCGTCTCGTACGCGCAGATCACCGCATGCACCCGGTCCCGCAACCCGAGTTTGTTGAGAATGCTGCTCACGTGGGTTTTGACGGTGTGTTCGCTCACCACGAGTTCCTCCGCGATCTCCGCGTTGGACATGCCCAGCGCGAGGCAGCGCATCGTGTCGCGCTCGCGCGCGGTGAGGCCGTCGAGCCGCTCGGACCGCCGAGCGGGCGCCTCGGTGCGCGGCAGCCGGCGCGTGTAGTCGGCGATCAGCCGTCGCGTCACCGACGGCGCGAGCAGTGCCTCGCCGCTCGCGACCATGCGCACGGCGTGCACGAGGTCGTCTCGCCGCACGTCCTTGAGCAGGAAGCCCGCCGCGCCCGCGTACAGCGCGTCGTACACGTACTCGTCCACGTCGAACGTGGTCAGCATGACGATCCGGCACGCGCTGGTCTGCGCCGACACCACCCGCGCGGCCTCGATCCCGTCCATCCTGGGCATCCGGATGTCCAGGAGCAGGACGTCGGGAGTGTGCGCGCGCACCGCCTCGATCGCCGCCAGGCCGTCGCCCGCCTCGGCGACCACCGAGATGTCGGGCTGCGCGTCGAGGATCATCGCGAAGCCGCTGCGCACCAGTTCCTGGTCGTCGGCGACGACCACCCGAATCGTCATCGCACCCCGCCGCGTTCGAACAGCGGGACCCGCAGCACGACCTCGAAACCGCGCCCACCCGGCCTCGGCCCGGCGGTGACGTGGCCGCCGCACGCCGCCGCGCGCTCGCGGATGCCGACGAGGCCGTGGCCCCCGCCCGGACGCGGCTTGCCGCCGCATCCGTCGTCGGTGATGGTGGCCGTCATCGTGTCCTCGCCCCATTCGAGCCGCACCCGCACGTGTGTGGCGCGCGCGTGTCTGACCGCGTTGGTCAGCGCCTCCTGGACCACACGGTACGCGGCGATCTGGGCGTCGGAGGGCAGCGGTCGCCGCTCGCCGACGCTCTCGTACACCGCGCGCAGGCCGGTGCGGCCGACCTCGGTGACCAGGTCGGCGATGTTGCCCACCGTCGGCTGCGGTGCGCGGGCGCCGAGATCGTCGTCCTCCTTGAGCGTGCCCAGGATTCGGCGCAGTTGGACCATCGCGTCGCGCCCCGCGTCGGCGATGGCGTCGAACGCGGCCTCCGCGCGGGCCGGATCGCTGCGCACGACCACCGGCCCGGCCTCGGCCTGGACGGTCATCAGGCTCACCGCGTGCGCCAGGATGTCGTGCATGTCCCGGGCGATGCGCGCCCGTTCGCGCGCGGCGGCGCGGGCCACCTCGGCATCGGCGCGCCGGGCCTCCAGGTCCCGTTCGTGTTCGAGTCGGCGCGTGCGTTCCTCGATGCTCGCGATGTACGCCTGGCGCTGCCGGGCGGCCATCCCGAACGCGGCGGCGGCGGCCAGGGTGAGTATGTCGAAGGTGGCCTGCTGGGGCGGTTTGTGGCGGACGTACTCGATGATCAACGAGATCGGCAGCGTGAGAGCCGTGATGAAGACCTGCTGCCAGCGGCGCCCGATCGCGAAGACCGTGTAGATCGCGATGGTCAGGCCGAACGGGAAGGACTGGCCCGGTCGGTGCAGCAACGACACCTGCATCGTGAACAGCGCGACGATGAACGCGACCGTCAGCGGGAACCGCCGCCGCCAGATCAGCGGAATCGCGGTGCCGGTCAGGAAGAGGAAGCCCAACCGGTACGGCGACTTCAGCGCGACCACGCACGGCAGCATCACCAGGATCTGCACCAGCAGCGCGATCGCGCCGTCGACGACGTAGGGGTTCGTGCGCCGCACGAGGTCGAGCGTGTGTTTGGCCCGACCGCGCACGTGGCGATCGGCGCCGCGCTCGGCTTGGCCCTCGTGGGCGTGCTGGTACATGGGGCGGGCTCCTGGATGACGGTGTTCCGGCCAGTGTCCCGGCTCGGGGCGGCCGGCGCCTCGCTCGCACGAGGGATCTGCGACTCGGTGTTCGAACCGGCGCGATCACCGGGGCGATCCCGCGTCGAATCGGGTGAATCCGGCGCCGGAGCGCGAACGCGCCCCGCGATGGCATTTCCGGTGGCGTCGCGTCTGGTACGACTGGTGCCATGGCTACCGGCAACCGCTTCGTCCCCGACCCAACGAGTCCCGTGCGGGCGCTGCTTCGCAACCGGTCGGCCGGTCCCCTCGCGTGCACGACAGGGGCGGAGCCGTGCGGCCACTGAAGCGGGGCCAGGTGTGGACGATTCCCACCGTCGGCCGCGACCGCACCTTCATGATCGTGCAGAACGACCACGTCGCCGCGCTGCATCCCGGCGCGGCGCTGTGCGCGTTGGTCGACACGATCGGCGACCGTCAGGAGTCCCTGGTCACGGTCCGGATCACGTCGCCGGTGGCGGGCGTCGTGCTCGCGCCCGACCTGTACACGTCCCGGCATCGCCGCTTCGAACAGGGCACCTACCTGGGCGAGGTCGACCCCGAGGAGATGGAGCTCGTCGACGTCGCGCTGCGCGCGGTCCTGGGCCTGTGATCGGGCGGGGCCGCGGCCTGTGACCGGGCCGGTCCGCCCGCCGGTGTGCGCCGCTAGCGCGGCAGTCTGACCCGAAACGTCGTACGGCCGGGCGCCGAGACCACGCCGACCTCGCCCGCGTGCCGCTGCACGATGATCCGGTACGAGATGTCCAGGCCCAGACCCGTCCCCTCGCCGACCGACTTCGTGGTGAAGAACGGTTCGAAGATCCGGTCCTGGATGTCCGCGGGGATACCGGGTCCGGTGTCCTCGATCTCCACCACGACCGACGCGGTCTCGGCCCACGCGCGCAACGTCAGGGTGCCGGTGCCGCCCATCGCGTCCGCGGCGTTGTCGATCAGGTTGGTCCACACCTGGTTGAGTTCCGCCGGGTACGCCTGGATGCTCGGCAGATCCTCGGCGTAGTCGCGCTCGACCCGGATCTCGCGCAGCGGGTCGGCCAGCATCGCCACCGTACTGTCCAGGCCCTTGCGCAGGTCGGTGTCCTGGTACGGCGCCCGGTCCATCTGGGTGTACTGCGCGGCGGAGGCGAGCAGTTCGGTGATCCGGCCGAGGGCGTCGGCGACCTCGTCGAGGAGCATCTCGCCCTCCAACGTCGCGCCCAACCAGGTCAGTCCCGGGCTTGCGGCCGGGCCGAGGTCGGCCGCCGCGTCGCGCGCCCAGTCCCCGTACAGGCCGACGTTGACGAACGCGGGCGCCGCGTCGTAGGCGTCCGAGATGCCCAAGTCCTCGAAATACTCGGCCACTTCGTCGGTGCGGTCGGCGAACTCCAGGGGTCGCAGCCGGGGTCGCTCGCCCGCGCGGCGGAGCAGCGCCTCGTCCTGCAAGCGCACGAGCGCGCGCGCCTCGGCCTC
>NZ_WWJX01000016.1 GCF_009865215.1 Streptomyces sp. SID3343 | reverse complement strand
CGCACCCGCACCCGCACCCGCACCCGCACCCACCCATCACACTCGGGAGTCACCACCATGAACGCCGCACGTTTCTCCGCCAAGACCGTCCTCGTCACCGGCGCCGGCCAGGGCGCGGGTCGCGAGATCGCCCTCGCCTTCGCCCGTGAGGGGGCCTCGGTCGTCGCCGCGGGCCGCACCGCCGCCTCGATCGGCGAGACCGTCCGGTTGATCGAGGCCGAGGGCGGCAAGGCCCTTGCCGTCACCGCCGACGTCGCCGACTCGGCGAGCGTGGCCGCCCTGGTCGCGCGAACCGTCGAGGTGTTCGGGGGGCTCGATGTCGCGGTCAACAACGCGGGCATGATCCGGGGTGTCGGCCCGATCGCCGACGTCGAGGAGGACGCCTGGCGCCAACTTTTCGACACCAACGTGACCGGCACGTGGCTGTCCATGAAGCACGAGATCGCCCACATGCGAGCACACGGCGGCGGCGCGATCGTGAACGTCGCGTCCAACCTCGGCGCACACAAGCGAGCCGCCAACCTCGGCGCCTACGTGACGTCCAAGGCCGCCGTCAGCGCGCTCACCCGCAATGCCGCGCTCGACCACATCGGCGAGGGCGTCCGGATCAACGCGGTGAGCCCCGGCCCACTGGCCACGACGATGTCACTGCGCCAGGGCGAGGCCGACGCCGATCGAGCCGACCGGATGAAGGCCGAGAACCCCTCGGGCCGGGTCGGCTCGTTGGCCGAACTCGCGGCAGCGGTCCTGTACTTGGCCTCGGACGACGCCGCCTTCACGGTCGGCGCCGACCTCGTGCTCGACGGCGGCGCCTCGGCCTGACCCCGGCCGAGCGTCGCCCGACGCACGGCCCGGACCCGTCGTCCGTACGGCTCGGCCTCAACGGGTCGTGTACGCACCGCCGTTCACGTTCAGGACCTGGCCCGTGACGTGTCGTGCGGCCGGCGACGCCAGGAACGCGACCGTGCCCGCGATGTCGGCCGGCGTTCCGGGGCGCCGAACCGCCGTCGCGGCGACCAGTTGTGCGCGCCGCTCGGCGGTGAGGTGGTCGCCGAAGAACTCGGTGTCGGCGATGTACCCGGGTGAGACCACGTTGGCGGTGATGTCGCGCGGGCCGAGTACGCCGGCCAGCGCGACGTTCCAGGAGGCGAGGCCGGCCTTGGCCGCGCCATAGGAGCCGGCGCCCTGGTCGGCGGCGATCGAGCCGATGTTGATCACCGCTCCGCCGCCGGCCAGGCGTGGCTCGAACGCCTTGACGGTCACCGCGGCGCTCACCAGGTTCGCATCGAGGTTGGCCCGGAACGCCTCGGCGTAGGCCGCGAGGTCGTCGCCGCCGGCCGCACCGAAGTCGGTGTTGCCGCCGGCGTTGTTGACCAGTACGTCGATGCGGTCCGGCAGATCGGCGTCCGCCAGGAGCCGGGTGAGCGCCGCGGGGTCGGTGTGGTCGCACACCAGCGCGCGGGCGCCGGTCTCGTGTGCCGCCGCCCGCAGCGGGGCCTCGCGGCGCCCGGTGATCGTGACGGCCTCGCCGAGGTCGGCGAAGGTCCGGGCGATGGCGAGTCCGATGCCCGTGCCGCCGCCGGTGATCAGGATGTTGCGTACGCGTGCCATAAGGTGAGCTCCACATCGGCTACATTAAGACCTAAATTTAGATCTAAACGTAGCACCCGAGGGAGGCCACATGGCAAGCGAGGACAACGAGTACTCGGCGGGCGGTACTCCTCGACCGGGGCATGCCGTCGAGGAGATCGCCTCCGCGTGGGAGCGCGAGCGCCCCGGTACTCCCGTCTCCTCGATCGGCATCGTCACCCCGATCTGGCGCCTGGCGAAGCTGCTCGGCGACGACCGCCGCCGCGTCCTGGCCCGGGCCGGCGTGGACACCGCTACCCTCGACCTCCTCAGCGTGCTGCGCCGCAGCGGACCGCCGTATGTCCTCACCACCCGCGAGCTGGGCACTCGCTCCCTCGTCACCGCCGGCGCGGTCTCCCAGCGCGTCGCCAAGGCCGAACGCGAGGGCTTGGTCGTCCGCCGGGCCGGCGCGGGGCGGGTCCGCTCGGTGGAGGTCGCACTGACCGAGACGGGCCATGCGGTGATCGAGGCGACGGTGGATCGGGTCCTCGGCCGCGAGGCGGAGCTCGTGAACGCGCTGACGCCCGAGCAACAGGCGCAACTGGCCGAGCTGTTGGGCATTTTGTTCGACGACGTCCGAGCACGGCTGGGTGACGACCGGATCACTCAGGTGGGTGACACCGACGCTTGACCCCCCACCGGGGCTCGACCCTCCCACCGGGGCTCGACGCGGTCGCGAACAGGCCCGCCCCCGGACACGCGTCGGCCCCGCCGGCGGCCCTCCCCTTCGGACTCCGCCGAGGAGTGGAGCGACGGCGACATGCGGCCACGTCGCACCCACCCCACTCCTCACCCGCCCCACACCTCACCCGCGGCCCGCACTACCCAAGCCGCGTCGGCGTCGTGGGCACGTCCGCAGTCACACCCACGGTCGCGCGGTCGCGGTCATGTACGCAGTCACACCCACGGCCGCGGTCAGCGCGTCAGACCGCCTCGACATGCCCCGGCTCGACCGCCACCTCGACGATCCGGGAGCCGCCGAGGACACCGCGCAACGTGAACAGCACCTCGATCCGACCGTCGTACGTGCGCCCCGCAACCACACCCGCCGCGCCGACCGGCACCGACTGGGTCAGTCCGCCGCCGATTCCCTGTTTCGCCTTGACCTTCGTTCCGATCTCCACGCCCGATTTTCTCCTTCTTGTCAGAATTACCCCTTTGCGCACCATCTTTCCGCGCATCGCCTCTCTACACATCGCGCTCTCTACACGTGCGCTCGCTACGCATGGCGCTCTATACGCATGGCGCTCGCTACGCATGGCGGGCTGTAC
>NZ_WWJX01001342.1 GCF_009865215.1 Streptomyces sp. SID3343 | reverse complement strand
GCGCCGCTGCCTTGTTCTTCCCGGATGCCTGCCGGCCGTAGAGCCATCGCTTGCCGGTACGGCGATTGATGCCCACGATCCGGCAGGCTTCCGTGTTGCTTATCCCAAGATCCACGAGCCGAAGGTATTCCGCCCGCTCACCGACCAGTTTCCTCGGGCCCTGGGGCCGCCGATCCGCACGAACCTCGAAGTCCATCGCACCCCCTGAACTGGGGTGTTGCGACGACCACTAGAACCTAAGATGCGCGGGGCTCTTCCTCGACACCAGCCGCGGAGCCAACCGCCGTTGGTGTTCCATGAACACCTGCGGCAACAAGGTCAAGAGGGCACGACTCGCCGAGTCCTGACCCTCCCGCGTCGACAGACCGGCGCCGCGCTCCCTCCGGGTCGTCCCGAGCCCGTGTCACCTTCCTCCGGTGCCGGTAATCCTCGGGCGGTCGGGCGCCCATCGCCGTTGGCCGCTCCGCCTCGCCCACCCCGGCCGCACCGCAGCCGAAAAACGCCACGAAAACAGGGCAACCGGCACAACGGCCGGCCGCGCTTCGGCAACGGCAACGCCTCGGCCCCGCCGACGACAGCGCCCGCGACCCGGTCACGGCCCGGTCACGTACCGGCGCCGCTCGGTATCGGCGCCGCTCGCACACCGGCGCCCCACTCCCGCCCGGCCCCGTCCGCGTGTGTGCAGGTCGCCTCGGCTCAGGCGCCCGCCGACAGGTGCAGGCGGACCGTGGTGCCCGAATCCGTCGAGCGGATCTGGACCAGGTCGCAGAGTTGGTTGGCCATCCACAAACCGCGGCCGCCGTCTTGTTCCGTGGTGGGGCGGTGGCGGCCGGCCAGGGGGTCGACGATGCAGCCCGAGTCCTGGATCTCGCAGATCAACGAAGGGCCTTGCGACCAGATGGTGACCGCCCCTTGCCCACCGCCGTGGACGATGCTGTTGCCCGCGATCTCGCTCACGGCCAGGATCGCGTGATTGACCTGCGCACGCGGGGCGTCCGGCAGGGCACGGCGGACCAAGGCGCGCACGCTCGCGAGTTCACCGGAACGGAAGGCGAGGCGCTGCGCGTGCTCGGGCACGGGCGGAAGGGCGGGCCCGTGCAGCGTGGCGGCGTAGTCGTCGGGGTGTAGGTGGTTGCCCGCGTGGCCGGTGCCACCGTTCAGGACGCGCGGGTGGTTGCGGCGGGCGGCGGCGATCACGTCGGTGTCGAGCGCGGAGATGTCGTACGGGCACAGGAGTTGCCACGGTTGGCCGTCGAACGCGAGGTTGAGCAGCGACTCGTGGTGTCCGCACTCGACGAGTTCGGCGGGGGTACGGGCAGCCCAGATCGGTTCGCCGATGCCTCGGTAGGCGCGGTCGCGGTGCAGGCCGGTCCACTCCTGCCAGGTAGGGATGATGCGGGCGGGGTTGCGGCCCACGCGCTCCATGTCGATCCACGTGACGTGCGCGGCGTCGGCGCCCAGACTGTCGCGCAGGGCGCCGGCGCGAGGCTCGATCACCGCGACCGCGACCGCCTCGTCGGCGGCCAAACCCTCGCGGACGAAGGCGGCGGTGTGGTCGACGAAGTCGGTGATTCCGGCGTAGAGCAAGGCTTCGTGCCGGAACGTCGTTGTCGTACTCATCCGGACGTCACCTTTTCCAGTACCAATCCGGGAACCCGGTCCCACCCCGCGAGCTTGACGAGCACGCACAGTTCCTCGGAAGCACTGTGCAGGACCAGTCGCCTCCCGGGTTGCATGCGAAGCGCCGTCTCGACCAGGGTCCGCAGGCCGGCGACGTCGATGAAGTGCAGCGACGCGACGTCCACGTGGACGTCGGTGGGGCCGGCCGCCGCCTGCGTCACGAGCGCCGAACGCACCTGGGCACAGTTCTCGAGATCGACCTCGCCGAACAACCGGACCCCCAACGGGGGTGAGGTCAGCTCCACTCGGAGTACTCCGCCCGCATGGTCCGCTCCCATGAACGCCCCTCCCCGCTTTGCCCGTCGGTCCGGATCAAGCTACCCGTCGCTCGGGCTTCGATGCCGCCTACCCCAGTCTGCGTCGCAGCCACTTCAGACCGGCGTGACCTTGAGCACGTTGGAAGGCGCGCAGCGTCGGCAGGCCGGGCGGGGGCGGCAGCAGCCCCTGACACACGAAGAATCCGGTGACGGCGGCCAGTGCCGCGGTCACGTCGTCCGGGTCGGCTCGGTGCCGGGCCAGGTACGCCTCGATCGGGGCGATCGCCCACTCGCCGTCGTGCATGATCACGCTCGGCGCCATGAGTACCACGTCCACCCACGCGGCTCCGACCATTGCGCTGGGCCAATCGACGAACACCACTCGGTCCCGTGTGAGCAGGATGTTGTCGGCACGCAGGTCGCCGTGCAGCAGCGTGCTGCCCGTCACCGCGGCCTCCCATCGCGACTCCCACCGGACGATCTCGTCGAGGTTGGCCGCCACCCACTCGCCGAGCCGTTCGGGCTCGGTGAGGGTGCACCACCCTCGGAACAGGGCCGCGCCCGCCTCGGCGGCGGACGGCGCGTCGACCGGACCCCCACTCGCCTCGGGGAAGGTCAGGGCCGCGCCGAGGTCGCCGAGGGCGGCGAGGACGCGGTCGAGGTCGGCGGGCCGCCACGGTTGTACGGGGGTATGCCCGTCGATGTCCTCGAAGGCGAGCGCGACCCAACCGTCCACCTCGACGTCGGCCAGCAGACGCGGTACGGGCGCCGCCGGCGGCAACGCGGCGGCGATCCGCGCCTCGGCACGGTGCATGTCGGCCGAGTGCGGGTTCGGCTCCGGCCCGACCGC
>NZ_WWJX01001341.1 GCF_009865215.1 Streptomyces sp. SID3343 | reverse complement strand
AACGGAATCGGCTCACCGTCGTACGAAGACCTCCACAACCGGAAGTCCTCACCCCACGCCTCGTCGCCGGAATCGGCATAACCCTCGTCGTAGACCTGACGCCACTCGTCCACCTGTGTGCCGTCGTCGACCACCGCCCCATCCGAACCCGGCACCACGTACCCCACGAGGCGCTTGTCGCCCTCCTGGTTCTCCCGCACCACCACCACGGCCTGCGCCACACCGGGGCACCCGGTCAGTACCTGCTCGATCTCACCCAGTTCGATCCGAAAGCCGCGGATCTTCACCTGGAAATCGGTACGCCCCAGAAACTCGACCTGACCGTCCCTGTCCCACCGCGCCACATCCCCGGTCCGATACATCCGCCCGCCGGGCTCACCGAAGGGACAGGCGACAAACCGGCTCGCAGTCAACGGTGTCCGGCCCAGATAACCCCGCGCCAACCCGACACCCGCCAGATACAGATCCCCGGCGACCCCGGGCGCGACCGGACGCAACGCGGCGTCCAGCACGTACAGTTGGGTGTTCCAGATCGGGGCACCGATCGGCACCCGATCCGCACCCGGCACGTGCTGCCACGCCGAGACCTCAACCGCGGCCTCGGTCGGGCCGTACAGGTTGTGCACACCGCAATTCGGCAGGGCACCCACAACCCGGTTCGCCAGAACCGCCGAAAACGCCTCCCCCGCGACCTCCATCCACCGCAGGCTCACGCACTCCTTGGCCAACGGCTCGGCAACGAACGCCTCCAACAGAGACGGCACGAAATCCGCACCCGTCACCTTCTCCCGCCGGATCAACTCCGCCAGATACGCGGGGTCCTTGCGTCCGTCCGGACGGGCGATGACCACAGCGGCCCCGACCTGTAACGGCGCGAACAGTTCCGGCACCGACACATCGAAACTCGCCGACGTACTCAGCAGCACCCGGTCCTCGACCCCCACGTCGAAGTGCGCCAGGCCCCACGCCAACCGGTTCATGATCGACCGGTGCGACACCTGAACACCCTTGGGACCACCGGTGGACCCGGAGGTGAAGATGACATACGCGGCATTGTCCGGTGACAACACCCGCACCGGATTCGTCTCCGGATACCCGGACACCTCCGGAAGCACCCCGTCCAACACCAGTAGCGGCCGCGCGATGTCCAGCACACTGCGCACCCGGTCCCCGGGCAACTCGGTATCCACCGGCAGGTAAGCCGCGCCCGCCTTCACCACCGCGTAGATCGCCACCATCAGATCCACGGAACGCGGGATCCGCAGCGCGATCAATCGCTCGGCGCCCGCACCCTGCTCCACCAGCCAATGCGCCAACCGGTTCGCGCGGCGGTTGAACTCCCCGTACGACAGCGTCTCCTGATCACCCACCAGGGCAACCCGATCGGGGTCACGCTCCACCTGGGCCTCGAACGCCCCCGGCAATGTGCCCACAGCCACCGGGTGCGCCGTGTCGTTGACCCCCCGCACCAACCAGTTCCGCTCCTCCTCGGCCAACACCTCGATGGCACCCACCGACACCGCCGGGTCGACGACCGATTGCCGCAGCACACGAACGAACCGAGCGGCGATGGCCTCCGCCGTTTCCCGGTCGAACAACCTGGTCGCGTACTCAAGGTGGCCCCGCAGCGCACCCGAGTCGTCCACGGCCATGGCGAAGAACAGGTCGAACTTCGCGGTCGACGTGACGACCTGCTCGAACTCCACGTGCAGGCCCGGTAGTTCCAGGCTCCCCTGCTCGAAGTTCTGCCAAGCGAACATCACCTGGAAGAACGGCTGGTACGCCGCGGAGCGGTCGGGGTTGATCGACTCGACGAGAACTTCGAACGGCACGTCCTGGTGCTCGTAGCCCGACAGGGCCTTGTCCCGTACTCGGCCGAGCAGTTCGTCGAACGACGGGTCACCGGACAGGTCCACCCGCAGCACCAGAGTGTTGACGAAGCACCCGATCAGGTCGGTCAGCGCCTCGTCGGTCCGCCCGGCCGTCGGACTGCCGATCGTCACGTCATCCCCGCCGCCGAGCTTGTGCAACAGCACTGCCAGCGCCGCCTGCAGGACCATCGACATGGACATCCCACGACCGGCGGCCAGCTTCTCCAGCCCTGCCACCACCCCCGGCTCCACCACAAGTTCGACCGAGTCCCCGTGCGAACCCGCCTCCACCGGCCGCGGCCGGTCCAATGGCAGGCTCAACGGCTGCGGCACGCCCGCCAACTCCGCCCGCCAGTACTCGACCTGCGCCGCGGCCAGACTGCCCGGGTCCGCCACGTCACCCAGTACCTCACGCTGCCACAGCGTGTAGTCCTTGTACTGCACCGGCAACGGTTCCCATCCCGGTGCCCGACCCTCGCGACGGGCGGCGTAGGCAGCGGCCAGATCCCGCGCCAACGGCGCACCCGAACTACCGTCCATGGCGATGTGGTGCATGACCAGCACCAGCACATGTTCCTGGGAGGAACAACGCAACAGGCTCGCCCGGAACGGGATTTCCGCCGCCAGGTCGAACCGGTACGCGCCGGCCTCGTCGATCGCACCGGACACCTCGGCGGGCGCCACCTCGACCACCGGCAGCCGCACCGGTGCCTGCGACACCGGCAGAATCCGCTGCGAGGGCTGACCGTCTGCGTCCGTCTCGTAGACGGTGCGCAGAACCTCGTGCCGCTCGGTCACGTCGCCGATCGCGGCCACGAGGGCGTCCTGGTCCAACGATCCGGCCAGCCGAAACGCCGCCGACATGTTGTAGGTTTCCGCGGCCCCCTCCAATTGATGCAGAAGCCACATGCGACGTTGCGTGAATGACAGCGGGATCATCTATCTCACTCCTCTACGAACATCTTGCGCAGACCGGGCCGGCGCGGCGCGGCCGACTCCTCCGACCACGCGGCGAGCGCGACCGGTGTCGGCAAGTCGAAGATCTTGCGAATGGGTATCTCGATGCCCAGCTCCGCGCGGGCGCGGCTGATCAGCCGCGTGGCCAGGAGCGAGTGCCCGCCGAAGGCGAAGAAGTCGTCGTCGATGCCGACCCTTGCCAGGCCGAGCACCTCCGCGAACAGCGCGCAGAAGCTCTCCTCACGCGAGTTGCGCGGCGCCCGGCCGGTCGACACCTGCGCGTAGTCCGGCGGCGGCAGTGCCCGGCGGTTGACCTTTCCGTTCGGGGTCAGCGGAATCTCCGACAGCGGCACCACCGCGGTCGGCACCATGTAGTCGGGCAGCCGCGCGCGCAGATACTCCGGCAGCTCCGCCAGCAGGGGGCCGAGCGTGCGGGACAGTCCCGGGTTGTTCGCCCGAATCCTTCCCACCTCACCGCCGGGAACGAACACCCCGGAAGCCGCCCGCACCTCACGCAACAGCACCACGTCGAAACCGCCCACCACCTCGCCCGACCACGTGATCACCGCATCCCGACCCAGCCGCCGCGCCCACACGACCACCTCCTGCGGATCCAACGGCCCACCGAACGCGACACCCGAACCCGACACACCCACCCCCGCGGCCGCACCCACCTCCTCGACCAACCGCGCGTTCGGAATCCCACACACCCGCACCGGCCCCACCGACCGCTCCACCCGACGCCCCAGAGCCGCCAGATCGGACACCTCCCGCCCCCACACCACGGCGGGAACATCGGCCAGATCCAACACATCGGCCGAATCCTTGTGCACCACGACCTCGTAGCGGTGCCGGGTCAACTCGTTGTGCGCCCAACCCGCCTTCAAGCGGACATCCACCCCCACACCACGGCCCGCCGCCCACTCGGCAAACCACTCCGGCGCCACCACCAACTCCCGCTCCCCGAGCAGCGCCTTCTCCACCAACGTCCGCAACTCCTCCCGCGACGCGTCGGGATGCGCCGCCCGCTGCACCGCGACCTGCAGAACCCGAAGAGTCGCGGCATTGCGAACGTCACCGAC
>NZ_WWJX01001340.1 GCF_009865215.1 Streptomyces sp. SID3343 | reverse complement strand
AGGGCCCGTCGCCGCCTGGCGCGCTTCGCGGCGGCTTCGGCTTCGGGGGTGCGGTGCGGGGCCGGCCGCGCGGCGGCGTCGAGTTTCGTCACGTCAGTCATGGGTCATTTCGCCCGTCGCAGGCCGAGTGCGTTGTTGATGTCGGTGTCGACGTCCTTGAGGCCCTTGAGCAGGCCGCCGCCGGCACCTTGCTGGTAACCGGTCCAGAAGTTGTCCATGGTGGCGGCGAGGGTGGAGCCGATCTCGGTGACCGGACTGGTGTTGCTCGCCGGATGACCGGAGGCCTCGATGAACGTCCGGTATTGCGGCGTCGCTTCGAGGTGAGGCGACGCGGCCGCGCTCTTGAGGGTGGGGATGTTCTTGAGGCCGTTGGCGAGCTTCACGGCGGCGTCGGTATCGGTGGCCAGGTATTTCACCAGCGCCCAGGCGGCCTCCTTGTGACCGGAGCGCTTGTTGACGCCGACGTCGGCGGCCGAGGCGAAGCCACCGCCGTACTGCGCGCCGCTGTCGGCCAGGATGGGGAAGGGTGCGGTGCCGTACGCCAGGTTCGGGGCCTGTTCGTCGACGAAGGCGACGCGCCACTCGCCGTCCAGGGCCATCGCGACGCGGCCGGTCTGGAAGGAGTTGTTCGCGGACCATTCGTCGCCCAGGCCGGCGGTGAAGGTCTTGAGCTTGTCGTAGCCGATCTTGCGCACGAAGTCGTGCTGCCAGGTCATCAGGCGCTGCCATTGCGGCGAGGAGGCGATGGCCGAGTCGCCGTCCTTGGTCCAGGTCACCCCGGCCGTGCCGCTGAAGGTGGCGGAGGTGTTCTGGTGGGTGCCGATCAAGGGATTGAAGCCGAGCGTCTTGATGGAGCCGTCGCCGTTGAACGTGGTGAGCTTGAGCGCCATGTCCTCCAGTTCCTGAAGGGTGCGCGGCGGCTGCGTGTAGCCGGCGGCGTTCAACACGGTCGTGTTGAAGTACAGGCCGTACACGTCGGAGGTGGTGGGCAGCGAGCAGCGCCGGCCGTTGAAGGCGGTGGCTCCGGCGAAGATGCCCTGGAAGGCGTCCGCGCTCACGTTGTCGCGTCGCATGTAGGGTTCCAGGTCGGACATGCTTTTGCAGGCCGTGCCGAGCGTTGCGTTGACGTTGGTGATCAGGACGTCGACGTCTCCGCCGGACGCCACCACCTGGGTGATCTTGGTGTCCTGCTGTCCGGAGTGCACCCGTACTTTCACATCCGGGTTCTTCCGCTCGAAGTCGTCGACGACGGACTGGAAGACCTTGGCCTCACGGCTGGTGTAGTGGTGCCACAACTGGATGGTGCCGGACAGATGGGTCGGCGCGGTCGCGGCGACCGGACTGTCACCGGGGGTGGCGCAACCCGACAGAGCGAGAGTCGTGCCGGTCGCGAACGCGGCGAGGACTGCGCCGATTCGCCGTCCGGACCGTGGGGTCGGGGTTGGTTTCGCCGTTCTCATCGCAGAGCCTTCCTGTGGGAGTGCGCGACGCGTCGTGGTATGAGTCCTCCGGTGTGGGCGCCGGGCCCGGGGCCGGCGATGGGATGCGGGCCGGCGATGGGATGCGGGCGGGTGTGCGGCGGCGCCGTTGCGCCGGAGCGGCGGTCGGCGGGCGCGGTGTCAGCGGATGTCGCGCAGCTTGTCCGCGATGACGCGGGACCGGTCCTGGTCGGAGCCGACGGCGTGGGCGAGGAGCGTCTCGCGGATCCGGTCGCGCAGGGTGTGTCGGGCTCCGGCGAGCACGGCGTCCTCCTCGACGCGGGTGACCTGCACGGTGGGGTCCCATCGGGTGTGATCGCGGATGGCGCGCCAGGTCAGTTCGGCCAGACGGCCACCCCCGGCCCGGCCCACGGGGCCGCCCAGGATCACCGAGCTGGGGTCGACGACGCCGAGTACCGGGATGACGCTCTGCGCCAGTCGGGGGGCGTAGACCTCCAGTACGCGTTCCGGCAGCGGTTCGCCGGCGAGCACGCGCTCGAAGGTGTGTTCCCCCCAGCCGGCCTCGTGGCCGATCCGGTCCAAGGCGGAGGCGCCGAGAAGCCCCTCCAGGTCGTCGGCCTCGGTTTCGGGGTCGAACACGCCGCGCGGCACCGGGAGATTGCCGATCTCACCGGCGCCGCCGGACGCGCCGCGCAGGACGGAGCCCGCCACGTCCACCGCGAGGCCGATGCCGTACCCGATCCACAGCAGGGCGAAGGTGGAGTCCGGGAGTAAACCGGCGGCCCGGCGCTCCGCGACGGCCGCGAGGTTCACGTCGTTGTCGACCAGTACCTCGCAGCCCAGGGCCTCTTCGAGCTGGTGCCTGATGCTGCGGCGGGACCAGCCGGGCAGCGCCCGCACCGAACTGAGTTCGTCGGAGCGCGGGTCGACGCTGCTGGGTACACCGACGCCGACGTGGCGGATGGCGGACAGATCCACCCCCGCCGACTCGCACGCGGCCAGCACGGCCCGCGCCACGTCTCGTGCCGCGCTGCGATGGGCGGGCAGCCCCGAAACCGCCTCGTGGGCGACGGGGTGCGCGATGCCTTTGGCGTCGACCAGTACGGACCGCACGGCCTCCTGGTCGACGTTGACGGCGATGCCGTACGCGAGGTCGTTGCGCACGTCGTAGAGGGCGGCGCTGGGGCCTCGGCCCACGGACTCCTCCCCGACGACCTCGATGAGGCCCTTGTCTTCCAGCCGGACCACCATCTGGGCGGCGGTCGGCCTGGACAGGCCGCTGAGTTCGCCCACACCGTTGCGGCTCAGCGGGCCGTGGTCGAGCAGGAGACGCAGCGCCGTCGCGGCGTTCTGGTCACCGAGCCACGACGGTGTTCCCCGGACGGCCATGACGTTCTCCTTACATCCGACTTTCGACGCGAGGAACGTATCAGAAAGTTTCTTTATAGTAAGGGCTGACGGAAGCCGTGATTTTTTCGTTACCTTGCCGGCTGCTTACCTCGATCACAAGCGGACCAACCAGTCGAATTCGGGCCTGCCCTGGCACGGAAGGCGGTCGGCGGCTAATATCAGGCAAGAAAGTTACGAGTAACGAGAGCGAGGGTGGGATGGCCAACGTCCTGCGGGTCGGAATCCTCGGCAGCGGTGGCATCGCCACGGCGCCTTACGGCGTACTGCCGAACATGCACCATTACGCGGGAC
Organism: Streptomyces sp. SID3343; assembly: GCF_009865215.1. GTDB lineage: Bacteria > Actinomycetota > Actinomycetes > Streptomycetales > Streptomycetaceae > Embleya. The sequence goes on along the minus strand of NZ_WWJX01001340.1, from coordinate 8,384 downwards.
GCGTGGAGGTCGTCGCCATCGCCGACGTAGCGCCCGAGTTGGCCCGCGCGACCGCGGATCGCTTCGCGATCCCGGCCGCCTACGGCTCCCTCGACGCGATGCTCGACAGCGCCGACATCGACGCCGTCGTCAACCTCACGCCGATACCGGTACACGCCGAGACGTCGCGCGCGATCCTCGCTCGGGGCAAACACCTCGCGGGCGAGAAGCCGCTGGCGGCCACGATCGCCGAGGCCGACGAACCGCATTACGCATACAAGCTGGAGTGGTACAAGGCACTGCGTGCCGCCGTCGCGGCCGATGCGGGGGCCGAGCGTCCGTTCGCGGTCCTGGGCGACTACAACGTCGCGCCGACCGACCGTGACGTCTGGGACATCTCGCGCTTCGACGCGAACTCCACCCACGTCACCCAGGCCGAACGCGACGCGGTCACCGCGCTCGAAACCGTGGGCCTGAGCGAGGTCATGCCGCGCGCGCTCAAGTACGACGTCCCGTTCACCTTCTGGGACTACCGCGACCTGGGTTTCCCGAAGAACAAGGGCATGCGCATCGACCTCGTCTACGGCAACGCCCCGTTCGTCGCCGCGGTCACCGACTCCTACGTCGACCGTGAGGCCCGCAAGGGCAAGGGCACGAGCGACCACGCCCCCGTCGTGGTCGACCTGAGCCTCTAGGAACCTCTAGGACCCCGCCGGCGGAACCGATCTCGGGAGTCGTGGGCGCGGAGCACGGTGATCGCCCCGCGCGGTGTCGCCGCCGCGCCCTCGACCCGGAGAAGGCTTCGGTGTGCGGTTACAGATACAGGCCCTCGCCCCCGTGGTGGCGGCGTTCGATCTCCACCGGGGCCGCGCCGTTGCGCAGGGCGTACAGCTCGGCCAGGGTGGCGTGGGTGCCGATGCCGTCGGCCGAGCCCAGCCACTCGCGGGCCTCACCGAACTCCAGCGGACCGACCTCGATCTGGGCCAGGCACCGGCCCGGTCGAACCACCGCCGGGTGCAGATGGCCGAGGTTTTCGTTGGTGGTGATCGCGACCATGACGTTGCGGCCCTGGCCGAGCAGACCGTCGGTGAGGTTGAGCAGGCGCGACAGGGCCTGACCGGCCGAGCGCTTGGCCTCGCCGCGGATCAGCTCGTCGCAGTCCTCCAGGACCAACAGCCGCCACTTGTGCTGCTTGGCCTTGTCGGGCGACTCCTCGTCCTCGTCGCCGCGGCCGATCGCAACGTCCATGAGGTAGCCCGTGTCGCCGAACAGCGCCTCGGGGTCGAGCACGCAGTCCATCCGGCACCAGTCCTGCCACGACCGCGCGAGCGCGCGCAGGGCAGTGGTCTTGCCCGTGCCGGGCGGGCCGTGCAGCAGGATCAACCGGCCCGACACGTCGTCGGGGGTCAGCTTCATCAACCGGTCGAACGCGCCGGCGGTCGGCCCGGTGTAGTTGCGGCGGATGTCCTCCCACGGCGCGGCGGTGATCGCGCGCGTCGTGCGGTACGGGCCGCGGCGCGCGGAGAAGTACCAAAAGCCCATCGCCACGGCCTCGTCCCTGGGCGGCGGGTCGGCCGCCGCGCCCTTGACGGCCTTCTTGAGCACGGCGCGGCCGAGTTTCTCGTCGACCGCGGTCACCGTCACCTCGCCGCCGCCGCTGCGCCAGCGGACCGAGCGCAGGGTCCAGCCGTCACCGACGGCGAGTTGGGACGAGCGGTCGTCCTCCTCCACGGCGCGCACCACGCGTGCCCCGCGCGGGACGAGTCTGGCGCCGGGCTTGACCCGGTCCAGTCGGGTGGTGCGGGCCCACGGCTGGGCGCCGGTCAGGAAGGCCGCGAGGGCCAGGCCGTCCACGGCGTCGTACGGGGTGTCCGCATCGTCGAGTCCGAACACGAAGGGCAGCAGCGTTGACGGGTCGTCACCGGCTGAACTCGGCGCCCCATCCGGTGGGCGGGGCGTCTGGCGAGGCATCGACATGAATTCGATGATCCGGTGCGCCGGGCCGTCCGTACAGTGCTTTTCGGGATCGGAACCCGGAACGAAACCCGAAACGGGAGCGAACGAAACCCGAAACGGGAGCCGAGCGGAACCCGGAACGGAAGCGGCAGCGAAACCCGGGGCGTCACCGGCCTCGCTACGCCGACCCCTGGCGGCCGAACACCGCTTCGAGCGCCGACAGCGCCGTCGTGATCGCCTCGTCACGGGTCAGGCCCAAGCGCTGTGCGCGGCGGGCGTAGTCGAGCGCGGCCTCGCTCGCGGCCCGGTGCGCTACGTCGCCGACGGCCGCGACGTAGCTGCCGGAACGCCCGCGCGTCTCGATCACGCCGTCCGTCTCCAATTCGCGGTAGGCCCGCGCGACGGTGTTGGGCGCGAGGCCGAGTTCGCCGGCCAGACCGCGGACGGTGGGCAGCCGAGTGCCGGCGGGCAGCGCACCCGAGCGGGCTTGGTCGGACACCTGGACGCGGATCTGCTCGAACGGCGCGACGGGGGAGCCAGGGTCGACGGTGATCACCATGGCGGCGAGCCTAGCGCCGGGTGACCGAGGGGTCACCGCCATGGCGGGACGTACCGTCCGACGCGGGGGAGGGGTCGTGCGGGTGCGCCGCTCAGGAGGCGCGGATCGCCCTGGCCACGTCGGCCGCCGTGTCGGCCATGCCGTTCGCGTTCGGGTGCAGCGGGAAGGCGGCATTGCCGGGGAGTACCGGCTCGACCCAGCGGACGGTCGCCGGTTTGCACGCGTCGTGCCCCACGCCCGAGGTGTACGTGTCCACGAACGTCGCCTCGTTCGCCCGTGCCGCGTCGGCGAGTTCACCGTCGAGTTGGCGCAGCCGCGCGGTGAGGTAGACGACGTCGCCCTCGGTCAGCGAAAGCGGTTCCCGGCACGACGCGTCGGCGGGCGAGGGAAGCACGGCGGGATAGCCGACGACGAACACCCGGGCGCCGGGCGCCCGCTCGTGGATGCCCCGCAGTACTTCGGCGACCTTGGGCCCCACCGCGTCGATGCGCGCGGCGAGTCGATCCCGACCGTCCACCTGCTGGGCGTCCGCGCACGGTGCCTCGTCGGGGCCGGGCGAGTCGACGGCGCCGTTGGCGATGCAGGCGGACACGGTGTCGATCAGGTCGGCGTCGTTGCCGCCGATGCCGAGGGTCACCACCCGAACGTCCTTGTTCAGCCGGTCGAACTGCGGCTGATTGGTGCCGAACAGGACCGGCTTTTGAGCATGCGTCATGTGCTCTGTTGTCGCACCGCTACAGCTCGCGTCGGTGAACGACGTCGAGCCGAGCTCGCGCGCGACCAGGCTCGGGTAGTTGCCGGTCGAGCGCCCACACGTGATCGGATCGCCGGTGAGGTCGGGGATGAAAGGGCCTGCGGTGTACGAATCGCCCAGCGCCACATAGGGACCGTTCGCGGGGTCGGCCGCCGCGTGCGTCGTGGCGAGTGCGGACAGGGCGAGGGCGCCGGAGGCGATACCGACGACCAGGATGCGAACACGCGTACCGCGCATGAGAAGCCTCTCGGGAAGGGAACACGAGGCCGAGCCCGGAACAACGACGAAGCACGTCCACGAGCAGGGCTTCGCCACGCTATGTCACCGAACGGGCGCCATGGGTCATTTGCCGGCGCTCCTACTCCGAACGGACGCGGCCTCGTCGACTGGGCCGTCGACCCCGTCGGGCCCCTCCGGACTCCGCCGTGGGAAGGCCGGTCGAGCGATCCGCTCGGCCGCGGCATCGGCGCCCCGCGCGCCGCCGGCGGCATCGAGCGGTGCCCGTGCTCCAAAGGCCGCGAACGGGGGGCCGTTCGGCCCGCCGTCCGCCAAGGTGGGACGGGGACCGACGGACGGGGACGAGGCATGATCGTGGCTGACTACGGCGAGCGTTCGCTCGCGGGCGGCAGCGCGGGCGAAGACCCGCGGGACGCGGGCGGCTGGGAGCCCGACGACTCGACCGCGCCGTGGGCCGACGTCGGGCCGGTGGTCTTCGATCCCGCCGCCGGTACCCACGTCGGCGGCTCGCGCGGGTCGAGCGACCCGGATCGGACCGCCGGCGGGCCCGACCGGGAACGGCCGCGGCAGGCGCGGGAAGGACCGATCTGGCGCGAGGAGAGCGAGTTGGTCGCGCGCACGTTCGTGCAGCCCATGGGCTACCTGCGGGCTCGCGGGATGATGGCCCGTCACCTCCTGCTGCTCACCGGCGAACCCGGCTCCGGCAAACGCACGTTGGCGCTGCACCTGATGCAGGACCAGCACGTCGAGAACGTGATCGCGGTGGACGGCGTGGACAACCTGATGCGGCTGAGCATTCGCCGGCACACCGGCTATGTGATCGACGGGGCCGCCTCGGACGGACTCGCCGGCTACCCGCCGCACGAACTCGAACTTCTACGACAACGCCTGACCGAACGCGACAGTGTCCTGCTCGTCACGTGCGCGGTCTCCGCCCGGACACCGGCGACCTGGGCGCCGTGGCGGGTGCACTGTCAACGCCCCGATCCCGTACAGGTGTTGCGCAGCCACCTTGCCCATCACCTCGACCGGGACTGGGAGCGCAGACATCTGGATCTCGTCGACGAGGACATCGTCGAACTCGTGCGCACCGACGGACGACCCGATCACGCGGCGTCGGTCGCGTGCGACCTCGCCGAGGTGGCTCGTGGTCGGTTCACCCGCAACGACGTTCTGAGCGCGCTGCGCGATCGTGACCACACCGCGGTGGAGGACTGGCTGCGCGAGCACCCGTCCTACGCCGACTGGTCGTTCATGATCGCCGCGGCCGTCTTCGAGGGGCACGACTACGGCGTGGTGACCGAGCGGGCGACCGCGCTGCGCGGACTCTTGACCCGGCGGTTGCCGCGTTCGGACGACGACGCGCAGGACACCTGGCCCCCGCAGCCGCGTGCCGCGCGGCTGCGGTCGATCCACGCCGTGCTCGACGAGGACGACGTCATCCGCGGGCGGGTCCGCTACCGCCTCGACCGGGTGCGGTTCGACCGCCCGCACTGGGGCGCGGCGGTGCGCCGGCACGTGTGGTCCGGGTATCCGGACCTGTGCGACGTCCTGGTGGACTGGCTCGCGCAAACCCCGCGGCGCCCGGCCGAGGTGCATCGGGACGCGGCACGCGCGGTCGGCGGGTTCATCGCGGCCGGGCGTGGCCACCAGCCGTTGGCACCGGTCGGCCGCTGGGCCCGCGAGGGCGGCGCGAAACGACCGCTGGCCGTGCTCGCGCTGCGGGCGGCGGCCCAGGACCCGGTCGTGGCCACCCAGGTACGGCACCTGCTCGAACTGTGGAGCCGTGAGCGCACCCGCTCGGACCTGCGCCTGACGGCCGCGCTCGCGTACCCGGGCCTGGCGTCGGTGTACCCGGGCCGAACCCTGTCCGACCTGCTCAAGCTGGCCAGGACCGGCGAGCAGACGGTCGCCTTCGCGGCCCGCGACAGCGTCGTGGAACTGTGCCGGGACGGGATGCCCGCCCAAGCGATCCTGGAACTCCTGGAATCGTGGGAACAAGCGGGCGCCGCAGCCGAGTTGACGGCCCGTCTGGTGTGGGACGACCCGTCGGAGCGGATTCTCACGAGCGAGGTGTTCGAGGCCGTCGTCCGCCGCGTGATCGACGACTCGGCCGGATACGCCGTCGTGCTCCGGCTGTTCACGGCCCTGCTGGCCACGACGGAGACCGACCCGGAGCTCGCCACGTGCTTGCGAAGCCTGTTCACGGCACTGTTTCGCCCCGGTCGCGGCCACGGCCTGGAGCGGCTCGCCTTCGACCTCACCAGGCTCGCCCACGAGGGTCTGCCCAGCGGCGCCGTGATCGACATCGCCGTGCTCGAACCCGCGATCGACGCGTTCGAGGAGCCGCCCGCCCAACCGATCGGGGAGCATGCACATGGAACCTGACGTCGTGACCGTGGTGGAGTCCGTAACCGGTTCCCGCGGCCTGGCCTGGTGCCGCCACCGATTCGGTCGGGGCACGGACCGCGTGCTGGTGGCCGAAGGGAGCGCCTACCCGTCGCCCACCCTCGCGGAGGTACGCAGGGCAGGCCGGCTGTGGTGGGTTGCCGCCCGCGAGCACGCCCAAGTGCTCCCGGTCGTGCTGTGCTCGCCGGTCGAGGGCTCGGCGCATCGCGTCGAGGTGCAACTGCACTGGTGGGTGCACGATCCGAGGACGATCGCGAACCGCCGCCCGGTGAACGCGTTCTCCTTCGTCCGACGCGACGTCGAGAGCCGCCTGCGCAAGGCCGCGGCAGGGGTGCGTGGCGCCGACGAGGGACGGCTTCAGGACGAGTTGGACGCCGCTTTGGCGCACCCCGCGACACTGCCGGAATACGGACTGAGCTATCGGTCGGCGGGGCTGATCCTCCAATCGGAGGAAATACCCGGCGACGTGCAGGCGACGGTGGCCAAGGCGCGTTGGGCGGTGCCGCTCGAAATAGAGGAACAACGGCTCATGCGGGCGCGGTTGGACTTCCACCGCGAGCTGATCCGCGAGGGTCCCGAGGCGCTGATCGCCTATTGGTTGACCCAATTCCCGGAACAGATCAGGGCGGTACTCGACTATCTGGACGCCCATCGCCCGACGGAAAGCCCGGATCGCACGTTGAGCACCGAGATCCTGGCCCTGCTCGCCGACGCCGACGACTTCGAGCGCAACCAGCTGCGCAAGTCGATCGTGGCCGGGCTGGCGGGCTCGGGGCCGCGTGGCCTGCGGGTCATCGAGGAGTTGGGCCTGCTGGAGCGGCCGGAGGACGACGAGGATCGACGGTGACGCGGCCTCGGCGCTGACGCGGTGCGGGCGCGGTACGAAAACCCGATGGGATGCGGTACGAAACGCAATGGGGCGCGGATCGAAAAGGAAGGGGCCGCCGGGTGGTGTTCACCGGCGGCCCCCGTGTGGTCAGCGCTCTTCGCGGAAAAGCACGTGCTTTCCGGCGGACGGGTCGTACTTGCGCAAGACCATGCGGTCCGGATCGTTTCGACGGTTCTTGCGGGTCACGTACGTGAAACCGGTTCCGGCGGTGGACCGAAGCTTCACGATCGGACGAAGCTCGTTGCGAGCCATATGCGCCTCCCTGGGGGTTTCGACAGCAGCCCCGACGGATGGGTAAAGGCGGACGTGCGTTCGGATATTCCATCGGTTCGGGTTCTCGCCACCCGGCGGCCCCGAGTAGGTGCCGTGGTCGGGCCGGAGGCCGAGCGGTCCGCGCGGGTGGCGGTCTCCGGGGGAGCCGCCCGGGCGGGTTCGCGTGGCCTCGGTATTTGTCGGCGGGTCACAGGCGTCCGATGGGATGCTGACCCGGTGAATCGACCGGATGTGCTCCTTCAGATCCCCACCGAGTTGCAACCATTCCTGTCGCCGCGTCAGCGCGGGCTGCCGGTGAACGTCCCCGCCGACGGGGATTCGACCCTCGGGCACATCGTGGAGTCCGCCGGGCCGCCACTGCCCGAGGTCGGCCGGCTGCTCGTGGACGGCCGCGAGGTGCAGCCGGGCTACCGGCCCGTCGGCGGCGAGGTCGTCGACGTATTCCCGATCGCTCGCCCGCAGGCCGTCCCGGAGTTCGAGACCCGCACCCCGCGGTTCCTCCTGGACGTCCACCTCGGCGCCCTCGCCCGACGGATGCGCCTGGTGGGCATCGACACCGCCTACCACAACGACTGCGACGACCCGACGCTCGTCGTGCAGGCCAACGCGGAGCGTCGGGTGCTGCTGACCCAGGACCGCGGCCTGCTGCGCCGCAAGAACCTGTGGTTCGGGGCGTACGTGTACGGGATCCGCGCCGACGTCCAGCTCGACGACCTGCTCCGCCGGTTCGCGCTCACGCTCGCGCCGTGGACGCGCTGTACCGCGTGCAACGGCGAGCTGCGCGCGGCCACCCGCGAGGAGGTCGAGCCCGAGGTCAAACCCGGCACGCTCGACGCGGTCGAGTCGTTCGCCCGTTGCCGGGAGTGCGCTCGGGTGTACTGGCACGGCGCGCACGGCGGGCATCTCGACGAGATCGTGGAGGCCGCGCAGCGCGTCGTCGCGAGCGTTCGCTGACCGAGGCGCGGCGCGGGCGCGGGCGGCGGTGCGCGGGGGTGTCGCGCGGGTGAGCGGTTACGGTGCGGGGATGGATGCTCGCACCGGTAAGCGCTGTCACGACGTACTCAATCCGCTGCATTCCCTCGTCTACTTCGCCCCCGAAGCCGAGGCCGAGTTGGTCGCGGCCGGGCTCGCGGAGGGTCGCATGGGCTACTTCGCGTCCCGGTCCGCCCCCATGGGAGCGGTCGGCGCGGCCACCGTGCGGGCGACGTTCTACAACTTCGCTCCCGCGCTGATCGGGCGACACATCCCGGCCGCGTGGGACCTCGCCACGCCCGCGACGGTGACCGCCGCGCGTCTGCGCGGGGTCGACCGGGCGCTGCGCCGCGCCC
>NZ_WWJX01001339.1 GCF_009865215.1 Streptomyces sp. SID3343 | reverse complement strand
GTTTGCGCACGGCGGCGTGCGGCGGTCGAAGCCGCAGCGCCAGGTGCGCCACGGCCGCCGTGCTGCCCCCGCCGCCCGCGCCTTCCGGGCGCGCGTCGCGGATCACGACGTCGGCCTCGGCCTGTCGACCGTCGAGCCGCACGCGGTCGCGGTCCGCGGCCAGTCCCGGCGGTGCCAGCACGTCCACGTCGGCCACGTCGAGCCGCCCGGTCGCGGTGAGCAGTCGTACCCGGGGGTGGGACCTGACCCGGACGCCCTCGGCGACGGTGACGTCGCGATCGAGCCCGCGACCGCCGGCCCGGCGGGCCCGGATCCGGAACCGGCCCAGGGCCGGGGTGGGGAAGAGGTCGGCGAGGTCGAGGTGCCCGCCGAGCGACTCGCGTTCGGCGACGAACGGCCGCGTGACGTCCCGGTTTTGCACCTCGACCCGCCAGGTCCGACCCGGCGCGATCGGCAGGTTCAGCGTCGGGGGCTGCGCGTACACCGGGTTGTCGTGGCCGTCGACGAGGCCCTCGACGGCCTCGCCCGGATGCAGCGCCGCGCCGCTGCCGGAACCGGCGACCGGTCGCCACCGGCCCTCGACGGGCGTGCCGTCCCGGGCGACGAGGTAGGCGCGGATCGCGCCGGCATCGGCGGTGAGCACCCGGCCCAGCCACCACTGGCCCCACCCGGCCGGCGCGGACAACTCCTCGGCGATCCGGCGCGTGGCGCGGAACGCGGCGGCAGGCGGCTCACCGGGATGCAGCAACCACACACTGCCGTTGGGCAACGCGTCGTCCGACGCGACGAGCGTGCCGCCCTCGTCGAAGACGAGCAGCGGATCGGCGGGATCGACCAGCGCGACGGTGTGCGTGGCACCGGACCAGTGCCGGCAATCCACGACCCGCGAAGGCGTCGGTAGCGCGCATCGGTCGGCCGTGACGGTCAGTGGGAACCCGTCCGCGTGCACGGTCCAGGTGTGTTCGGCCCGTCCCGCGAAGCGCAGGAAAAGCGACCCGGTGTCGGGGACGAGGTACAACTCGGGCGCCGAGTAGCGGATCCCGGTCGTGTCGAGGCCGGCGAGCAGCAGGGCGAGGCCGGGAGTGTCCGAGCCCGAATGCCGTCCGGGGCGGAGGACACCCTCCTCGGCCAACCGGTGCCAGGCCTCGCCCCACCCGCGCATCCAGGTCGACGCGGACATGCCGGGGGTCGACTCGGCGATCCTGTGGTGGAGTTGCCGCCGATCGGCAGCCCCGGCGGCGCACGACAGCAGGGCGACGACGGTACACGCGGGCCAACGGGTGAGCACGCCGAGCGGATCCGCCGTCGGGGCCTGCCGGCGTCGAAGATCGTCGTACGCGCTCAGCGCGGCCCGCACCAGTCGGCGCCGATGTCGCGAATCCACCGAACCGTCGCAGCGTAAGGACTCGTCGAGCGTTCCTCGCCAGAGGCTCTCGCTCTCCTCCAGGAGTTCCCAGGCTCCGATGTCCGTCATCGCACGCATCCCTCCCCAGCGGGGCGTCCGTGTCGAATATTCACCGGCGGCGGCACCCCGCGCCCCACCACATATGTATCAGTCGGCTTTCGTCCCACGGCTGCGGGTATGGGATCCGGTCCCTCGAAAACCAGCCTTCGGCCGGTGAATACCGTTGATTCGCGATAGCGCGCGCATAGACCTTCGAAGGGTGAAGAAAGTATCAAACGGGATGATGTCGAAGGAGCGCGCCTCGATTCGACCGCCCAGGCTCTCGCCCCATTCGGTGCCCCGTGCAAGAGTGAACGGCACGCGGCCGAGGGCCGGCCGAGCGCAGTGGTCACGAAAGGCCACCGGGGGTGTGCGGTGACCGCCGCCTTCGTTGTGGTGAGTGCGCACGAGCTGCTCGGATGTGGGCGGGAGAGAAGGCGGGCACGGAACCGAGCGTGAAACAGATCGATCCTTCCTCGCGTCGGGACGCGGCACTTCGGGTCCTGTCGGTCGCGGCGGCACAAAATCCGGGCGAGATTCCCTTTCCGATCGTCGCGACCGCGATAGCCGAGCACAGCCTGACCCGACCGGAGGCAGCGGCTCTGCTCCGGGACCTGCTGGACGCGGGCCACACCCTTCCGGCGAGCCTGATGTCGGTGGCCGCGCCACCGTCGGAGCGGGCGCCGCAGCCGGTGTCGACGCCGGTGGCGACGGCCGCGACGGTCCCCGCGCCCCCGGGTTCGCGGCGGTTGCTGACCGGGGCGGAGGTACTCGACCTGTCCCGTATCTCACTCGCCCACGTGGGGCTCGTCGCCGAGGCACCGGCGGCGCGCCCGTCGCCCGCCGTGCCGGGTTCGTCGGCCGCGACCTCGGGCGCGGCGCACGGGGAGACGGTGCTCGGCGGAGCGGTGCTCGGTGGTACGGCGTTCGGTGGCGCGGTGCAAAGGGAACAACCGAATCCGGATTCGGTCGTGGATTCGGTTCGGGATATGGTCGCGGACCCGGCCGCGCAGCGTGCGGACCCTCCCGAGGACGAGCCCGATCTCGACGAGCCCGACCCCGCTGAACCCGACCTCGACATCCTTGATCTTTATTGGTCGAGCGCGAACCGCTTTCCGCTGCTCGACGCCGCGCAGGAAGTCGATTTGGCCAGGCGTATCGAGGCCGGCGTGTTCGCCCGGGCCCGCCTCGACGAAACCACGTACATGTCGCCCGAAGAGGCCCGCGCCCTGCGGCGTATCGACGCCGACGGAAGACAGTGCTTCGATACTTTCGTCACGGCGAATCTACGCCTCGTCATCTCGATCGCCAAGAAACGCGCCTACCGGGGAATGGAGCTCCTGGACCTCTTCCAAGAGGGGAATCTCGGTCTCATTCGGGCCGTTCAGGGATTCGATCATGCCCAAGGCAATCGGTTCATCACGTACGCGTCGTGGTGGATTCGACAGAGCGTGCATCGAGGGCTGACCGACCGCGCGCGGGCGATCCGATATCCGGCCCACGTGGTCGAGCGGATCGCCCGGATCGACCAGGGCATCCGATCCCTGGAAGCCGCCGGCCGCCCGGTCACCGACCCCGCGATCGCCGCCGAGACCCACCTCGATCCCGCGGACGTGGCCAAGACCCGGAAGACCCTGCCGACCACGATCTCCCTCGAACGCGTCACGGACGTCGTCGACGACGAGGAGTTCGCCGAGCTGATCGACCGGGCCGCCGTTGCCGAGGAACCCCTCGGTGAGCTGCACGGTTTCGACTTCTCCGCGCTCGAACCGATCCTGAGCGCGTGCAGGGACCGCGAACGCTACATCCTCGAACGTCGTTTCGGCCTGCTCGGCGAGCCCGCCACGCTCGACGTCATCGGCGACGAACTCGCCCTCACCCGCGAGCGGATCCGCCAGATCGAATCGAAGGCGATGGGCAAGGTACGCGCTCGGGCCCGCCGCCTCCTCGGCGAGGCCCGCCGATGCGGCGGCCGGGAGGCGAGGCCCGCCCCGTGCCCCGATCAGCCGTCGAACGTCCACGCGAACATGACGTGGTCCGACTCCTGATCGGCCGCGGCGGAGCGGTAGGTGGCGACGGCGGCCTCGTTGCCGCGCTCGGTGACGACCCACATGCCGTAGCAACCGCGTTTGCGGGCCAGGTCGGCGAGTGACTCGGTGAGCGCGCGGCCGATGCCGTGGCCCCGATAGCCCTCGGCGACGGAGAGTTCGTACAGGAACATCTCGGTGCCCTTGTCGGGGTGCGTCGTCTCGACTCCGGTGACCATGCCGACCGGGGTCGCCGCCACGTACGCGAGCAGGATGTGATGCCCGGCCTCGCCGAGGAAGCGGGCCGCCCAGTCGGGGCGTACCGGATCGTCGAACAGGTCTCCGGCCGCGATCACGTCCGCCACCGAGGTCACACGCCGAATCGTCGCCACATTCGTATCCACGACGACATTCAACGAGATTTCGACCCGTTCCAGAACCCGTTCAAGGCAATGGACACCCCATGGTTGGAATTGTCCTGGGGACAAATTATGGCGGTTCGAGGGCTTTGGTCTGATTTCTCGAAGGGGTTCATCACTCGTCAGGGTGAACTTCGATCGGACGTGCGGCAGACCGCCGGTCGACGCGACGCGACGCGACGCGACACGGACGGGCGGGCGGCAAGCCGCCGGTTGCCGCGCCGCGATCGTCCGACCGCGCGCGGGCGATCACCGGCCC
>NZ_WWJX01001338.1 GCF_009865215.1 Streptomyces sp. SID3343 | reverse complement strand
GGCCGCGAGCGCCCGCACCGCGCCGTCGGCGACCGCCTCCAGCCCGTCGGGGTAGGTCAAGAACCCGGCCCGCGACTCGGCCAGACACGCCTGGAGAGCCAGCGCGACCCCGCCCTGGCCGCCGTACAGATCGGCGGCGAACGGCCGTACGTTGAAACCGCTTTCGGTGTACACGGGACCGATCCACGTGCACGTTCCGTCGTCGCCCGGCACGGCCCGCGCGCACAGGTCACGAGCGAGCGCCCCGGCGAGCGCGCGCCGCCGGCCGTCGAGGTTGTTGCCGTGCGCGGCCACGTCGCGCCGGCGCTCCCCCTCCGGCATCGCGCTGCGGTCCCGGTACACGCCCAGGAGTGACGCGCGGATCACCTCCTGGTCGAATGCCGGGCTGCTCGCCCGCCACCGCTCGACGGCCTGGTCGATCAATTGACCCGGTTCCCCCCACGTGGTGCCGCGCGGGCCGGCGAGCAGGCCGTGCTCGGGGCGCATGGTGAAGAACGGGACGTCCCCGTCCAGCAGTTCGGCCACTTCTGCGGCCACCACCTCGGCCGTCGACGGCGCGCCCCGCAAGGCCACGGCCTGCTTGGTGAGTACGTCCCGGGCGCGCTCGACCGCCGGCGCCTCGTCGTGCAGGGAGGCCGGATGCCACAGCATGCGCGCGACCTCGACGTAGACCTGCGTCGGCCGCAGTACCGCCCGCAGTTCACACCCGCCGAACACCTCCAGCGCCGGACGCAACCCACGCGTGCGGTCCAACGCGTCGAGCCGCGCCCGCAGTTCGCGATATCCCCGGACCATGTCCTCACGGTGCGCCAGCGGATCGGGTTCGGCCGCCGGCAGATTGGCCGACCCGGGAATGTCGGCGGCCTGCATCGCCAACCGGGCCAAGTCGGTGCCGGCGCCGGCGATCACCGGTACCGGCACACGCGGCTGCTGGTCGGGGAGTGCCCCCACCGCCGACATGTCCACGCCCTGGAGCGCGAGTTGGGACAACCGCATCGGCAACAGCCCGGTCCGCAGAACCGTGTTGCGCACCGAGGCCGCGGCCCGGTCGAAGGCGTCGCCGAGTCCACTCGCGCCCATGTGCGGTTCGGGACTGAACAACGTCTCGCAGTCCACCACCCAGGCGACCGGCCCGTCCGCGATCACGTTGTCGGCGTGCAGATCGGTACCGCCGAGCAACTGGGCGACACACATCCACTCACCCAAGCCCCGGTAGAACCGGGCCTGTTCCCCCTCGTCCGCGCAGTATCGGTGCTCGATGTGCTCGGCCCAGCCGTAGCCCTCGCACTCGACGACTCGCGGCACCCGGATCCGGTCCTCGGCCGGCGTCCCCGCGAGCAGCACGTCCAAGGTCGCGGCGAGCGCGGCGTCCACGGCCAGCGAACGCGGCTTGTACACCACCCGGCCGCCCTCGAACCGCACGAGCGCCACGGTCCGCCCGGCACGGTGTGAGTCCCCGGCGTCCAACGAGACATCAACGAGCGCGCCGGGCTCGCGGCCGAGCAGCGTGCGCACGCGCGGCCGGTCGGTGGCCAGGCGCCGGGCCAGTTCGAGCACCGCCGAACAGCGGTTGCCCACCACCCGCGCCAAGCGCGGCGCGAACGCGGGGTAATGCTCGTCCAGTCCCGCCCAAAAACCAGGCTCCGCGGCCAGTTCGACGAATTCGTCCCAGCGCAGCCGAGAGGTCTCCCGAGTGAGTCGGCCCGTCATCCGGGCGGCGTGCAGTTCGAGCAGCAACAGCCGATTGACCTTCGGCCGCACCGCGCCGTACAGCGACTGCCGCGCGGCCCGCACCACGACGCCCCGCTCGGCATCCGACCAGGCGGCCCAGGCCGACCCGGCGGCCAACCGCTCCGCGACATCCGCGAGCGCGGGCTCGACCAAGGGTTTCAACGCGGCGTCGAACTCTCCCGCGTCGTCGTACGCCACCACCGACGCCGACTCGTCCGGCCGGGGCAGTACAGGAGCAGCCACGTGCGGTTCGCCTCCCACATATCGACGCACACCCAAACACCGATGCAACCGACCCGACACAAAACCCGAAACGGGGAACGAGACCCGACCCCAGCCCCCAACCGAAGGCCGACCCCCCGAACAAGACCCGCCACCGGAACCGACGAACCCGCCCCCCGAAGCCGCAGCCTCGGGAAACGGGTCGCCGCCGGACGGTCGCCGGTCAGAAGCGGACGGGCCTCAGCAACACATACGCGTACGCGAACCCGAGCACGCGGTGCCGCACGTCAGCGCGGCCACGTCGATGTCGGTGAGACCGGCCTCGGTCGCGGACCCCCCGATGTACAGGGACCCTGCCGGGTTTTCCGCCCCTGCGGCCGTCTCGACGCCCTCGCGCCAGGCGTTGACGACGGTTTCCGCGGAGTCCTTCGCTGCGGTGCGCATATCGGAACCTTTCCGCCGGAGCCGTGCCGTGCGGCCGCGGTACTCGCCGAACAACCGGGCGCCGGACCATGGGTCGGGGATGTGCGGGCAGCAAACGGTACCCATTCGTTATGAAACCTGTCGACAGTTCGTGACCCTCGATGTACCGTCCGCGAAAATCGGCTCGATTTCGCCGAGGAACCGGAGCCCCCGCCTCCGTATCCGGCCCCGACCGCCGCCTCCAACAGCCGCTCCCAGCCCCCGACTTCCCACCCCACCGCCACCGCCGATCCCACCCGTGAGCCGGCCCGGCCGGCACCCGTGCCAGGATGGGCGGGTGGCACCGTACCCGGGTTTCAGCACACCGTTGGTCGGCCGGAGTGCGGAGGTCACGCACCTCGGTCGGATGCTCGCGCGCGCCCGCACCGGCGAGCCCGCCGCGGTACTGGTCGCCGGCGACGCCGGCATCGGCAAGACCCGTCTGCTCGCCGAGGCGGCCGAACAGGCCGGCGCCGCGGGCATGACCGTCCTGACCGGCCACTGCGTCGACCTCGGCGACGTCGGCCTGCCCTACCTGCCGTTCACCGAAATCCTGCGCACCGTCGAAACCGATCCGCGGCACGCGCCGGCCCTGGCCGGACGCCTCGCGATCGAGCGGCTGATGCGCGCAGGCGGCTCGGAATCGGGGCACGAGCACGGAGCGCCCGACCCGGGGGTGCGACTGCGCCTGTTCGAGGACGTCACCGCGCTGCTGGCCGACCTGTGCGAGCAGTCCCCCGTACTGCTGGTCCTGGAAGACCTCCAGTGGGCCGACCAGTCCACCCGCGACCTGCTGCGCTTCCTGCTCAGCCGGCTGCTCGCGCGCGGTTCCGGCTACGGCGACTCGCAGCGGTTCGCCGTGGTGGCCTCGTATCGCTCCGACGACCTGCACCGCCGCCATCCGCTGCGCCCGTTGCTCGCCGAGTTGATCCGGCTGCCCGGGGTGGAGCGCATGGGCCTGGAACCGATGGGCGACGACGACGTGGCCAGCCTGGTCCGGGCGATCGGCACCGGTCCGATGTCCGACGAGAGTGTGCGGCGCATCGTGGAGCGCGCCGAGGGCAACGCCTTCTACGCCGAGGAACTGCGCGCCGCGACCGCGGACGACGGCTTCGGGGTGCCCGGTGGACTGGCCGAGGTGTTGCTCACCCGGATCGAACAGTTGTCGGCCACCGCCCAGCGGGTGGTGCGTACCGCGGCGGTGGCCGGGCGCAGCGTCGAACACCGGCTCCTGCGCGACGCGGTCGAGATGCCCGACGACGAGTTGGAGTCGGCGCTGCGCGAGGCCGCGGGCCGCCACCTGCTGATCGCGGGCAAGGACGACACGTATTCGTTTCGGCACGCGCTCAGCCGCGAGGCCGCGTACGACGACCTGCTGCCGGGCGAGCGGGTGCGCATCCACGGCGTGTTCGCCCGCCTCCTGGGCGGCGAGGGCCGCAAGGCCGACAGCGCCGCCGAGCGGGCCTACCACCACCGCGAGAGCCACAACCCGGCGGGCGCGCTCGCCGCGTCCCTGGAGGCCGCCGACCACGCCGCCCGAGTCGGCGCCCCGGTCGAGGAACTGCGCCACCTGGAGACCGCGCTCGACCTGTGGGACGCGGTGTCGGACGCCGACAAACCGGTCGATTCCGACGACGTGACGCTGATCCTGCGCGCGTCCGCCGCCGCCGTGCGCGCGGGCGAGGCGCACCGCGCGGTCACC
>NZ_WWJX01001337.1 GCF_009865215.1 Streptomyces sp. SID3343 | reverse complement strand
GCGCCGCTGCCTTGTTCTTCCCGGATGCCTGCCGGCCGTAGAGCCATCGCTTGCCGGTACGGCGATTGATGCCCACGATCCGGCAGGCTTCCGTGTTGCTTATCCCAAGATCCACGAGCCGAAGGTATTCCGCCCGCTCACCGACCAGTTTCCTCGGGCCCTGGGGCCGCCGATCCGCACGAACCTCGAAGTCCATCGCACCCCCTGAACTGGGGTGTTGCGACGACCACTAGAACCTAAGGTCCGCCGGGGGCCTTTCGTATGCCCGAGAACAACCCGCCCCGACCCGCGCGCCACGCCGCCAAGCCGCGCCAAGCCGGCCCGACCTCACCCGAACCGCGCCACCAACCGCGCGTCGAGCCCCGCCAGGTACTCCCGCCCGAAGGCGCCGTTCTCCAGCCCCTCCACCAGTACATCCGGCAGATCCGCCGCGTACTCCGCGCAGCGGCTCGCCGCCGCCAGCGCGATCGTCGCCACCGTGTCCACGTCACCGGTGTACGCCACACACGAACGCAGCAGCTCCGCCATGCTCGTGTGCGCGGCCAGCGCCGTGACCGCGGCTCGCGTGCTGTCCATACCCGGAGAGCCCACCTTGCCGAGCCACCGCTGCCGCCAGATCGCCGGCTCCGTGGACGCGGGGAGGTTCGTCGCGAGCCACTCCGGCAGTTCCGCGACCGGGCCCAGGCCGTACCGGCAGTAGTGCACCGACAGGGCGGCGGCCGTCGCCGACGTCATCCCGCCCAGGGTCCGGTGGGTGACGCGCGCCTGGAGCGCCGCCGTGCGCCGAACGTCGGCGATGTCGGGCAACAGGCCGATCACGCCCGCTCGCATGGCCGCGCCGCTCTTGTCGCTCTCGGGGCGCAACACCGCGATCAGCTCGCTTCCGTCGGTCACGGATTCGAGTACGCCCCGAAACCCCCGCGCGTAACCGGCGCGCGGATCGCGCTTGTACGCCCCGACGAACAGATCGGCCAGCGCCGGGATTCCGCGATCGTCGCCCAGCAGCCATTCGGCAACTGCGATGCTCATCTGCGTGTCGTCCGTGTATCGGCCGGGCAGGACGTCACGATGGCGAGGATGCTGTACAAAACCGGCGAGGGTGTTGCCCCGCGACACGAACGGGCGATCCGCGTACTCGAAGCCGGCTCCGTACGCATCGCCGACCGCAAGTTCGACCAACACGCCAACCACTTCCCCCACTCGAATGGTGCACCGTCCACCGATTGCAGCAGCGCCCCACCTCGCAGTCGCGAGCCGAAAGAGCGTACCGTTACCCGGGGCAGCAACCTGATGGTCAGTCAGCCCTAGTGTCGACAGTCCTGTGCGCGCCGGAGTACGGGGGCGTACACCGCATATCGGTACGGACCCGCGCGCACCACCTGTCCCTCTCCGGAGTGATGCTCCTCGCGCCGTGTCCAACTGCGAGACGTTTCCGCGCCGCGGCGGATACCGTCAACGATGATCACGCGATCGTCGGGGCGTACCGGAAGTACCAACCGGCTCGTCCGAACGGGTGATAACGGGTGATGTGGCTCGTTCACACGGCCGCTGGGGATTGTGGCCGGCTCGTCCGAGAGGCGACCGTACCGACATTGCGCGGTGACGGATCGCCCCCGAGGAGGAAAGGTGGGGCGGTGGATCGACCATCGTGGGCGCCGGACGCAGCGTGGGTCCGTGCGTACCGGGGGCCCGGAGTGCGCACCCGGACCACCGTGGGGGGCGCAGGGTGAGCGGCGATACGCACGCCACGGAGTCCGAGCGGCCCGAGGTGTCGCTGAGCCGATTCGCCCGGGATTGGGCCAGGACCATCGAGGGCACCAGCTTCGTTCCGCTGAGCGGCGCCGAGATCGAGTCCTATCTGCGCGAGCAGGCGCTGCTGTTGGCCCGGGCGCTGCGCACGGATCCGTTCGATCCCGCGGTCGCGCGTCAGGTCGGCGCCTCGCTCGTGGGCAAACACTTCACCGGCAGCGCCACCTTGGAGCGCACCCTCGCCCTCGTGGGCCCGTGGTGGCCGATCCTGCGCACCAAGGCGGTCGCCGGCGGCAAGGACCCCAACGAGTTCATGGAGCGCGTCACCGGGCTCGCCGGCGCGCTCGCCGGGGGCTACGCGGAGGCGCTGCGCCGGCGCACGCTGGACGAGCAGGAGGCGATCCACGCCGCCGTCCTGGTGGCTCGCGACAGCGCCGAACACGCCTTGCACACCAGCGAAGCGCGTTTTCGCGCGGTGTTCGACCAAGCCGCGCTCGGCATCGGGATCGGTGACGTGGACGGCAACGTGACCGACGTCAACCAGGCGATGACCACGATGTTCGCGGCCAGTGTCGAAGAGATGTGCAAGCGCCGGGTCAGCGACTTCATGCACTCGGGCGACACCGACCACATGTGGAACCTGTACAACGAGCTGATCACCGGCGAACGCGACCACTTCACGCTGGAGAAGCAGTTCGAGAACGCCGACGGCGAGACGCTGTGGACGCACCTGTCGCTGTCGTTGGTACGGGACGCCAAGGGCAACCCCGAGTACCAGGTGGCGATGCTGGAGGACGTCACCGATCGACACCGCCTGCACACGCGACTGCGACACCAGGCGATGCACGACCAGTTGACGGGCCTGCCCAACCGCGCGCTGTTCGTCGAACAGTTGACGAATGCCTTCGAACATCCGGGCCCCGGCGACCGCGTGGGCCTGTGCTACCTCGACCTGGACGGCTTCAAGGTCGTCAACGACAGCCTCGGCCACGACGTGGGCGACCAGTTGCTGGTCGCGGTCGCGCGCCGGCTGAGCCGCTACGCCGGCCAGGCCGGCCACCTGATGGCGCGCATGGGCGGCGACGAGTTCGTGGTCCTGGTCGAGCACTCGACCGGTACGGGCCAGGTGGTCGCGCTCGCCGAGGGTGTGTTCGCCGCGCTGCGCGAGCCGTTCCGGATCCGCGGCCACGACCTGACGGTCACCGCGAGCATCGGCATCGTCGAGCGTCCGGTGGCGGGGACCAGTCCCGCCGACACGTTGCGGGCGGCCGACATAACCCTGTACTGGGCCAAGTCCGACGGGCGCGGCCGCTGGACGGTGTTCGACACCGACCGCAACGACCGCGAGGTGGCCCGCTACACGCTGTCCGCGGAGATGCCGGCTGCCCTGCACCACGGCGAGTTCTACGTGGACTACCAGCCGTTGGTGTCGTTGGCGGACGGTGGTGTGCTGGGCGTCGAGGCGCTCGTGCGGTGGCGCCACCCGCGCAACGGCCTGGTCGGGCCCGACCGGTTCATCGGTCTGGCCGAGGAGACCGGCCTGATCGTGCCGCTCGGCATGCACGTGTTGGAACAGGCCTGCCACGAGGCGCGGCGCTGGCAGGACCTCGAACCCAAGAGCGCGCCCTTCATCAGCGTCAACCTCGCCGAACGCCAGTGCCGCGAACCGGGATTGGTCCGGCAGGTCGAGCGCGTGCTCGCGGAGACCGGGCTCGATCCGGGCCGCCTCCAGTTCGAGCTGACCGAGAGTCAGATCATGTCGACGGACGGCGGTCCGCTGGAGCGGCTGCGCGAGTTGGCGGCGATGGGGATCCGGATCGCGATCGACGACTTCGGCACGGGCTACTCCAACCTGGCGTACCTGCGCCGCCTGCCGGTCTGCGAGTTGAAGATCGCGGGTTCGTTCGTCGAAGGGCTGCGCCAACCCGGCGACTCGGATCCGGTGGACGGCCGCATCGTGGCGTCGCTGGTGGAGTTGGCGCACGCAATCGGCCTGACGGTCACGGCCGAGGGCATCGAGACGGCGGTCCAGGCGGAGCGCCTGCGCGCGATCGGCTGCGACGCCGGTCAGGGCTGGTACTTCTCCCGTCCCGGGCCGCCGGAACGCATCGAGGGCATGCTGACGGGAATCAAGGAACCCGGCTGAACCGAGCCGGATCGAGCCGGATCGAGCCGAACCGGCTTGTCGGGGGCGGCCGTTAGCGTGTTGACCGGTGGAGCCGATCCACCGTCAACCCGCTATCCGCCAGCCGCCGTGGAGGCCAGTCGTGTTCCGTCAGGGTGACATCCTGCTGTTGCCGATCACCGAGGCCGCCGTCCCCAAGACGGTGGACACCCTCCCCACCAAGCCCCGCGACGCCCGCGGCCGCCTGGTCCTGGCCCTGGGCGAAGCCACCGGCCACGCCCACGCCATCGAAGACGACGCCACCCTCTACCTCGCCCCCGACCCCATGCTGATCGGCCACCTGCGCCTGGACGTCGACACCCGCATCGTCCACGAGGAACACGCCCCGATCGCACTGCCCAAGGGGTGGTACCGGGTGATCAGGCAACGCGAGTACATCCCGGGCGCGGTACGCATGGTGGCGGACTAGGGGCCGGGCGGGGCCGCGAGGCGTGACCCCGTCACCCACGATGATGTAAAACCGCCACCCGGAACGCGAACGCAACGGGTGGTGCGGGTGGGAACAATCCCGGCCTACCCAAGACGAACCGCAGCCGCCGAAGCGCCGACCACGCAATCCCACGTGCCGCCCCCGCCCAGGAGGTTCCATGGCCACGGCCCGCAAATACCCCGGCATAGCGCTACCGCGCACACCCGCACCGCGGCCCGCTCGGACCACGGACCCCCAAGACACCCCGACGCCTCCCCCACCGGCCCCCGCCAACCCCGCCGCAGCCGCGTGGGCGGCCCATCGCGCCCACCAAGCCCGCGACACACCGGCCCCGTCATCCCAGACCCGC
>NZ_WWJX01001336.1 GCF_009865215.1 Streptomyces sp. SID3343 | reverse complement strand
GGGCCGGAACGGGTGGACGTGCACGGCGACCACGTGTGGGTCGAACCCCCGGTACCGGTCCGGCTCGTGGGTCTCGACGGCACGGCCGTGCTCCACCCGGCCGAATCGTCGAGGCCGAGTCGACCGTGCCGGTTGCCGCGTTTGGGTTGCCCGGCCCACCCACCATCCGCGGCCAGAGAGGAGCACGGGCATGCCCGCCAACCCCGACCCGCCCGACCACCGCGGCCCGGTCCCGCCCGGACTGCCCACCCCCGCCGAGGTGACCCGCGACATCGAGCGGATGCTCGCCTTCGGTTCGCGGCTGCCCGGTACGCCGGGCCACGACGCGTTCGTCGACTGGCTGGACGCGGAGTTCACCGAGGCCGGCCTGCGGGTCACCCGCGACCGGTTCGCCTTCGAGCGATGGACCGCCCGAAAGTGGTCGTTGGAGATCCACGACGGCACCGCAACCCGCCGGGTGCCCATCTCCGCCCCCTACACCCAGTCCCGGAGTACCCCTCCCGAGGGCATCACCGCGCCGCTCGTGTACACCGGCCTGGCGCCCGGGCCGGACCTGCCCGGCAACCTGCTCGACGTGCACGGTGTGGCCTCGGCGTTGGGGCGCGCGGCCCGCGACCTCGGCAGCGCGCTCGCGGCGACCCTCGCGTCGATTCCGGGCGGTGTCCGTGGCCGGATCGTGGTCGTCGACGCCCCCGTACCGCCTTTTCCCACGGGCCTGTTCGACCTCCTGCGCACCGACCGCCACGACCCCGAGCACACGATCCGGCGCGCCGACGACTACAAGCGCGTGTGGACCGCGATGTTGACGCTGCCCACGCTGGAGCGGCTGCGCGACGCGGGCGCGGTCGGCGCGGTGTTCGTGCTCGACGCGTCGGCACCCAACGCCGCGGGGCAGTACCTCCCGTTCATTCGCCCCGCCCAGGATCTACCGGCGCTGATCGTCGACCGGGAAACCGGCCGCCGGCTGCGCCGACTCGCCCGCACCCGGCCGACGGCCCGAATGCTGCTCGACGCCGAGACGGTCACCGCGATGTCGGACTCGCTCGTCGCCGAACTCCCGGGCGCCCGCGACGACGCCGAGGTCGCCGTCGTGCACACGCATACCGACGGAATGAACGCGTTCGAGGAGAACGGCGCGCTCGCCTCCCGCGTGCTCGCTCGCCGACTCGCGGCGAAACCCCGCTCGGAGCGCCGACGTTCGCACGTGTTCAGTTGCGTCACGGGGCACTTCGGCCCGGACTTGCCCGAGACCGTGGGATTCGTCGAAGGACACCCGGACCTGATTCGGCGCGCCGCCGTCGCGCTGACCCTGGAGCACCTCGGCGCGCTCGAATGGCTCGACGACCGGCACGGCTACCACCCGACGGGTCGCGCGGAACTCGCCGCGATCTTCCACTCGCCCACGCCCGTCGCGGGCGTCGCCGCGCGGGCGTTGCGCGCGGTGGACCTACGCCGGACGCAACTGCTGCGGCCGATCCGCGGCACGTTCTTCGGTGTCGGCGCCGAACTGCACGCGGCGGGCATCCCGAGTGTGGCCTACATCCCCGGCCCCAACTACCTGTTGGCATCCGCCGACAACGGCCATCTGGACAAGCTCGACCCGGCGCGGATGGCCCGGGAGATCGCATGGGCGGCCGAACTCCTGGACCGCCTGGAAGGCGACTCGGCGGCCACCCTCGCAGACGGCATGACCACGGCGCACCCGGCGCGCCCCGTCCCCGGGTCGAAGCAGGCCGGGTCGAAACGGACCGGGTCGAGGCGGACCGGGTCGAGGCAGGCCGGATGGTGGCGGGAGCGTCCGTGAAGACCGACGTGGGCGCCACGCCGTCCCCGCGTCGGCCGGGTGCCGTGGTGGTTCGCCGTCCCCGCAGCGGCGGCCCGTCTCGTGCCGCGGCGATACCGGACCTGCCGAGCGCTCGGCCGATTCGCCTTGGCCGGGCGATCAGGAACGCCCTCCGGTGGTGCCGTCGGAGAGTACGTCGGCGAGGTAGGCGTCCAGATCGGGGTGCTCGGGGTCGAGCATGTGCCGCACCCACGCGTCGCGTTCGTGCAGGATCGGGGGCAACTCCCAGACACAGCCGATCCAGGGCCGTTCGAGGCGGACGAAGTGGGTGGGATCGTCGTCCGGGCAGCCGATCACCGGTTGACCGGCGGCCGCGCCGGCGAAGTGCACGACGTTGTCCCATACCCAGCTGTACGCGTTGAGGTAGGCCCCGTTGTCGCCGCCGCGATGCAGGACGACGAACGCGGCGGCCGGCGTGCCGTCCGGCTCGGGCAGCAGGTCGGGAAGGCGTGCGTACGCGGCCCGCTGCACGTCGGCCTCGATGCCCGCCGGGTCGGCGGTGACGTGGTATCGCTTGACTCGTCGGCCGCCGACCACGATCTCCGGATGCACCCGCAGCAGTTTTTCCGTGAAAGCCATGCCGGACGGTAAGGCCCGTCCACTGACACCTTGTGTCAGCCGAGTCGCCGCCACCTACCGACACGGAACCGGTCGGACGAGGCTCAGTCCCGGGGCAAGGCCGATTCGATGCGGTACTGCTCGATCAGGGCCTCGAACCGGTCGGGGTCGCCCCTGCCCCAGACGACCGGGTGCGTGTCGCCCACCAGCGCGCGCACCCGGTCGGCCACCGCCGCGGCTCGGACGCCCAAGGTGTGCACGCCCAGGACCAGTACGGTGCGCTCGTCGCCGGGATCGGCTTCGTCGTGGGTGCCGACGGTGAACTCCCATGGGACGTCGCAGGGGCCGGTGTGCTCCTCCTCCGGGCACAGCATCCGGGCGATCGGATGCTGTACCGCGAATGCCTCGCCGCTGTCGGCGAACCCGTGGACCCGGATCTCGTGCACCTGTGGTTCGTCCTCTACCGGCATGCGGCCTCCGCGCTCGATCCCGACTCCCGTGCAAGGATCGGACGGTAGCGAGGGTCGGCAGCCGGCGCATCGGGTTTTGCGGCCGTGCGGGGTCGCGGCGGACGACGAAGATCTTTCGCCGCGCCCGTCGACACCTCTACCGTGGAGCCGGATTTCGACTGGGGGAGCACCGTGGCCGGCATATCGACGCGTACCTTCACCCTCGCCCCGTGGCCGTGGCGCATCCTGCCGTGGGTCGAGATACCCGACGGCCTGACCTTCACGCTGTTCGACGTGGATCCGAGCGACGACATGCTCGGTCGTCGAAAGGTCGCCGGCACGCCCGCCGAGGTCACCGAGTGGCAGCACGCGCACGACGCGTTCCTGGCGGAATTGGGCAGGGCCGAGTCCGAGGTGCGCCACGAGCACGGGGTGCGGACCGTCACCAGGTTCATGGCGGACCGGACGGTCGTGCGCCGCCGCCGGGGGGACCTGCGGCCCGGGCGCCGGGCGCGGTCGCGGCAGGCGTTCGAGCGGTGCGTGGCGCGGATGCGGGCCGCGGACGCGAAGTATCAAGGGGTGCGCGAGGTGATCGAGCGTCGGTTGGCCCAGGGCGCCGACGAACGGCCGAGCGATGTCGGCGACAGGTCCTAGAGTCGACGCGCGGACCTTGTCGGCGCAAAGAGAAGTGGATCTTGATGGGCCTCCTTGACCAACCTTCCGGTTCCTCGGCCGGAGTCGACCCTGATGCCATTCGGATCGTCGGAGCGCGCGAGCACAACCTCAAGAACGTCTCCCTGACCATTCCCAAGAACCGGATCACGGTCTTCACCGGCGTCTCCGGTTCCGGGAAGTCCTCGATCGTCTTCGACACCGTGGCCGTGGAGGCGCAGCGTCAGCTCAACGGCACGTTCACGTGGTTCATCCGCAACCAACTGCCCAAGTACGAACGGCCACTCGCGGACGCGATCGAGAACCTGACCACGCCCGTGATCGTCGACCAGAAGCCGATCGGCGGCAACGCCCGCTCGACGGTGGGCACGATGAGCGACATCTTCGCGATGATCCGCGCGCTGTTCGCCAAGCACGGCGGCCCGGATGCCGCGCAGGTGAACCTGTACTCGTTCAACGACCCCCAAGGCATGTGCACCGAGTGCGACGGCCTCGGCAAGACCGTGCGGGCCGACGTGGACCGGATGCTCGACCGGACCAAGTCGCTGAACGAGGGCGCGATTCTGCTCCCGGGCTACAAGGTCGGCGGCCTGGAGTGGCAGATGTACGCCAACTCGGGCCGAGTGGACCCGGACAAGCCGTTGAACGAGTACGACACGCGGGAGATGCACGAGTTCCTGCACGGCACCGACGGCAAGGTGACGCTGAGCACCGGATCCGGTACCTACTCGATCAACTACGAAGGGTTGCATGATCGTTTCACCCGACTCGGCGTCAAGCGCGACCTGACCAACGTCAGCGACCGCACCCGCGATGCCATCAAGCCCTTCCTCACCGAGGGCACGTGCCCGGCGTGCGGAGGCGACCGGCTCAATCCCGCCGCGCTCGCCACGCGGATCGGCGGGCGCAACATCGCCGACTGGGCACGGATGCAGGTCAGCGACCTGATCGAGGTACTCGCGGAACTCGACGACCCGCAGACCAGGCAACTCGCCGGCACCGCCCGGATCGCGCTGGAGCGGGTGGCCGCGATCGGTCTGGGATACCTGAGCCTGGACCGCGCGACGGCGTCGTTGTCCGGCGGCGAGGGGCAGCGGCTCAAGCTGGTCCGACACCTGGGCACGAGCCTGACGGGGATGACGTACATCTTCGACGAGCCGAGCACCGGCCTGCACCCGCGCGACGTCGGGCGGCTCAACGACCTGCTGCGCGCGCTGCGCGACAAGGGCAACACGGTGCTCGTGGTCGAGCACGACC
>NZ_WWJX01001335.1 GCF_009865215.1 Streptomyces sp. SID3343 | reverse complement strand
AGTCGGCCAGGCGTCGTCGTCGACGGGGAGCAGTTCCAGCGCCTCCGCGACCAGTTCGACGGCCTCCGCGAGGGCCGGCCCGGCGCCGCCGGCCAGCCCGTCGGCGCAGCGCGCCCGGCCCCGCTCGCCCAGCTCCCGCGCGCGTTGCACGTCCGCGTCGCCGTCCACCACCCGCACCCCCGATTCACCGAAGGCAACCGTACCGGGGGTGACGTGGGGCCCTCGCGCCGTCGTCGGCAGGGACTTCACACCGGCATTACCGGCGCGTAACTCGACTGCCGAGTCACCCACTCCGGCGCCGTCCCCCGGCGCCGGTTCGCCATGCACCTCGCCGATACCCGGGCGCACGTAAGGGCGACGGCCCGCCGACCGACTCGACGGCCGTCGCCCCGCCGAACACCCTCGATGCCGGCAACATCGGCAACACCCCCGATGCGGCCTAGTCGTTGCGCGAGGCCGGGCGGATCAGGCCGCGTAGGTAGGCGGCGACTCGGTCGTCCGGGGTGCCGAAGGGGTTGTCGGTGACCATGTAGGTCCAGGTCGAGGTGGGGCGGTGGAGGCCGGAGCGAGTGGGGTCGAGGCCGGCTTCGGTGATGTGGGCGGTGCGCAGGCGGTCGGCGGCGGCGGTGTCCACACGGGTGGTGAAGTCGGCGAAGGCGCGCCGGGTTTCGGCGTGGAAGGCGTCGAGTGGGCTTTGTCGCCCGAGGGCGCGCAGGTGGATGCCTTCGCGGAGTTCGGCGGTGAAGGCCAGGTGATCGCTCCACGCGCGGTCGAGTTCGTACAGGAGGATCTCGCGGGCGGCTTCGGCCAAAACCGCTTCGCCGACCGTGTCGGTCAGTTCCGCCCAGCGCTGCGGGCAGCGCTCTTCGAGGACGGGTCGGGCTTCGTCGCCCTCCAGGATGCGCCGGCGCCGGTCGAGTACCTCCACCCGCTGGAGGTGGAGCTGTTGGTTGTAGCGCCACGTCGTGCGGTGGGTGTCCGACAGGGCGCCCTCCGCGACGCGTTGGGCGTGCTCGACGTGACGGCGGGCGGCGGCGTCGAAGACCCGGCCGTCCTCGTCGACGCGCGACAGCCGCGGCGGGTCGGGGGCGTGCCGGGTGATCGGTTCGTCGTCCAGGCTGGTGAGGAAGATCGACGTGCCCGGGTCGCCTTGGCGACCGGCCCGCCCGCGGAGTTGGTCGTCCAGGCGGCGGGTGTGATACCTGCCGACACCGATCACCAGCAGGCCGCCGAGCTCGGCCACCCGCTCGTGGTCCGCGCCGTCGGGGCCGCCGAGGCGGATGTCGGTGCCGCGGCCCGCCATCTGCGTGGAGACCGTGATCGCGCCCACGGCCCCCGCGCGGGCGATGATCGCCGCCTCCTGGGTGTCGTCGCGCGCGTTCAGGATCGCGCAGTCCAGCCCCGAATCGCGCAACGCGTCGCCGATTCGCTCCGACGTGGACACGTCCGGAGTGCCCACCAGGACCGGCCGTCCGCTCGCGTGCGCGCGCTCGACCACCGTGATCAGCGCCGCGTCGCGGCTCTTGCCGTCGATGTACAGGCGGTCGTCCTCGTCGACCCGTACGCACGGCACGTTGGGGGGCAGGTCGCCGGTTTCGAGGCGGTAGAACTCGCGCAGTTGCTCGGCCACGACGACCGCCGTGCCGGTCATCCCGGCGACGGTGCGGTAGCTCGCGATCAGGTCCTGCACGATGAGCTGGTCGAGGATCTCCCCCCGGGGCCCGCCGGTCAGGCCCTCCTTGGCCTCCACCGCGGCGTGCAGGCCGTCCGGCCACTGTTGGCGACGGGCCAGGCGGCCGCGGTTGGTGTCCACGAGGCTGATGCGGTCCTCGGCCACGACGTAGTCGACGTCACGGTGCAGCAGCGCCCGTGCGTACAGCGCGACGTTGATCCGGGAGAGTTGCTCGCCCATGCCGACCGCGTACAGGTCGTCCACTCCCAGAACGCGTTCCACCTCCACCAGACCCTCGTCGGTGAGGTGGACGGTGAGCCGGTCGGGTTCGCACTCGTAGTGCTTGCCCTCGACCAGATCCGCGACCGCGTGCGCCGCCCGCGCGTCGCCCGCCCCCGCCTCGACACCCCCGGCCAGGACGAGTGGAATCCGAGCCTCGTCGATCAGCACCGCATCGGCCTCGTCGACGATCGCGACATCGGGAGGGGGCAGCACCGCCCTCGTGGCGTCGGTACGCAGTCGATCACGCAGCGTGTCGAATCCCACTTCGCCCACGGCCACGTGCACGATGTCGCGGCGATAGGCGTCGCGCCGCTGCTCCCACGTGGAGTGCTGGTCCACACAGCCGCCGGTCAGCCCGAGCAGGTCGTAGACGGGCCCCATCCACTCGGCGTCGCGGCGGGCCAGGTAGTCGTTGACGGACAGGACGTGCACCCGCCGCCCCCCGAGCGCGAATCCGGCGGCGGCCAGCGCGCCGACCAGGGTCTTCCCCTCGCCGGTGGCCATTTCCACCACCGTCCCGCGCAGGAGACTCAGGACGCCTTCGAGCTGAACGTCGAAGGCCCGCTCCCCCAAGGCCCGCCGCGCGGCCTCACGGCCCAGTGCGCACACCTCGACGTGGTCGTCCGTGCCGCGCGCGGCCTGTGCCGCCGCCCGAAGCCCGGTCGGGGACAGCTCCCGCAACGCCGCCTCCCGCTCCCCCGCGCGCGCGACCGATCGCCCCAGTGGTCCGGCGCCCACGCTCCCCGCCCGACCCAACAATCGTCGTACCGACCGCGTGAGTGCACCGGACGAGCCCACTGGGCCTCCCTACCTCGCACGCAGGCTCTGCCCGAGAGCGCGCCTCGCTCCCGTCGTGGCCTGCTCACGGCCGACCGACGATGCGTTGCGGCGCGTACCCCCGACCGTACGTCATCGAAAATCGAAACCCGAAGGACGAAGGACGAAGGACGCAGAGGGCGAAAGGATGCAGAGGGCCGAGATGATCGCGGCACGCGAAAACGAGCGGGCGGGCGGAGTACGACAGCGCGGCACGCGCGTCGCCGGGGTCGTCTCGGCCCGATCACCGTGCTCGCAAACCGTGGCAGCCCCCGCCGGCCACGTTCGAACGCCGGGTGACGTTCACCCGGCGTCCTCGCAGAGTATGTACCGAATTCGTGCCGCACCAAGGCGATTTCAAGCCGACGGTGTGACCGGAAATGATCCTTGTGAATGATCTCTTCCGCCGCTTACGGTCCTGAACGAGATCAAACAGATCTCGACCTTTCACCGCGCACATCCAGCTGCGGCGACCGATCACGGGGAGTGTTCCCATGAACGACAAGGTTCTGTTCGAAGACCCGACCGACATGGCCGAACCCACCGACCTGGACCTCGACGTCCGCATCGTCGAGAGCGACCTCGCCTCGACCAACTTCGGCACGAGCGGCGACTACACGTCACCGAGCACGTACGGCGTGCAGTCCAGGTGTCCGCTCTGCTGCTGACCTGTGAAAACCGGGGGCGGGCGTTCCGCCCGTCCCCGGGTCGGTTCTCCCGGCCGAGCGCCGGTGACGCGGGGGCATGGGGCCAGTGCGCGACAAGGCTTTCGAGAACGACGCTTTCGGCGACGAACCTTTCGGGGGTAAGGCCGGCGACCACATCGTCGAGGACGTGTTCGAGCCGGCCGAGCCGCTGTTCGTGCGGATGGCGAGCGTGCCGAGTACCGAAGTCGGCGGCGCGGCCGGGACCCGCGACGCGGACACCGCCGCGGGTATCGCGCGCGTGGTCGCCGACCCACTGCTGCGCGAGGCGATCCGCGTCGCGAGCGGCAGCCTGTCCGATTCCCTCGACAAGCTCGACGCGGGCATCGATCCCGGGGCCAAACGGCTGGCCGGCACCGCCCTTTCGGTCACCCGCTACGCACTGCGACTGGGCGGACGGCCGACCCCGTTCGGGCTGTTCGCGGGCGTGGGTACGGCGAGCCTGGCTCCCGCGACACGCGTGACGGTTCGCGGTCCGGGACCCAAGGCGGCGCGTCTGGACGGTGCTTGGCTCGATGCCTGGGTGCGTGACCTGCTCGCGGTTGCCGAGGTCAGAAGCCGCGTCGACGTCGTCCTCGACGACCGCAGTCGGACTCGGGACGGACGGCTCGTGTTGCCCGGGCCCGAACGCGAGACGTCCGTGCGCCGCAACGCCCTGGTGGCGTGGGTGTGCGACGCCGCCGAGTTGCCCGTCGGCTACAACCGCCTGCTGGCCCGAGCCGCGGAGACCTTCCCCGAGGCGACGCCCGCGAGGATCGAGGGTCTACTCGCGCAGTTGGTCCGACACGGCTTCCTGATCACGTCGATCACCCCGCACCGGATCGACGACGCGCTGCTCGATCGGATCGAGGCCGCGACGACCGCGCTCCCGGCCGCGGCGGGGCGGTTGCGCACGATCCGGGCCGCGCTGTCGGTGTACGAGAAGACCGAGGCCGGCGCGGGCGGCGAAGCGTGGCGCCGGTTGAACGAACTCGTCGACACCGACGGCGTTCTCGCGCACCCGCCGGTCCAGGTGGACCTGCGGATGGATGCCGACGTCGCGTTGCCCCATGCCGTCGGTGCCGAGGCCCGCCGCTACGCCTCCGCGATGTGGGCCATCTCCGCCGACTGGGTCACCCACGCCCACATGCGCGAATACCGGAACCGGTTCATCGAGAAGTACGGCACCGGCGGCGCGGTCCGGTTGGCCGAACTCGTCGACCCACACCGCGGCTTGGGATTCCCCACCGGCTACCGCGACGGATCCGCGGCCGACGGCACGAACGTCTCGACCGGCACGCCCCCCACGCTCTCGCGCGAACGCCGCTCCCTGACCGCCGAGTTGGTCCAGGAGGCGCTGCTTCGAGACGATCTCGAACTGCGGCTCACTCCCGAGCTCGTCGACCGGCTCGCCGCCGCGACACGCGACGCGCCCACGGCCACCGGCGCCGGCGGCGGCGGCGTCGCGGACGAGCCGCCGCGCTCGTTGGAGGTGTGCTTCCAACTGCTCGCCGACAGCGCCGCGGCCCTGGATCGGGGCGACTTCCGGCTGATCGGCACCCCGCACGCGGGCTCGTGGGTGGCCGGTGCGATGGCCGGCCGATTCGCCGAACTGACCGAAAGCACGACGCACCTGTCCCGATTGATCCGTGCCGGCGCCGAGACGGACGGAGTGTTGCCCGCACAGGTGCTGTTTCGCCCGCACGCCGTGCGCGCGCTCAACATGATCCAGGTGCCGAGACTGCTGTCGCACGAGATCCCCGTGGGCGTGTTCGCCGACCGTTCCGACCCCGGCTGTCTGGACTGGCGCGACCTGCTCGTCGGCGTGGACGAGGGCGGCATGCTGCTCACCCTCGCGCGGACCGGGCAGCGGGTGTTGCCCGTGGTTCCGCACATGCTGGCGCTCGATCGCGAAGCGCCGGAGGTCGTGCGCCTGCTCGTGGACATCGTCTTCGGCCGGGCCCGGACCTGGACGGGGTGGGAGTGGGCGGGCCTGGAGACGCTGCCGCTGTTGCCGCGCGTCACGCTCGGCCGGGTCACCGTGTCGCCGCGGCGCTGGGTACCGGATCGCACGCTGCGCGACGCCGCCCGCGATCCGGGTTCGGGGGCATGGGATCGCGCGCTCGGCGCGTGGCGGGAGCGGTATCGGGTGCCGGACCGAGTACGGATCGCGAACCTCGACCGGGTCTACGGAATCGACCTCGCCGACGCCTGGCACCGCACGCTGCTGCGGCACGAGGTGCGCAAGGAGGGTCGGTTCGCCCTGTTCGAGGACGCGACCGAGGGCGGGCGCGGATTCGGCTGGGCCGGCGGACACAGCACGGAAATCGTGGTGCCGATGACTCGCCGGCGCCCGGCGGAACCGAAGCCGAGGCCCGCGGCGAAGCCGAAGCCCGAGGCGAAGGCCAAGCCCGAGGCGAAGGCGCGGACCACCGGGGCCGTCCGACAATCCGTGCCCCGTTCGGCCGCGGGCTCGTCGGCGCGAGCGCGGACCGTCCGGGAGGCGTTCGAACGCACCTACCATCTCCCGGGCGAGGACTGGCTCTTCGCGAAGCTGTATGCGACGCCCGACACGCACGACGAACTGCTGCGTACCCACCTGTCGCCGCTGCTGCGTGACGTCGGGGAGCACGTCGACCGCTGGTTCTTCATGCGTTACGCGGACCCGGAGCCGCATCTTCGGCTCAGGTTCCACGGCGACCCGGCCACTCTGCGGACTCGGGTCCTGCCCGAACTGGCGCGTAGGGCAAGAGAGATGCGGACGGCCGGGGCGATCCGCACGATGGTGCTCGACGGGTACGAACCCGAGTCCACGCGCTACGGCGGCGAGGCGGCGATGCCACTCGCCGAGGGGTTGTTCGAGGTGGACAGCGCGTCCGCCCTCGCGCAACTGCGGTTGCGCGGCGCGGGGCGACTCGCGCTGCCCGACGAGGTGTTGATCGCGGTCAACAACGTCATGCTGCTGGAGTCCCTCGGGGACTGGGACTGGTGTTCGTGGGTCGACCACGCGTTCGCGCCGGGTCCCGAGCAGGTCGTCTTTCGCCGACATCGAGCCCTGGCACGCGAGTTGATCCGCCCCGGTCGTACCGCGGTCACGTTCGCCGAGCGGCTCGCGGCACCGGGCCTGACGTGGCTGTGGACCGAGACGCCACAACCGCGCGCCTACGGCGAGGTCGTGCTGTCCGACGCCGGGCGGGCGCCCGCACACGTGGACCACGACACGGCGATCCTGGGGCTGCTGCACATGCAGCACAACCGGCTGCTGGGGATCGACCGGGCCCGCGAGTATCGGGGCCACGCGATCCTGCTCGGCATGGCTCGCGACCACCTGGGCCGCGCCGCCCACGCGGGCGACGTCCGGCCCGGCAAGGCCCGTTCCCAGGAGGGCGGTTGTCATGGGTGAGCCTTTGCACGCCGCGCGGGCCCGGGTGGTCGTCGCGCGGGTATTGGACCGGTTGGCCGATCCCGAGGCGACCGCCGCGGACACGCTGATCCCCGGCTCGGCTTGGCCCGAGGGCGTGGACCTGCCGCTGTGGATAGACCTGTCGCTGTCGAGCGGATATCCCGGCGTCTCGCTGGCGTTCGCCGGCACGACTCCACAGGGGGGCAGCCACACCGCCCACGCGCACACGTACCTGACCCGCGCGATGGCGGCGCTCTCGGCCGGCGAACACCCGCCGGCCGGGATCTACTCGGGGCCCGGTGCCGCGGCCTACGCGGTGTTGGTCGCGCACCGGGCCACCGGCGGCTACGTGTCCGCGCTGGAGCGGCTCGACGACCACCAACGGCGCCTGGTCCGCGGCGCGCTCCCCGCGGTGGGCGATCAACCCCTGACCACGAACGGCGCGTTCGAGGTGGTGCGGGGCATGAGCGGGGTGGGCCGCTACCTCCTCGCCCGCGGCGACGGCTGCGCGGACGAACTGCGCCTGGTGCTGTCCTGGCTGGTCGCGCTCGCCGACGGCGAGATCGGACACCGGGGACACCGGGTGCCCCGCTGGTGGACCACGGCCGCCCCCAAGCTCGGCCAGGAGGTCGAACTCCCGGACGGACACCTGAACCTGGGCCTGTCACACGGGATCGCCGGCCCACTCGCACTGCTGTCCCTCGCGTGGCGGGAGGGCGTCGTGGTCGACGGGCAACGCGAGGCGATCGAGTCGATCGCCGCCCTGCTCACCCGCTGGGCCGTGCCCGACCCGGACGGTGGCGGTGTGTCGTGGCCCGGCTACGTGACCCTCGACCGCTGGGCCCGGGGCCCGGGGACGACGGGTACGCGGCAACGCCCGTCGTGGTGCTACGGCGTACCGGGCGTCTCCCGGGCGGTCCAGTTGGCGGCGCTCGCGCTCGGTCGCGCCGACTGGCACGACCTGGCCCGCCGCTCCCTGATCGGCCTGCTCGACGCCCCGGTCGAGACCTGGGTCACCGACGATCCGGCGCTGTGCCACGGGTGGGGCGGCCTGTTGCACGTTCTGGGCCGGATGAACGCGGAATGGGACGACCCGCGGTTGACGCGCGTGTGCGACGAGTTGGCGGCGGTGGTGATCGGTCGCTTCCGCGACGAGTACCGATTCGGGTTCCGCTCGACCATGACGCACGTCGCGGAGGGCGCCGACGTCCCGGCGTTCCTGGAGGGCGCGGCGGGCGTGGCGGCGGCGCTGGACGCATACGCTCACGGCCGCGCCGCGGCCGGGTGGGACGAGGCGCTGCTGGTGGCGTGAGTGGCCGACCCACGCGGGCGTCGAGCCACGCGGAGCTTGGTCCACCCACGCGTCGAGGGCGAGACTCCTCGACGTCACATGCCGCGGGACCTTGACGTCAAGTGCGCTTGAAGTTCTACGGTCGGCCCCGGATCCGGAAGGAGCTCGGCGGACCGACCCGCCGCTCCCGATTCCGGCGGCCACGGACGGAGCGCACTCACGATGACCTACACCGACACAGAACGCGCCTACCTCGCCACTCGGAGTCTGGGCCGGCTCGCCACCGTCAACCCCGCCGGCGTCCCGCAGGTACGACCGGTGGGTTTCGTGCTCAACACGGACGGCACCGTGGACATCGGCGGCCCCGCTCTCAGCGCGAGCCTGAAGTGGCGCAACGCCGAGACCAATCCGCACGTCGCGTTCGTGGTGGACGACATGACGCCCGACGAGCCGGGCGCGTATCGGCCCGGCTGGGGACGCGGCGTCGAGATCCGCGGTCGCGCGGAGCTGCTCACGGATCACGAACCCCCGTTCGCCCCCGAGTTCTTCAGCAACGAGGTGCTGCGCATCCACCCGGAACGGGTGATCGGCTGGAACCTGGAGGGCCACGGAAACATCGCACGCGACGTGCGCTGACCTCGGGCGGCCGGGGTACCGCCGGGCGGGGCACACGGACGCGTGTTCCGGCCCGTCGTCGGCCCGATGTCGGTCCCCGTCCCTAGTCTGGCCCGATGACGATCCGCCGTGTCGTACCCAGTGTCTCGGCCACCGAACTGGCCCCCAACCGCGAGTTCTATCAGGACTTCCTCGGCTTCGAGCCGGCCATGGACGAGCCGGGTTTCCTGATGTTCCGGTCGCCGATCAACCCCACCGCGCAGCTCATCGTGGTGACGCCGGACTGCGACTGGGACGCGCAGTCCGGCACCACGGCGATGTCCATCGAGGTCGAGGACGTGGACGCGGCCTACGCCCAAGCGCAGGCCCGGGGCTACGAGATCGTCCACCCGATCACCGACGAGGCGTGGGGCGTGCGGCGTTTCTTCGTGCGCGACCCGAACGGCCTCGTGTTGAACATCAACATGCATTGGAGCGTGACCCCGATCGGGTTGCCCTGGTGGGTGATCAGGAGACGCTGTCGTACGGGGAGTTCAACCGCCGCGCGAACCGGTTGGCGCATTGGCTGGTGGAGCAGGGTGCGGGCGCCGAGCGATTGATCGCGCTGCGGATCCCGCGTTCCGTGGATCTGATGGTGGCGATCTACGCGGTGGTGAAGGCGGGCGCGGCTTACCTGCCGGTGGATACCGAGTTGCCCGGGGACCGGGTGCGCAGTGTGCTGGACATCGCGCGGCCGCTACTGGTGTTGGACGGGGTGCTTCCGGAGGTGTCCGGGTATCCGGAGACGAATCCGGTGCGGGTGTTGTCACCGGACAATGCCGCGTATGTCATCTTCACCTCCGGGTCCACCGGTGGTCCCAAGGGTGTTCAGGTGTCGCACCGGTCGATCATGAACCGGTTGGCGTGGGGCCTGGCGCACTTCGACGTGGGGGTCGAGGACCGGGTGCTGCTGAGTACGTCGGCGAGTTTCGATGTGTCGGTGCCGGAACTGTTCGCGCCGTTACAGGTCGGGGCCGCTGTGGTCATCGCCCGTCCGGACGGACGCAAGGACCCCGCGTATCTGGCGGAGTTGATCCGGCGGGAGAAGGTGACGGGTGCGGATTTCGTGCCGTCTCTGTTGGAGGCGTTCGTTGCCGAGCCGTTGGCCAAGGAGTGCGTGAGCCTGCGGTGGATGGAGGTCGCGGGGGAGGCGTTTTCGGCGGTTCTGGCGAACCGGGTTGTGGGTGCCCTGCCGAATTGCGGTGTGCACAACCTGTACGGCCCGACCGAGGCCGCGGTTGAGGTCTCGGCGTGGCAGCACGTGCCGGGTGCGGATCGGGTGCCGATCGGTGCCCCGATCTGGAACACCCAACTGTACGTGCTGGACGCCGCGTTGCGTCCGGTCGCGCCCGGGGTCGCCGGGGATCTGTATCTGGCGGGTGTCGGTTGGCGCGGGGTTATCTGGGCCGGACACCGTTGACTGCGAGCCGGTTTGTCGCCTGTCCCTTCGGTGAGCCCGGCGGGCGGATGTATCGGACCGGGGATGTGGCGCGGTGGGACAGGGACGGTCAGGTCGAGTTTCTGGGGCGTACCGATTTCCAGGTGAAGATCCGCGGCTTTCGGATCGAACTGGGTGAGATCGAGCAGGTACTGACCGGGTGCCCCGGTGTGGCGCAGGCCGTGGTGGTGGTGCGGGAGAACCAGGAGGGCGACAAGCGCCTCGTGGGGTACGTGGTGCCGGGTTCGGATGGGGCGGTGGTCGACGACGGCACACAGGTGGACGAGTGGCGTCAGGTCTACGACGAGGGTTATGCCGATTCCGGCGACGAGGCGTGGGGTGAGGACTTCCGGTTGTGGAGGTCTTCGTACGACGGTGAGCCGATTCCGTTAGAGCAGATGGCGCAGTGGCGGGATGCGGCGGTGGCGCAGGTGTTGCGGTTCTCGCCGCGTCGGGTGTTGGAGATCGGTGTGGGGTCGGGTCTGTTGTTGGCGAAGATCGTGGGTGAGGTCGAGGAGTACTGGGGTACCGATATCTCGGCCACGGTGGTCGAGCGGGTGCGGGCCCAGGCCGAGCGGGCCGGCTACGGCGATCGGGTCCGGCTGAGTGC
>NZ_WWJX01001334.1 GCF_009865215.1 Streptomyces sp. SID3343 | reverse complement strand
CGCGCGGCGGCTCGGGGCGCACGGTGTCGTGTCGGGCCGAGTCGTGACGACCCCCGTCGTGGCGGGCGGGCTCGTGCCGGCCGGGCTCGTGCCGGACGGCGTCGTGTCGACCGGAGTCGTGCCGGTCCGGGTCGTGGCGGCCAGGTTCGGATCTGTGCGAGTCGGACCTGTGCGGGTCGGGCCTGTGCTGGTCGTGTCTGCTCGGGTCCTGGCGTGGCCCGGTGCGGCCCTCCGGTGGGCGGCGACCGGAGTCGGTCCGGCTGCTCGACGGGCGCTCGCCGGCGCGAGTGTCCTCGTCACGGCGCAGCGCTTCCCGGCGAGCGCTCTCACGGCGGCCGCGGTCTCGGTCCCGGTCGCGCTCCCGGTGTCCGGGGGCGGTCGCGTCGACGTCGTGCCGACCGGAGCGGACGCCCTTGGGCCCGGGCGCGGGAGTCGTCGGTCCGCCGAACTCCAGGCCGCGCGCGGGAGTTCCGCGTTCGGCCTCGCGCTGGCGGGCGATCACCGCGAGGCGTTCGCGCACCTGTTCGGCGGTGGGCCGCATCCGCGGATCCTTGGACAGGCACGCCGCGATCAACGGCGCGACCTGCTCTGGTACACCCTCCAGGTCGGGTTCCTCGTGCACCACGCGGTACAGCAACGCGTCCACCGGGCCCGACCCGAACGGCGGTGCGCCGCGCCCCGCGTACGCCAGCGTGACGCCGAGGGCGAATATGTCGGTGGCCGGCGTCACCGTTTGCCCGCGCACCTGTTCGGGGGCGAGAAATCCCGGTGAGCCCACGGCCGTTCCGGTGACGGTGAGGGTGCCGGCGCCGTCCGCGTACGCGATGCCGAAGTCGATGATCTGCGGCCCGTCGGGCGACAACAGGATGTTGGAAGGCTTGACGTCGCGGTGCACGACGCCGACCGCGTGCACGGACACCAGGCCGTCGGCCACCGCCGAGCCGACCCTGGCCAGGTCCAGGCAACCCAGCGGGCCGCGGTCGCCGACGCGGCGTTGCAACGAGGGCCCCGGGACGTACTCGGTGGCCAGCCACGGGCGTTCGGCGTTCGGGTCGGCGTCCACCAGGGGGGCCGTCCGGTTGCCGCGCACCATCGCCGCGGCGGCCACCTCACGGGCGAAGCGCGAGCGGAACTCCGGGTTGCCCGCGAGCTCTTGGCGGATCAGCTTGAGCGCGACCTTCTTGCCGTGCCGGTCCACGCCGAGGTAGACCACGCCCATGCCGCCGGCGCCCAGACGACGAAGCAGCCGATAGGACCCGACGATGCGCGGATCCTGCCGACGCAGCCGCACCATCGTCATGTGTGTCCGGTCCCCTCGTGTTCGTCCTGCGTCCGGACTGCGTGTGCCCGGATCCCCTGTGCGACACACGTTAGAGGAACCCCGGCGTCCGGCGCGGTAACGCGCCCCCGAGTCGGGCGGGGGCCACTCCCGACGAGCCGTCGAACGCGGGTGGACACACGCCGCGATGTCGGACCTGTGCGAGAAGATGGGGGTAATCGGTCGAAGGGGGCTCATATGAAGGGCGATCGGGTCGAGATAGTGGTCGACGCCGGCGACAGCACCAAGACCTACGAGATGACGGCGACGCGCGCGGGGCGGCGATTGGACGTCGCGGTCCGCCGGGGTGTCGTCGAGGTGAGCGAACTGACCCGCACGGGAACGGTCGTGCGCACCGCGCGATTCATGGCCAGTCGCGTACTGGCCCTGGTCGAACAGCCGTTGGACCGCCCCGAAGCCGACTAGCGACCCGCTGGGGAGTCGGGCCGTGGCCGGCCCGGGCCGGCCCGCGACCTCGGCCGGCAACCCGACCGCGTACGAACGGCGCAACGGTCGGCGCGTCGGCGGGGTCGGCCCCGCACCGGTATCTTGGCCGGTCGAAGCCCTGGTCGAAGATCGAGACGACCCGGTGCGGGAACGGAAGGCGGTACCCCGAGATGACGAGCCGCCAGCGGGCTGTGGGCGCCCTTCCCGTCGCGCAGCGACTCGTGGACGCGTTCGCGTGGCGGCAGACCCCGGTGGGCACGTTCGCGGACCCGTCCGGCTGGTGGCACGACCCCGAGGTGCTCGCGATGTTGGGCCCCGGCCTGGGCGGCCTGCACGAGGATGCCGCGCCGACGGTCGTCGTGGGCATCGAGACCCGCGGCCTGGTCCTGGGCCCGATCACGGCGCTGCATCTGGGGGTCGGCTTCGTCGAGATCCGCAAGGACCGTCGGATCGTGGGCGACGCGCAGCGCCCCGCCGACGACCCCATGCTGCGCGCGGCCACCCCGCCCGAGTATCAGGACGGCGGCCTCACCCTCGTCGTCCCGGGCAGGCTGTTTCGCCCCGGCGACCGCGTGCTCCTGGTCGACGAGTGGATCGAGACCGGCGCGCAGGCCAGCGCGGTGCGGCGGATGGTCACCGAGGCCGGCGCCGACTGGATCGGCGCGGCCGTGGTGGTCGACGCGTGTGCCCCCCACGTGCGAACGCGTCTGGATGTGCGTGGTCTGCTGACCGAGGACGACCTGCCGGCCTGAAGCCGGCCCGAAGCAGGCATGGACGCTGCACGCATCCGGCCCGGACCCGGTCGTGACCGCCGCCCGCGCGGCGACCGGCGACGGTGCGCTATGCGGCCGTCGTGGTCTCCTCCCGTTGTTCCTGCTGCTCACGCAGTTCCTGTTCGCGCAGCAGCGCCGCCCGTTCGGTCTCGCCCAGACCGGCCCAAACCCCGCGGCGTTCCGGTACGGACATCGCGTGCTCGTGGCAGCGACGTCGCACGGGGCAGGACAGGCACACCTTCTTGGCGACCCGCTCGCGTGCCCGGCGCTCGCCGGGCCGCTCCTGGTCGTCGCCGAAGAAGAGGCCCGCGTCCAACCCCCTGCATGCCGCGTCTTCCTGCCACCCATAGCGCGGTGGTGTCGGAATGGCGATCCGTGTGGTCCCCATCGCCCCGTTCTCCTCCTGCTCGACGGTGCCAACGGCCGTATCGGGGCCTCCGTGCCGGCAGGCCCTATGTCCCTACCGACGCACCGGATGGGGCACCGGTTTCCTCGCACAGCGAATTCGGCTCCCGATCGGGCAGGGTTGAGGGCGATCCCTCACCGACGGGTCTCCGAGGTCCGACTTTTCGGTCGTCACGGCCTTCCCGGCCGGTCCGACGACATCAACAACCGGGTCACAAGTCGGTCGCACGCCTGCCCGATGGGAAAACGGCGCGGGTGCTCCCGGTAGCGTGACGGGGACCGTCGACGGGCCGTCGGCGGTGATGGACGGACGTTCGGGAGGAATCTGGTGGGCAGGAAGATGCGGCGGATCCCGGCGGCTGTGCCCTTGGCACTGTCCGTCGTCGTAGTGGCCGCGTTGACCGGGTGCAGCGACAGTGGTGGCGAGAAGAAGAAGGACACGTCCGAGCAGATGGCCAGGGACTTCCTGACCGCCTGGCAGGGCGATGACCTGGCCAAGGCCGCGTCTCTGACGGACAACCCCACCTCGGCGCAGCAGGGCCTGGACACGACACACAAGCAACTGGGCATCGTGAAGGCCGAGTACAAGGCCGGGAGTTACACCAAGGGCGCCGACAACGCGCCGTCGACGCTGTCGTACAGCGCGTCGTTGACGCTCAAGGGCGTGCCGGACCCGGTCAAGATCGATTCGTCGATCCCGGTGGCCACGGTCAACGGCAAGACGGCGGTGCACTGGACGAACACGATCGTGCACCCGCAACTCGCCGACAGCGGCAAGATCAAGCGCGAGCGCACGCCGCCCAAGCGCGGCTCGATCCTCGACCGGGCGGGCAACCCGCTCGCGACCGCGACGCCCGTGGTGAATCTCTCCCTGTGGCCGGCGAAGATCAAGAACCCCGACGCGCTGTACAGCGCGCTCTCGGCGCCGCTCTTCGACCTGGACATCCCCAAGCTCAAGGAGCGGGTGTCCAAGGCCGACCCGAACCAGGCCGTCGCCCTCGTGGTCCTGAAGAAGGACAAGTGGGACAACGAGGGGCAGCCGAAGCTCGCGGGCCTGCCCGAGATCCAGGTCAAGGAGGACACCCGGCAGACCGGCGACGTCGCGAAGCAGATCGTCGGCACGGTCGGCTCGGGTGACAACGCGGACCTGCTCAAGAACGCCGACCCGAGCGCGTCGCCCTCCGACGCGGTCGGCGCGTCCGGCCTCCAGTACAAGTTCGAGAAGAAGCTGGCCGGCGTCGCGGACCTGAAGATCACCGTGGTGGACTCGGCCGGTACGGTCAAGGCATCGCTCGTGGACATCAAGGGCAAGCCCTCCGAGCCGATCAAGACCACGCTCGACCCCGGCACGCAGAAGAAGGCCGAGGAAGCGCTCAAGGCGGTCACGGACAACAAGAACGCCTCGATCGTGGTGATCGACAGCAAGACCGGCGGGATCCTGGCCGCGGCGAACACCCCGACGGGTGGTGACAACCGTGCCTTCACCGGCCGCTACCCACCGGGCTCGACGTTCAAGACGGTGTCCTCGGGCGCGCTCCTGAAGGCCGGTCTCAAGCCGACCGACAAGGTGCCGTGTGAGAACACGCTCGTCGTGAACGGCCAGACGTTCAAGAACTACGACGGCCTCCAGCCGATGCCCAACGCGCTGTTCCAGGAAGACTTCGCACAGTCCTGCAACACGGCGTTCATCGGCAACCGGGCCAAGATCCAGGACGACACGCTCAACAAGCTCGCCCAGGAGCAGTTCGGGATCGGCGCCACGTGGGACGTGGGCACGGTGACGTTCGACGGCTCGGTGCCCGTCGCCAAGGGCGAGAACGACAAGGCCGCGTCGATGATAGGCCAGGGACGCGTGTTGGCCAGCCCGCTCGTGATGGCGTCGGTCGCCGCGACGATCGCCTCCGGCAAGTTCCAGCAGCCGGTGCTCACGCCCGACGACGTGCCCAACCGGGTGCCGTCGCACGACCTGGACGCCGACATCGCCGGCCAGCTCAAGGCACTCATGCAGGGCGTGGTCGCCAACGGCTCGGGCAAGAGCCTGCAGGGCATCCCCGGCACGGTCGGCGCCAAGACCGGTACCGCGGAGTTCGACGAGAAGGGTGAGACGCTCACCCACGGTTGGATGATCGCGTTCAAGGACGACATCGCGGTCGCGGTGCTCGTCGAGAAGGGCAAGTCGGGTGGTTCGGCGGCCGGTCCGGTCGTGAACGCCTTCTTGCGCTAGCTCTCGTGGGTGGCGTCGGGCGACGGCTCGACGCCCCCCGATCAAGCGGATCCGAGATGTGACGAACCACCTTCGAAAGGCCCCGGCGCGCGTTGCGTACCGGGGCTTTTCGGTGCGCCCCGTGCGCCCTCCGGGGCTCCCGGTGTGACTCTTGAGACACCTGGACACCGGGCTGACGCGATGCGAGCGTGAGTGCTGACCGGCAATGACCGCGGCGATCGTTTTCGCTCTCCGAAGGGAGTCGACGTCATGTCGAACAATGTCACTCTGGTGGCCCGGGTCCCCGTGCTGCCCTCCGCCGACGCGGACCGTCCGATCGAGCTGAGATTCGGCCCGCACACCGATGCCGAGGGTCGGCCCACCCAGGAGTGGACCGTCGAGCGCCTGACCGCCGCCCAGGCGGCCAATCTCGTCGAAGACCTGGCCGCGGCGCTCGGCCTGAGCGTGGTGAGTCCCGCCGAACTGCGGGTGGTGTCCTGAGCGACACCGCACCGCGCCCCACACGTCCCACTCGCGAGGCGCCGGTGCGCCGTACGGGTGGGACGCGTGCGTGCGCGAGGGTTTCGGGGCGTACGCACCGCGTCGGCGCTCCACAATGGCCGCGTGACCAGCCAGGCCGAGGAAGTCAGGGAAGTCGGGACCGTCGCGACGGCTGCCGGAGAGGTCGATGAAAGTGTGCCGAAAGCGCCGCCGACACAGCGGGCCGCGCTG
>NZ_WWJX01001333.1 GCF_009865215.1 Streptomyces sp. SID3343 | reverse complement strand
CGCCGCGCGAGCTCGCGCGGTCTGCATGTATGACTATCCGTGACGAGCTTGCGGCGCAGCGTTGTCGCGATCTAGCGTTCGCGACAACGAACAACCCCGGCCGGTGTAACAGCACCGAACCGGGGTCTGACCAACGAGATCACGAAAGAGTAAGAGATCCCATGGCTGGTGAAGACTTTAACGCTCCCCCGCGCGCACAGGCGCATCCGATGGCCAATCCGGGTTACGGCAAACGCTCCGTTCCGGACCAACCACCGCGCCGCAGAGGCGACTTCGCACACCTGCCCGAACGTGAGGCGTACATCGCCGCCTATGTCGACCGCTTGCCCGACGGTGCCGCGATGGACGCCAAGACACTCGCCAAGGCGCTTCCCCGCCACGGGCAGCAGGCCGTACGGTCAGCGCTCACCGCGCTGTCCGTCGCCGGCCATCTACGACGCGTCCGCGAGGTCGTCGGTGGCGATCAGACGCGGTGGGTGTATCGAACGTACTTCTCGCGCATCGCCTGTGACGACGCCTGGTGGGCCCGCTTCCTGGCCGACGATTCGCCGAGGACCATCCCACCGGCCGCCTTCGAGTCTTCGGTCGTCACGCCGTTCGTCACACCAAAGCCCGTCGCGGAAGCGGTCGTTCGCGGATCCGGCAAGACCCGACCCGCTGTCGCACACGCCCCCGACCCCGACCCCGCGCCCGCCCACGTCCCCACCCCCGCCCGCGCCCCCGCGCCGAACGAGAAACAGCCGACGCAACAGCCCGCCGCCACTCCGGTCGGCGACGATCGTGTCCCCGACCGCCCACGCTCGGCCGCCTATGAGGCTCTGGCCGAGCTCGGCCACGTCGATGCCAGGTTGACTCTCTCGGCCGCCGATTGCGCCGCCTTGGAGGAGCTGGCCACCGAGTGGCTGACGCGCGGAACCACCGCACAGCAGCTCGTCCTTGCGCTCACCTCGGGCCTTCCCGACCGAGTGCACTCTCCGGGAGCCTTCACCCGCAAGCGCCTCGTGGAAAAGCTGCCACCCGAGCCCGCCCGCGCTGCGGTCCCGGAGCCGGATCCGGCCAAGCCGGTCCGCCGCCTGATGGAGTGCACCGGATGCGCCGTGCCCGGACGACCCGAGGCACTACCCGGCGGCCTGTGCAGCACCTGCCGGCACGAGCAGCCCGCCGCCCCCGCCACCGCACTTCCGGTCCACGAGGTCCGGCGACGGGTACAGGAGTTGCGCCGATCGCTCCGCACCCGACCCGAGACCCTCCTCGCCACCTGAGCGGCGTCCTGCCGCAAAGCTCACCGCGTGCCCCGACGCGCGCCGCAGCGGCACGTACGTTCCCGCCTGGTGCCGTGGCTCGGGCCGCTGCGCCGGACGGAGCCCAGGATCGCGGTCACGGTACGGAGCACCCCGCACGTTTCGCGTAGCCGTCGACCAGGGCCCGGAATATGGTCTCGACGCGGTCACCCCTGCGGA
Organism: Streptomyces sp. SID3343; assembly: GCF_009865215.1. GTDB lineage: Bacteria > Actinomycetota > Actinomycetes > Streptomycetales > Streptomycetaceae > Embleya. Next base: position 5,208 of record NZ_WWJX01001333.1, on the reverse strand, counting down.
CACCGTCGGGCCGGGCTTGGACCCACTCCGCCGAAAAGGTGAAGACCGCGGGACGGCCCGCGCAGGTGCCTGCGGTCCAGGTCGAGTCGGACGCTCCCCCACGGGCCCGGCTTTCACCGGGCTCGGCGTCCAACGGCGCGTACGCGCGCAACGCCCCGCTCACCACCGTGAACCGGCTCTCCGGCGACAGGAAATTCGACCCGCCCAGTTGACAGGTGTAGACGAGGTCGTTTCGAGGCGTCTCCATCCACGCCTGTACCTGTTCGGCCTCGGCAGGCGTAAGCAGGGTTGCCGGAGCCAGACCGCAGAGCCCTCCCGTGTCGATGGGACGACTCGTATAGCCGGCGGCCTTGCGGAGCCGCCGCGCCTCACGTGGATCGCCCTTGCCCTTCCACAGGTCGGCCGACCACGCCTCGTCGGCCGCGGGCAACGCGGGTTCGGGCAGTGACTCTGCTCCGCATCCGGCCCGCGCCGAGATCCGGCGGCCCGCGTCGGTGATCCATCGCGCGAGCCGAAGCCGGTCGTCGTCCGCGTCGGTGCCGTTGTTCCAGTTCCCCCGGAAGGACAGGGTCACCAGCACCGGGTCACCGCGGCCCACCTTGGGACAGGGCAGGACCAGCCAGCCCTCGCCCGGCCCGGCCATCCCCTCCAGGCCAGGGCCCAGCGGGAACGAGGTCGCGTCGACCCGACGGGTCACCTGGTAGGCCTCCTCCCGGGCGATCGGCAGCAAATCGGCCCGGACCTCCACGAGTTCACCGAGCCGGCACCACGCGGCGGGAGAGCCCGGACTCGGCGTGCGCCGCACTTCGTCATCGAACTCGGAGACGGCAAACCCGGGCGCCACCGCGGCCGTCGACAGCAGGCCGTCACACAACGTGTCCGGAATCTGTGCCTCCTGCCGGGTGTCCCATGCCTGTTGGCCGCCCACGAGGGCCAGCGTCAGGACCACCACGCCGGCCTGCACCCGGGTCGCGCGCGACCAACGCCGCTTCGCCGAGGGCGACTTCGATGCCGCACCGGCGTTCGTGGGCACGGTCGCGGATGTCGCGGGCGTGCTCCCGGACACCGGTGTCGCGGGTGCACTTCCGCGCTCGGTCCTTGCCTCGCGCTCGCCGGCACGAGACGAATCACCCACATGACCCGATCCTTCGGCGGTCATCGTGCCCCCTCGCTGCGCGTGACGGCGCAGCCGTCGCGTTGAACGATCGCCGCCACCACGGCGGCGTGGTTCGATCGAGTGGGCTCCTCGCCGACCGCCATCGGCCCGCCGTCCGTGCTCAGCCAGACCACGGGTTCGCCGGCACACTGCCCTTCGGTTCGCGCCACAACGGTGGCCCCGTCGACCTTGCCGTCCAGCGGCGGCGCCCAGGCCGCGGTCTTGCCCCGGTAGATCGTGAACGACAGCCCGCGTTCGTCCGGCCCCCCTCGCCGGAGGTAGACGTCACAGGTTTCGATCGGCGCCGGATGCGCCGGAGTCGCCCAACGCACCAGCACAGGCGAGAGGCCCTCGACGGTCGTTCCGTCCCCGGCACCGGGGATGCATCCGGGCTGACCGGTGGGCGGGCTCAAGAACCACCGGGGAGCGGCCACCACGCCGAACTCCGGTAGCGGGTCTCCCCCGCAGCCGGCCCGCCGGGCCACGTTGTTGCCCGTGCGCGCCAACAACCGTACGAGTTCGGTCCGCCGATCGCCGACCTGCGGACCGGTTGGGCTGCCCTTCTCCGACACCGTCACCCGAGCGAGTAGATCGCCGGCCCCCGTCGCACACGGGATCACCGCCCACGCATCGTCCGGACCCGCCATCCCGACGACCTCGTGCTCCAACGGCGCGGCCGAGACGTCCGGCCGCCACGCCCAGTCCGCTGGGGCCTCGCGCAACGGCCCGACCTCGACCCGCACCGAGACCCGCTCGCCGACCGAGCACACGAGCCGATCGGGCCGCGGACCCGATTCGTCCTTGGGCCGCACGGGCTGCCGCCGTACGAAGTCCAGCGGCTCGACATCCGCCGCAGCCACCATCCCCGAACACAACTCCCGTGGAACCTCCGCGAGTTCCCGCGCACGAGGACGGTCCAACTCCTCGTCCCGTTCCCGATGGTCGAGCCACGACCACCCCAGCACGCCGACGCACACCACCATCACCAGCCCGCCCGCCGGCGCCCGAAGAGCACGAACGCGTTTATCAACCACGGGCCCGCCGCGTATTCGTGTCATGTGCTCACTCTCAGGATCCGTCGGATTCTCGGACCGCCGTGATCGCGGAAGTGAAGCCGGTTTGCATGTCGTCCGTGATGAAACTCGCGTCCCGACCGGAGAAACCATTCTGCGTAAGCCACGCATCCACACTGTCCTGCATGGAGCCACTGGCCGCGTCGTATTGCGTCGCGATGTGAATCTCGGCGTTGTCCGCGATTTCCCGCTGAATATTGTCCGTGATCTGCACGGCGATCCCGTTGAAGATACGCTCACCACTGTCGCCCACCCGGTCGGGCAGCACCCCGGTGATCAGGGCACCCGCAGCACTCTGGACCCAGTTGGAGTACTTGTCGACGTCCCGAGACTCGTCCTCCGCCGCCTGCTCGATCTGCGTGGAGAGAGTGGCAGAGAAAGTCCCACGCACCTCGGCATAATTTTTCGCCGCAGCCTGTAGGTCGTCGAGCCGCTGACCCTCCGGAGATTCATTCTTGATCACGGTCATCACCGTGGCCGTATATGCATCCTCAGCGACGCACAAGGGCACTATATTCTTTTCGTCCCCTGAAATTCCCGAAATCGTGCGTATCAGAGCACCTGTGTCGAATTCAGCCAACGGCGTCGCGGAATCCACCAGGGATTGGGCCTTGGCGTTCGGGTTGGACAATTCCAGATGCACCGTCTCGATGTTGCGGGCCAGCATCTGCCCGACGGGCCCCTGCAACTCCTCGGGAACATCCTCCGGCGGATTTTTCCCAAGGACGTTGACCACGTTTCCGACGATCGCCGATGACTCCGGAGTCGGGATGGGCCCACGCGTCGTCAGGTCGATCGTCTGGGCGAACGTTTCCAGGTGTGGCGCCGGCACCCGACTGATGAGGTGTTCGACCCGCCCCGGCCCCTCGCCGCCCGAAAGGAAGGCCGTGGCCGCCGACTGGTCCTTGTTCAGCGCGTGCAGGATGTTGGTGACCGGGTCGTTGTCGGGCCTGCTGTATCGATCGTTGTCGATGGTCGCGTCCATGTCGACGATGCCGTCGGCGACTTGGAGCAGGAACTCCTTGTCGTAGGTTCCCTCCCTCATGAGCAGGGCCAGGCCCTCGTAGCCGGGGGCGCTCGAAGTGTTGGTCGCCGATATGTCGTGCGTCCCGGCCTGCCGAAGGCCCTCCATCCATTCCTTGTCCTGCGCCAGTACGGGACTGGCCCCGGAAAGGGTCTCCCTCAACATGCGCGCAACCTCGGTCTGGTCCTTCGGCTCCAGCAGCGCCTCGCCCTTGGTCAGTCCATCGGTGAGGACCAACAGATCCTTCGGGCCGAGATTCTTCAGGAGACTCACCTGAAAGTTCTGGTCCCCGGCGTTGTCCCAGGTCAACAGGCGAAGCTGCTGTACTTCCTGCTCGGTCAGCCCCGTCGTGTTCACGCGAGCGAGCAGATCGGCGGAACGTCGCGCGTCGGCCGCAGGGTCGGCGCCCAAGGAGTACGCGTTGAAGTCCTTCTTGGGGCCGAAGTCGACGTTGGCTCGCAGTGTGGCGGTGGCCAACGCGTCGGCGTCCGACGCGGCTTGCAGCGCGGCTGTGAGGCGGGCGCCGATCCCCTCGGCCATCGACTGGAGGTTGGCGAACTGGGCGTCGCTGCCGGCCTCCCAACCAATCCCGCCGTCCGGCCGTACGGTCAACCCATTGCGACGCGCCTCGTCCAACGCGGCACGCACGGTTCCCTGCGCCGCGCGCAACTCCCCGGCGGCCTCGCGCACGATCGAGGCCATCGCACCGGACTCCGCGCGCAGGGCGTCGAGTTGGGCACCGACATACCCGAGCAACTCGACCGCGCGCTTGCCGTCCTCACTCTGCCAACCACCGTCCACCAACGGGGCGATGACTTCACGAGCAACGGTGTCCTTGTCGCCGCCCATTGCGGCCGACAGTCGCTCCCAACCCGCCGCGACGCCGTCCAACGCGTCCGGCGAGCACGTCTCGACGTCCTCGATGGATAATCCCACGTATTTCCCCCTTGATGCGAATGTCTGTTCCGACACCCGACTTTGCGCCGGTCAGCCGAAAGACTTCTTGATGTCTTCCTCGGTCGTCTTCCAATGGTCTGCGGCCTTGCGAAGTCGAGCGACCCGCTCTTCCATGTCCTCAACGAGGTGCGACAACTTCTCGCCCCAACGATCGTGCACGTACTGCACGGCCTTGGTGACCTCCAGATTGCGTCCCACCGCGACGTGGTCGGCGCCCTGCAAGGCGGTCCGAGTATCGGCACGAACCTCACCGGTCAATCCCTCGAGCCGGGAAGCAGACGCGTGCAGGATGGCGGGCGTCAGCCGTATACCCGAGCCGCCCCCGCTCCCACCGCCGCCGTTGTCCAGCGTCGAGAGAAGCCCGGTGGTCAGCGGCTCTCTCGGCTCGGCGATCGCCGACGGCCGACTCGCCTCGCCGTCGTAATGCTGCGGATTCAGGACTCTGCCTATGCTCTCGCGCTCGACCATCGGGCCCCCGACTCGAAGGTATAAAAAGGCAACCGAGTAAAGCCACTGCCCGCGCAGTCGCATCGACCGCAGTCTAGCGACGATTTCGGTCGCGCCTCGACCGATAATCACCGCGAATGCGGAGTCGTCTATTCCGTTCACAATCACGGCGTCGAATGCGCGCGACACCCCTGAGCAAACGACTGGAACACACATCGACCGATTCGAGTCAAAACCCCTCAGAGGCCTTCATGCATTCGGAAAACACTTCCTCGCCCACGACATGAATGCGTCGAATCGACGAGGAAGGAGGGGACGACGACCCCGACGCCCGGGGCGGTGGTCGCGAAGACGACGGCGGACCGTACGAGGGCTGCCGAAGTGCGAAAACCCTCGGCCGTGCCCACCGGCAGGCCCGAGGGCGGCTCGCGGTCGGCTCGCGGTCGGGCAGTCGGCACCACGACGGTCGCGGCCGGGGCGGCCGCTGCTCCGCCGACGAAGACCGGCCACGCGCTGCGGCGTTCGGCCGGGACCAGCGACGCGGCCGCGCA
>NZ_WWJX01001332.1 GCF_009865215.1 Streptomyces sp. SID3343 | reverse complement strand
CCCGGAGGCACCCAACCCGGAGGCACCGGACCCACCGGACCCACCGGCACCGGAGGCCACGGCGTCGGCGCCCCCTCAGCGGTATGACTACCGGCCTCGGCATCGGCGGCCTCTTCGGCGGCATCGGCCACGGCGGCGGCAACTCCTGAGATTCAGGAGGTACGGGCGTGGACGGGTGACCAACCACCAAGCCCCCAGCGGGGCAGCTTGTGGTGACCCCTCCGGTTCCGTCACTGTCTCACCGTGACGGAACCGGAGGCCCCGGCGTGCGCGGGCCTCGTCGGCTCTTCTGTACCGCTGGTCCCCGACGCCGTGCCCCACTGGGCGTCACGGCCGCCCACCGACTGACTCGCTTCGGCGCCGTCCGGCTGTTCGTCAGGCCGGAGCTGTGGCCGGCTCGCCGCTGCGCGGGCCGGGCACCGAAGCCGCCACGGCGGCAACGAGGTCGAGGTGGGAGGTCATGTCCGGCTCGAACCGGCCGCGGGGGTTCACGTGCTTCCAGAACAGCGGGGGGTGACGGCGGCGGCGGTGGCCACGCCGGCATCGGCGGCAGCTTCCGACGTTCGGGGCGTGCGGTCGGGGACGACACGGTGATCACCCGCGGAAGCCGACAGGCCCGGCCGGACACATCACCGCCCATGGCCCGGTGCCGGAGATGCCTGCCGGACCCCTGTGGGTTCTCCGGCCCGGGGCGGCGCGGAACGAGCGCCTGGTAGAAGCCGCCACCGTGGACCCTCGCGTCGGCGCGGGTATCGGGGCGGTATCCGCGGCGACGGTCACCGTGAGTCGGGGTTGGGAACCGGGCCGGGATCTATGGCAACTTCTTGGTGACCGTGATCGTGCGGACGGGACCGGCCGTCCCCGAGTCGCTCATGGGGGTGGTGGTGATCACGGCTTTCCCGGGCACCGCGTTCACGTTGATCCCGCGAACCCACACGATCGCCCGGCCGGACGGGGCGGGAGCCACGGTGAACCCGCTCGAGCCATCCGACTCCTGCTCGTGCATGCCCAGAATCCAGTCCTGGTCTTCGCATGCGATGTTGAGGAAGGCCGCGTCCTTCTCGTCGACCAGGTGACGGGCATCGGGGCCGACGGGGATCTTGATCCGGAACTTGACGCCGTCGGCCGGGGTGACCCAGAAGCCCACACTGCCGTCCTTGCTGTTGGTGTCGAGCTCCCACGTTGAGTCCTCGTCCTCACCGACGTCGAACGTCGCATCGGCGGGTGCCTTCCGAGGCTCGGGCCCGGTGCCGAAGTAGTCCCGGTTGCCGGGATCGGTGGTGGGTGCCGCAGTCCTCCTTTCGTGGTTCGGCGTGCCCGGAGTCACGGTCCGGGTGTGGGTCGCCGCAAACGCGTGGGCCGGCACCTGCTGTGCCACCAGGGCGAGGAGGCACGCTCCGCCGGCGGCGATCGTCCTGCTACGAACGCTCATGGTCCGTACCTTTCTCTCCAGTGCTGTGACGGCGAGGGAAATCCCGTTCTTTGTACCGGCCCGATCGCGGGAGTCCGCGCCTTCACCCGAACGAGGGCCGCGTCGCCCCGTTCGGACGACCCGCCACGGGTCGCGGCGCGGATCGCCGCGCGTTCGCCCTCCCGGTCCCGGGTTCGGCGGGCCCGGGCCGAGTCGACGGGCCGCTACGGTGCCCGGACAAAGGCGACGCGGTTGGGGTCCGAGCGCCGATACGTCAGACCGTCGGGGAGTTCACTCCCGGTCACCGGCAGCCTTCCGGGAGGCAGGACGGTGACCTTGTCGCCGGCGGCGTTCTCGGCGCGCAGGCGCTCGATCGCCGGTCTCGCAGCCTCGAACTCCTGGCCGCCGCGAGCACCGGCGCCGCCATCCCCGCCACGCTCCTGGCCGGCCCCCGGCACGGCCGGGACGGCCGTCCTGGGAATTGCCCCGGCGGTATCGGCTGCCACGAGCAGTGCCCACGACCCGCGCGGTGCCTTCGAAAACACCACGGGCGATACCGGCGCGATGCCGCCCATGAGTCTGACTGCTGGTCTGACCGAGACACTGTTCTCAACCACGGGCTGACTCTGGTTCGAAAATGATGAAGCACACGCCCCGGCCGCCGAGTTCGAACCAAGGCCCGGCGACCGCGCCGTAACGACGCGCCCGTTGGCTCGTGCTCTTCCTGAGCGGGGCCGGACGGACGGCCGGGTCACGGGCGACCCGAAGGGTGGCCCCACCGACGGCCGGACCCACATTGCCCACCTCGTCCACCGACAGCCGTCCGCGCTCCGCCCGCCATCGTCAAATCGATGGCGGGCCTCGGCATGTTCGAGCGTCGCCCACCCTCGGAGACGACCCACCACCACCGCCGGTCGCTGAAATTGGGTCATGGCGAATACCGCGACACTTCCACGGCGGACAACACTGGTGGGGTTGGCGTGAAGGTGTGACGGTGGCCGCTGGTCGGGTGAGGGCGGTGGCTGAGGGATGTGTCGTTGGCCGTGAACTTGGCAGCGGGCTTGGCCGCTATGTGTCAGTGGGTTGGCCGTGAAAGTTGTCAGTACGGGTTGGCGGGGGTTTCACGGTCGGGGCCGATACCGGGTCGGGGAGTTCGTCCATGAGGCGGAGGCTGTACGCGACTCCGGGCGCGACGGTGTCCGCGGTCGGGCCGCGTTCGATCACCCGGACTGTTGTTGGCAGCGAAAATGTCAGTGGCTTTGGCCGAGAAATGGGCTCTGTCTCCGGAAGCGTGAATTCCCCGGCCGGAGCGGCCGCGGTCGTGGGCCGCCGGAGGGTGTTCGCGGACCAGGGGTCCGGACGCACCGGCGCGTGACCGGAGTTGAAGGCGTGCCCGGCCGGCGGGATCGATCGCCGCCGCGCGATGATCACTCGTTCGGAGGTGCGGCGATTCCATACCGAACGGTTGCCGCGCATCAGGATTGTTGTGGGCGGCGTCCGTCGTCCACGAGCGAGGGGGGCTTGACGTGATTGAGTTCGCCCTTTTCGGTTTCCTCGATCGCGGCCGTGTGGTCGTTCGCGCGCCGGTCCACGAGGCGTGGGGTTTCTCCTGGGCGACGTCCGGGGGTCGAAGCATCGTTCGGCGACGCTTCGGAGACACACGCGACACCACCTCGTCCCGCGCTCGGAACGTCCAGGCGAACATTCCGATCCCGTCGAAAGGCGGTACGACATGAGCGACGAAACCACAGGAAAGAATTCCGGCGCGGACTGCGACTACTGGCGGAGCAACTTCGAGAACGCGGTCGCGAACCTCGACCACGACAAGCCGTACGCGTGGGCCATGGCCGTGGCCGCGGCCTACGCGGAACTCCTGGCGAACGGCTGCCAGGAGGACGACGACTTCTACATCACCGAAGCCATCAGCCCCAACCAGGCAGGCCCGTTCCGCATCCTGGCACCGGGCTGGGAGGACAAGCCCTTCGACATGGTCGCCAAGTCGGGACGCCTGGAGGCATGGGACACCCGCAAGGCGGGTTCCGACTGGACGCACTACTGGCGCAGCGACAACCACGGCAAATTCCAGCAGGTCAAGGACGCCGTCGGCAAGGGCCCGACCCTGGAACTGATTCCCTTTCAGATCTTCGGCGTCGGCGGCGACCACGACGGGCAGCTTCTGCAACTCGCGGAGAAGATGGGCGAGGTGGGGGTGTCACCGCCCGATGCCCACTCCTACCCGTGGTGGGGCCTCGAATGGGCGCCGGCCAAGGTCGATCTCGCCTTGTACCACCTGTTCAAGTTCGACGACGAATACGTCTACGCCGGGCAGATGGGGTTCAACGGGCACGACTACGATTCCGGCTACGTCGGATACGCCGATGTCCAGCCGACCAATACGCGGAGATGGTTCTTCCACCGGTAACGGTATATGCCGCCCCGCGAAGGTGTCCCGGCATCGGGTGGAGACCACATCGACACGGGACTCGGGCGACGCGCCACGAACACAACGAGGTTCGACGAGGTGGGCTCAAGCTCGGGCGGCGGGTCATACCGGTTGCGCGCCCGGCGGGTGGAATCGCCCGGTGGTGCAGGGGCCAGCAGTGCCCCATGGTGGGGTGTGGTGCGGGCGGGCACAACTGCGACGCCCCGGCCATCCGCCACGTACCCGACACCGCCGTCGTCGCCATCCGAAGCCGCGTCAAACGCTGACGTGGCTGACACATCTCGTGGCCAAGTCTGCTGACATTCTCGTTGCCAACGACACTTTGTCAGCGCGACATCGATGAAGCCGCATTCGACATGGCACAGATATCGGGGCCGCCTCGCGCACGTTTGCGAACGCGTCGTCGCAGGTCGACCCTCGCGTTGGCGCAGGTATCGGGGCGATATCCGTGGCAACGTCGCCGCCCGGCCGGGCCAGCCGTAGACATGCCCGGCACCTCGGGTCATCCGGTCGTCGACGGCGGTGGGGGCGCCTGGGGGACGGGCCGTTTCGCCCGTGCCTCCGGGGTTCGGGCGCTCGGCGACGTCACCGTTCGGGAGGCGACGATCGGCCGGAACCTGCGGTCGTGACCGGGCCGTCCCGGTCACGACCTGCCGACTCGGACCGAACGCGCGGGAAACCCTAGTCGTTGCGCGGGTCGTTGAAGTTGAGCGTCTTTTGGGTGGACGCGAGCTCCTTCGGTTCCCCATAGAGGTAGTTCGTCATGGTCGCCTTGATCTCGACATCCTTGCCCGCCACTCCGTTGCGATCGATGTCGGTGGGCGTGAAGCTCCACCCGTGGTTGCGTCCGTCGCACCACAACTTGGACACGCCCCGGGGGTCGACCCTCGTCCACTCGTTGTTGATAAGCATTTCGGCGTCCAGGACCACAGGCTCTTGCGACAGCCTCCCCGGACAGCGGTAGAAGCCGGTGACGATTACTTGTCCGTTGTTCTCGACGTATCCGTTGAAGATGTCCAGCCGGAACTCGGACTCGGCCGCGGACGCGGTCGGGCCCACCGGCCCCGTGGTTCCCGTCAACAGCAACACGGCGGCCGCGGCACTCGCGGCGGCAAGACTCTTTCGCACCGGCACGTACTCCTTCTCGTCGTGGGCGTTGCGGATGCGCCCGCACCGAAGACCGGGCGGTCACCGGGGGCGCACCGGTGATCAACGTCCCCGACGCGCGTACGGGCACGCGTCACCGCGGGAAGATCAGCCTTGTGGCGCAACTCGCACCGCCGGTGGACGGCGTGGGTCGGGTTGTCGTCCGCCCGTGTGGCGAGGTCGTCGACCGGGCGGCGAACCGTCGTCCTACCCCCGGGATCCGGGCGGCGTGAACCGAACCGAGGAGATGGAGTCGTACCAGTTGTTGCCCGGGTCGATGACCGAGATGGCCTCGCGGCCCCACTCCACCCGAGCTTCTGCCACACCTGGGATCGACAGCCGCCACGGGACCGGTCCTCGAACCGATCAACAGGGGACCGGTTCCGGGAATCTCGCTGACACGTCGCCGCGGCGAGAGTCACGGTCACTTTCACGGCGGTCGACAGGGGGTGCGGTGGGTGCGGTGGGTGCTGTCGTCGGTCGTGGCTGTGGCGGTGGGTTGAGGGTGCGGTGGGTGTGAGGCGGTCGGAGGATGGAAGGTGAGGTGAGGACGATGAGCAAGTCGAGCGGCAAGAACGGCGGCGGCGGGCACAAGAGCGGCGGCAAGTCCGGTCGGACCCCGGTCACATCGTCGGCCGCGTCGCGGATCCAGTCCGCGGCCGCGAAGAACCCGAGCAGCGCGTCCGCCAGGACCGGGTGGGCACCCCGCGCACAGTCGGCGGCGGCCACCTCGGCGAACCGGTCGGCCGGCGGCTCCGGGCGAAGGTGACCGCAGCCGTGCCGCCGCCGGGCGGCGCGTCGGGCCACCAGTCGGGGACCGCACCGGCGGCGCACGCGATCCGCGCACCGGGTGCGCACCGGGCCGGGTGGGTGCGCGGTGCGGTCGTCCACACAACTCCTGCAGAACCGGTGACCGGTACGCCGGTGCGGTCGACCGGTGCGGTCGGTGGCGACCCCGTGCGGCGGTGCGCCGCTGGTCGGGCCAGGTGACCGGTGACCGCACCGACCGGGGCGAGTGACCGCACCGCGCGGTCGGTGCGGTGCTGACCTCCGGTGCGGTGGGTCGAGCGGTCACCGGGTGCGGTGCGGGTGCGCGATGATCCCCGCGTACGGATCCGGTGCGGGAGGGGTGTGGGGCCGATGGTCGGCGATGCGGGGCGGCGGCGACTCGGGCGGGGACCGATCGCACGGCCGGACGACGACGATCAGGGCGACCGCGGCGAGCCGGGGCGCCGGCTCGGGGTCGTCGAACACCTGGCGGCCACGCCGCCGGCGGAGGTCGACCCGGTGGCGGATCCGGCGACGCGCCGGCGCCTGGGGCGCGGCCGCGCGGACTGACCCGACACACGACATGGCGGCACCCCGCCACCGTGGCGGGTCCGTGTCGGGTGGCGACATGGCGGCCCGTCACGCGTGTCGGGTCCGTGTCGGGTCGCCGTGACGGGCCAACACGAGAGGCCGACACACGCTCGGCGACGCTCGCTGTGCGGCGATCGCCGTGGCGGCCGAACTCGGCGGAGCTCACGCCGCGCCGACGAGCGCGTTGTGCTCCACCAACGAGCCGGCGGCCTGGTGGTCACGGTCGGCGGTTCACGCGCGAAGGGCGACGCGACGAGCGCGAGCAAGTTATCCCCAAAGCAATGCACCCGTCACGGTTGCATTGCTTTGGGATGGTTCGCCCCAGGGGTGGCGAACCTCCGGCGTCCCCCGGCGCCGGGCTTCCCCTCCCCGTCGACGGAGAGGGGAAGCGGTTTGGAAACTCCATGGCCCTCGAAGGGGACCATGGAGTTTCCAAACCTACAGCTTGCTCGGGCAACGCCCGCGAGCTTCTGACCTGCGAAGACACTCTCATTCGGGGAGTCCTCGGGGAGGGCTCGCCGAGTCCTCCCCGAGCCCTCGGTGAGGGCTCGGCGCCTGGACCTAGGACCTAGGAACTGGGACCTACCTCCGGTGGGGGCCCGCGCGGTCAGCGTGTGGTGACGACGATCGCGGTCGCGTCGTCGCGGTATCCGGCCGCGTTCTCGACCGCGGCCGCCACGAGGGCGTCGGCCAGGGCCTGTGGGTCGTGGTGGTGCGCGCGGGCCAGGGCCTGCATGTCGTCGTGCGCCACGCTGTCGTGCACCCCGTCACTGGTCAGCACGATCATCGTGTCGGGCACCTCGGCGGCGTGGACGGTGGCGATCGACGACCGGCCGAGCGACGCGCGGATCCAGTTGTCGTGCGCCTCGCACAACTCGATCGCGACACCGCCGTTGATCCTCAGGTATTGGCCGACGGTGTGGTCCGTCGTCCGCCGCGTCAACGTGGCGCCGTCGAACCCGTAGGCGCGGGCGTCTCCGGTCCAGGCGACGGCCGTGTCCTGTCCGGGCTCGACGAGCGCCAGGACCGCGACGCCGTCCGGTTCGATGTCCGCGGCCGCCGGCGCGGCGACCAGCTCGGCGGCGGCCAGGATCCCGAGGGTCGCGGTCTTGCGGGGGCCGACCCGGGCGGCGACCTCGGCCGCGATGTGCGCGAACTCGGCGACCTGGTCGCTGTTGCCGATCCCGTCGACGAGCGCGGCCGCGACCACGGCGGTGCCGGGCATGTGGTGGATGGCCGCGGAGTCGCAGTTGTGCGGGCGCGTTCCCCGCCGGGACGCCGACGCGGCCGTGACCGTGCTCTCGGTTGTCATGGTCGAAACCGTAGGGGGCGTCGCGCCGGCCCCTGCAACGTTCGACTAACGCTTGCGGTTTGACACGGCGTCCGAGAGCGCCGCGCCGATTTTCGTCACGCGCCACCTCGTGAGGTTCGACACCGGTCGGCGGGTTCGCCGTCCCCTCGCGTCGACGTGCCGCCTCGGGCCCACCCCGGGCCACGGTGGGCCCACCTCGCGCCTCGGGTGCCCCGCCCGGCCCGGAGCGCCCGAGGAACGATCACGGGCCCGCGTGCGGCCGCGTGCGCCCTCGGCCGCCCGTTGCCCGCCCGGCAGGGCGCACGGGTCCGCCGGGCGGAGGAAACGGGTGACGAGACGAGCCGTTGGTCGTCGACGCCTCGGCGGGGCCTCGGGGTCGGGCGAGAAACAAGAACTTCTCCCCGTCCCGAGGTACGGGTAGAGGTGTCGGCACGGCCGATATGGGTCCTGACCTGCCTGTTACCGGCCGTGGGTGGACCGGGTCGGTTGCACCCCTGCGGGCACCGCCCGGTCCACCCTTGTCCGCGGGCTACACGATCCGGGTCCAGGTCGACGCGCCGGCCGGCCCGTGCTCGGCGAGCACGTCCAGCGTGGTCGCGTGCACGCCCATCGCGCGGCGGTCCAGGACGCGCATGGCGTGCAGCTCGGGCCGCAACCGGTCGATCCGGCGCCGCAGCGCGGCCGGGTCGGCGCCGGTGAGGACGACCCACAGCCCGGGGCAGTCCGGGCCGGGGTAGTGATCGCGCCACACCGCCCGGCTGGACCCGATCAGGTGCCGCGGGCCCTCGTGGATGCGGTGTTCGGCCCACCTCGTCCACAGCTCGATCTTCGCGGCGAGCCGCTGCAGGGGCATGGTCGCGCGGTCCAGCTCGACGACGCGCACCCCGATCCGGCCGCCGGTGTCGAAGCGCACGGTGGCGTCGGCGGTGAGGCGGCGGCGCTCGAGGCGGTGCTCGACCTCGACGTCCCACCCGGTGATCGGGCCGAGTCCGTGCCGGACGCAGCTCAGCGCGGTGGTGGTGACCGCGAGGGCGTGCGCGGCCAGGCCGCCGCGCAACGCCGCCTCGCCGGTCGCGGCGCGGGGCC
>NZ_WWJX01001331.1 GCF_009865215.1 Streptomyces sp. SID3343 | reverse complement strand
GCCCCGGCGAGCCTCCGCCCGGCGAGCCCACCGCCTCTGGGAGCCCCCCGCCCCGGCGAGCCCCCCGCCACATGTCACGCGTGCCCCGGCCGCACGTCGCCCTCGCCGACCAAGGCGGCCGACACCACACCGGCCGCCACCGCCAGCGCGGCCACCACCCCGGCGAGGGGTACCGCCGCCTTCCCCGCGAACGTGCAGAGCAGGACGAGCGCGGCGGCACCCGGCAGGATCAGTTGCTGGACGAGACCGCGCTTGTGGTGTCGCGAGTGGATCGCCCACACGGTGAACATGAACAGCGCGGTCGGGATCGTCGCGCACGCGGACGCCCCGACGAGCGAGACGTGCGCGACGCCGACGGCCTGTTCGACGGCGACCTCCATGCCCGCGCCGATCGCCGCCGCCGACCCGAAGATCACGTAGTGGCCGTATCCCCACAGGAAGGCCTGTTTGCCGGACACGAGGTAGTCGTGGATCGGGACCGCGAAGTAGATCCAGTAGGCGGAGAAGACGATCAGCAGACCACCGGCCGAGATCGGCAACAACTCGCCGAGAGCGGCCTGATCGTCGAGCGCGGACTGGATCGCGATCGTCGCCGCCGAGACGCTCTCGCCGAGCACGATGAGGGTGAACAGCCCGTACCGTTCCGCGATGTGGTGCGGGTGCCACGTCGTCTGCCGCTCGCGCTCGGCGATCGCGGGCACTGCCATCTCGGCGAGCGCGAGCGGCACGAAGCCCCAGTTCCAGGCGGCGTGCGGGAGCACCAACAGCACCACCCACGCGATCTGCACGCACAACAAGCCCGCCGCGTAGCGCAGCGCGGTTCGGCGCGCGGCCGGGTCGGTCTCGTCGTGTGCGGCTCGCAGCCACTGGAACATCTGCGCGAGGCGCATGATCAGGTAACCGGCGATGGCGATCTTGTAGTCGTGATTGTCGAACGCGCGTGGCACGCCCGCCGCGAGGACAAGTACGCCGGTGATCTGGATGAGCACCGCGACCCGGTACAGCGGGTCGTCGCTGTCGTACGCCGACGCGAACCAGGTGAAGTTGACCCACGCCCACCAGATCGCGAAGAACACGAGCACGTATCCGCCGATGCCGTGCCAGGGATGCCCCTCGGCCAACGAGTGCACGAGCCGCCCGCCCGCCTGCGCGATGGCGACCACGAAGGACAGGTCGAAGAACAGTTCGAGCGGTGTGGACGCGCGATGTGGTTCGGTGGAACTGCGCGAGGTCATCCGGCGCAGGATGCCGAGTGGCCTGCGCGCGGCAGTCGTAGGGGCGCGATCACTCACCGGTTGGGTCCTCTCGCTTCGCACTCTTGCACGCGCGAGGTTATCGGAGATACCAGGCCAAACAGGTCGGCCGGCGGGACGCCCGTGCCCGAGCCACCCGCCCCCGCGCACACCGGCCGAACCGCCCGCGCCCCCACCCCCGTCCGGGCCGCTACCGACCCGTCGTCAGCACCGAAGGAGTCAACCCGCTCGGCCGGGTGTGCCCCGAAAGCGCCATCGACAGGTCGAACTCGGCCAACAGACACCGGAGTACGTGCCGTACGCCCGCCTCCCCGCCCAGCGCGAGGCCGTACACGTACGGGCGGCCCAACAGCACCGCCCGCGCGCCCGACGCGAGTGCCTTCAGCACGTCCGAGCCGGTGCGCACGCCACTGTCGAACAGCACGGCGAGTTCGTCGCCGACCGCCGCCACCACGTCGGGCAGCGCGTCCAAGGCACCGACGGCGCCGTCGAGTTGGCGGCCGCCGTGGTTGCCGACCACGAGCCCGTCCATGCCCGCGTCGCGGGCTCGGCGCGCGTCGTCGGGGTGGAGGACGCCCTTGAGTACGATCGGGCCGCTCCAGTGCTCGCGGACGAAGTCCAGGTCGGCCCACGTCTTGGTCGGATCGGCGAACATCTTTGCCCAGTGCGCGATCGCCGCGACCGGATCCTCGGCGACCGGCTTGCCCAGACCCGCGAGAAACGCGGGGTCGCTCAGGTAGTTCGCGATCCCGATCTGCCGCAGAAACGGCAGGTACGCCTGGTCCAGATCGCGCGGACGCCAGCCCAGGAGCCACGTGTCCAACGTGACCACGAGCGTGGTGTATCCCGCCGCGCAGGCCCGGGCGAGCAGGCTGATCGTCACGTCGGCGTCGCGCGGCCAGTACAACTGGAACCAGCGCGGGCCCGCCCCGGACGCCTCGGCGACCGCCTCCAGAGTGTGCGAGGACGCGGTACTGAGCACCATCGGCACGCCCAGGGCCGCCGCGGCGCGCGCGGTGGCCAACTCGCCCTCCGGGCACACGATCGACTGCACACCCACCGGCGCGAGCAGTACCGGCGCGGGCATGGTCGTACCCAGCACGTCGCACGAATGATCGCGCGCGCCGACGTCGCGCAGCATGCGCGGCACGATCCGCACGCGGTCGAACGCCTCGCGGTTGGCCCGCATCGTCGAACCGGTGCCCGCGCCGCCCAGCACGTAGCCGCGCGCGCCCGCGTCGAGCCCGGCCGCCGCGGCCTCCTCCAAGGCGGTCGAGTCGACCGGATACGCGGGGGTCTCGCCGGTGAGCAGGCCGCTCAGATAGATCGAGTCCTGAAACGCGGAGTACGGGTCCTGGGTCACGATGGGAATCGTTCCTCTCGGGGTTCGCCGGCAGATCGCTCGCACCTGTCTGGGGTCAGACCCTCTCGCAGTGGATCCGCCCCCGGAAGACTCGACGCGCGAACTCGGGGCAGACCCACGCGGATGCCCCATCCCCGGTGCCCGGACCGACATTCGTCGCGATTTTGTCGCCGCCGAGCGAGACACGCGCCCTGTTCCTCTAGTGAAATGTCACACGACACAGAATCGCCGAGTGCAGGAGGAACCCGCATGACCGGAACGACCGGCACGACTCGCACGTCCCGCACGACCCGGATTCCGGGGATGGCCCTCACCGATCACACGTTCGTCGTACCGCTCGACCACTCGCGACCCGACGGGCCGACCATCGAGGTCTTCGCCCGCGAGGTCGTCGACCCGACGGCCGTGGACAAGAAACGGCCGTGGCTGTGCTTCCTCCAAGGCGGCCCCGGCGGCAAGTCGCAGCGCCCCAACCGCGCGACGGGATGGCTGGCCCGCGCCCTGCGCACGCACCGCGTGCTGCTGCTGGACCAGCGCGGCACCGGCCGCAGCACGCCGATCACGCCGGCCTTCGCCGCCCGCACGCCCCCCGACGAACTCGCCCGCCTGCTCCGGCACATGCGCGCGGACGCGATCGTCGCCGACGCGGAGCTGATCCGCCGGCACCTGTGCGGCGACGAGCCGTGGGAGACACTCGGCCAGAGCTACGGCGGGTTCATCACCCTGGCGTATCTGTCCGCCGCGCCCGAGGGACTCACGTCCTGCTACGTCACCGGCGGCCTCGCGCCGCTGGACGCGACGGCGGAGGACGTCTACCGACGCACCTTCCCGCGCGTGCGCGCCAAGAACGCCGAGTACTACGCGCGCTATCCCGACGACGTCGAGGCGGTGCGTCGACTCGCCGACCACCTCGCCGCCAACGACGTACGGCTGCCCGACGGCGACCGGCTCACCGTGCGTCGACTCCAGCACCTGGGCAACCCGTTCGGGATGGGTGACGGCTACGAGCGCGTGCACTGGATGCTCGACGAGGCGTGGGACGGCGACCACGTCTCCGACACGTTCCGCGCCGCGGCCATGCACGCCACGGCCCTGGTGGACAACCCCCTGTGGGCGGTCCTGCAGGAACCGATCTACGGCCAGGGCAAAGTCGGCACGGGGTGGGCCGCCGACCGCGTGCACAACGAACTCCCGGAGTTCGCCGCGGCGGCGGACCCGCTCCTGTTCACCGGCGAGATGATGTATCCCTGGATGTTCGACGAGATCGCCGCGCTGCGCCCCTTCCGGGACGCCGCCGACCAACTGGCCCGCCACGACGACTGGCCCGTGCTGTACGACCTCGAACGCCTGCGCACCAACCCGGTCCCGGTGGCCGCGGTGGTCTACCACGACGACATGTACGTGGACGCCGAATTCTCCCTGGACACCGCCAGGCGGGTGGCCAACGTGCGCCCGTGGGTCACCAACGAGTGGGAGCACGACGGCTCGAACGCGTCCGGCGGCGCCGTCCTGGATCGCCTGATGGACATGGTGGCGGGCAAGGTCTGACGCCCGCCCACCGGCCACCACCCCCCTGGACCCGATCGTGGAGTCGAAGGTCGAAACGCGGCCTGCGTTGCGACGCGTTCGACTCCGCGATCACGTCCGCTGGTTCGGGTCCGCCCACATACCTCGGACATGGCCGATGTGGCGGGCCATCACCTGTTCGGCGACGACCGGATCACCGGTGGCCAGGGCGTCAAGGAGTTCGAGGTGCTCCGCCGCCGACGCGACCAGCCGGCCGTTGCCGACGAGGCGGGACAGACCGTACAGACGTGAGCGTTTGCGCAGGTCGCCGACCACGCGGACCAGATGCTCGTTGCCGGCCAGGGCCAGCAGCGACAGATGGAAGCGGCGGTCGGCCTCGACGTAGCGGATCAGGTCGCCGGCTTCCGCCGCCGCGACGATCTCCTGCGCCGGCGGGCGCAGCTCCGCGAGCTGTTCGGGGGTGATCGTGCCCGCGAGCCGGGCCACGATCGGGACCTCGATCAGCGCGCGGATCTCGGTGAACTCGTCCAACTCCCGGTCGGACAGTTCGGTCACCCGAAAGCCCTTGTTGCGTACGGCCTCGACCAGTCCCTCGTTCGCGAGGTCGAGCATGGCCTCGCGAACCGGTGTCGGCGAGACCCCGAACTGCGCGGCGAGCGCGGGCGCCGAATAGACCACGCCCGGCCGCATCTCACCCGCGATCAGTGCCGCCCGCAACTCTCGTGCGACCCGATCCCGCAGGATCGGACGATCGTCGAAGGACGGCAGCGCGAGTGCTCCGTGTCCCGATTCCATGGTGCCTCCTCCCGCCATGTTACTGACGGTCAGTCACCCTCGGGACCGGAACCGGGCGGCGCACCTCACGTACCACCGGCTCGCGAACGCGATCGGGCCTTCCACCGCAAAGTCCTCCTCCCGGCGAAGGCTCGCCCTACAACCGAAAACCCGCCGGGAAGGGATCCTGCGGGTCGAGCAGATACTGCGCGGTCGCGGTGATCCAGGCCCGACCGGTGACCGTGGGCACGACCGCGTCACGGTCGCCCACCGTGGCCCGGGCGACCAACCGTCCCTCGAAACGCGTGCCGATGAAGGACTCGTTCACGAACGGCCGGTCCAGCGCCAACTCGCCGCGCGCGTACAACTGCGCCATCCGCGCGCTGGTCCCGGTGCCGCACGGCGAGCGGTCGAACCACCCCGGATGGATCGCCATCGCGTTGCGCGAGTGCGTGGCGTCGGAGCCGGGCGCGAGGAACTGCACGTGGTGGCAGCCCGCCACGTCGGGATCCTCGGGATGTACCGGTCGGTGCTGCTCGTCGATCGCCGCCATGATCGCGAGCCCGGTCTCCAGGATTCGCGGCCCGGCGGCGCGGTCGAACGGCAGCCCGACCTTGTCCAGCGGCAGGATCGCGTAGAAGTTGCCGCCGTACGCCATGTCGTAGGTGAGCGCGCCGAGCCCGGGCACGTCCACGGTCTCGTCGAGTGCGTGGGCGTAGGACGCGACGTTGCGCAGCGTCACCGAGCGGGCCGCTCCGTCGCGCACCTCGACCTCGGCGACCACGAGTCCGGCCGGGGTGTCCAGCCGCACCCTGGTGACCGGCTCGACCACGTCGACCATGCCGGTCTCGACCAGCACGGTCGCCACGCCGATCGTGCCGTGCCCGCACATCGGCAGACATCCGGACACCTCGATGAACAGCACGCCGTAGTCCGCGTCCGGCCGGGTCGGCGGTTGCAGGATCGCGCCGCTCATCGCGCCGTGCCCGCGCGGTTCGTACATCAGCAGCGTGCGGATGTGGTCGAGGTGCGCCATGAAGTGCCGGCGCCGCTCGGCCATCCCCGCGCCGGGGATCACCCCGACGCCGCCGGTGATCACGCGCGTCGGCATGCCCTCGGTGTGCGAGTCGACCGCGTGGAAGACGTGTCGTGAACGCATCAGCGCAGCCCCTCCGCCATCGCCTTCAGGGTGAACTCCCGCACCGCCGCCTCGGGTTCGGGAAGCAGTGACAGCCGCGGGGCCCGGCACGAGCCGCCGCGACGGCCGACCAGGTCCATCGACAGCTTGATCGACTGGACGAACTCGGTCTGCGAGTCGAGCCGCAGGAGCGGGTGCAGCAGCCGGTACAGCGCCTGCACCGCGCGCACGTCGCCCCCGCCGGTGGCGGCCCGATACAACTCGACGCTCGCCCGCGGGAACACGTTGGCGTAACCCGCGATCCAACCGACCGCCCCCGCGAGTCCGAATTCGAGCGCGACATCGTCACTACCGATCAACACGTCGAGCCCGGGCGCGAGTTCGGCCACCTCGTAGGCGCGCCGCACATCACCGGTGAACTCCTTGACGCCGACGATCAGACCCAGGTCGTACAGGTCCGCGAGCAGTCGCGGGGTCAGGTCGACCTTGGTGTCGAAGGGGTTGTTGTACGCGACGATCGGCAGCCCCGCGCTCGCGACCGTGCGGTAGTGGTCGATCACGGTGCGGGCGTCGGCGCGATAGCCGTTCGGCGGCAGCAGCATCACCGCCCGCGCGCCGGCCTCGGCGGCCTGCTCGGTCCAGCGCAGCGACTCGGCCGCGCCGTACGCCGCGACGCCGGGCAGGACCCGGTCACCGCCGACCGCCTCGACCGCCACCTCGACCACCCGGGCCCGCTCCGCTGGGGTCAACGACTGGTATTCGCCCAGCGATCCGTTGGGGCACACCCCGTCGCACCCCGAGTCGACCAGCCATCGCACGTGCTCGGCGTACGCGTCGAAGTCGACGGACAGGTCCGGGCGCATCGGCAGCGCGGTGGCCACGACCACGCCGTGCCACGGCTTGCGGTCGGCGGGGGAGGGTCGGCCGGCGGCGGCGGGCTCGGTGGTGGCGGGTTCGACGCTCACTTCGAGGCTCATCAGGTTCCTTCGGCTAGGTCCGCGAGGCGGATGGGCTGGGCGATCGGGCGATGCTGGGGCGGCGCGGGGATCGGGCGGTCGAGGACGTCGGAGAGCACACACGCGGTCGCCTCGGCGCACATGCGGCCCTGGCACCACCCCATGCCGGCGCGGGTGAGCAGCTTGATCGACCGCACGTCGTCGGCGCCGCGACGGGCGGCCTCCTCGATCCGGCCGAGGGTGACCTCCTCGCAGCGGCACACCAGGGTCGCTTCGTCGAGCCACGTCAACCACCCGGACCGGACCGGGTACAGCTCCCGCAGCCCGGCCGCGAACCTCCCCAGCCGGGCCCGGCGGCGCAGCAGTGCGCGTGGCGG
>NZ_WWJX01001330.1 GCF_009865215.1 Streptomyces sp. SID3343 | reverse complement strand
CACCCCGCCCGTCTCGGCCGGGGCGGTGGGCACGGCGGCGCCGGCGGGTGCGGCCGGGCCGGCGGACGGGCCCGGCGGGACCAGGCCCAAGCGCACGCGTGAGGAGGCGTTCGGGATCGCGCTGAACGCGGCGGCGGCCTACCGGGAACGCGTCGGGCACTTGGAGGTCCCGCGCGGGCACGTCGAGACCGTAACCGCGTTCGACGGGTGGAGCGAGAACGTCAGGTTGGGCGTGTGGGTCACCACCACCAGGAACCGACGGACGAAACTCCCCGCGGAGCGGATCGCCGCACTCGACGCGTTGGGAATGCGCTGGACATGACACGGGTGTGGGGTTCGAGTGAGGTCGGTTGCGTTTTTTAAATCGTCGTGAGGCTTCACAAGTCCAGGGGGATGGAGATGGGAATTGTGCTTCGGTTACATCAGCGTGAGGCCGTCCGGGCCGTGGTGCGCGAGTATGCCCGGCCTACCGATCGGGAGTTGCGGGCCGGGGACGGTCCTCATGCGGGGTTGCGCGCCCAGGTCGTCGCGGCCACCGGCTCGGGCAAGACCCTTGTCGGCGCGGCCGTGGCCGCTCGTGTCGCCGCCGAGGGGCGGGTCCTGGTTCTGGTGCCCACGCTCGATCTTTTGACCCAGACGGTCGCGGTGTGGCGACGTGCGGGGCGTGGCGGGGCGATGGTCGCGGTGTGTTCCTTGAAGGACGACCCCGCGTTGGACGCGGCAAGGGTGCGGTGCACCACCAGTCCGCCCCAGTTCGCCCTGTGGACCGGCGGGGGACGGCACGTCACCGTGTTCGGCACCTACGCCTCCCTCGGTGTGCTGTTGGAGGCGCACGCGGGCACCTACGGGCTCCGGGTTCCCGGGTGGGACCTGGTCGTCGTGGACGAGGCACACCGCACCAGCGGTTGGTTGGGGAAGGCGTGGGCGGCCGTCCACGACAACCGACTCGTCCCGGCGGAGCGCCGGTTGTATCTGACCGCGACGCCGCGGATCTGGGAGCCGCCGCAGGAGAGTGCGCGGGCGATCCTGGCGTCGGGACCGGCCGAGTCGGACACGTGCGACATCGGAGAGGGCGACGGCCGGGCCGAGGGCGTCTTCGTCGACGTGGACCAGGACGACGTGGCACTCGTCGACGAGGACGGTGTCGGGCCCGGTTCCTTCGCCGGTGAGGGTGAGGAGTATTTCGAGTACGCGTCGTTGCCGCGTGGGCTCGCGGCCAGCATGGACGACGAACGGATGTTCGGCAGGGTGGTTTTTCGGTTGTCGTTGGCCGAGGCCGTCCGGCGGGGGATAGCGGCGCCGTTGCGGGTGATCGTGGTCGAGTTGGCCGACCCTGTGCTCCAGGACGGGTCCGACAACATCCGCGATGTTGAGGAAAGGGCGGTGTCTCGGGGCGCGCGGTTGGCCGCGTTGCAGACGGCGATGTTGTCCACGGCGGCCGAGTACGGCCTGCGACGGGTTGCGACCTTCCACCACCGCACCGTCGAGGCCGAGGCCTTCGCCAAGGGCCTGCCCGAGGCACTCCGGCGGCTGCGCGACGGGGACCCGAAGTCGTATCCGGCCGCGATGTGGGCGGAATGGCTCTCCGGCGAACATGACGCGATCCGACGGCGGCGCGTCCTGGGCGAGTTCGCCGCCGGCGTCGATCGGAACGGCGGGACGGTGGAGCGGGCGTTCCTCTCGAATTGCCGGGTGCTGGCCGAGGGGGTCGACGTGCCGGCCATCGACAGCGTCGCGATCTTGGACCCCAAGGGTTCGATCGTGGAGATCGTCCAGGCCGTCGGACGTGCCGTTCGTCCCTCGGAGCGCGGCGACAAGATCGCGTCGATCGTCGTGCCGATCTTCCTCGAAGCGGGCGAGACACCGGACGACATGCTCCATTCCCCCAGCTGGCATCCTCTGGTCCGCGTCCTGCACGCCCTCGCCGCTCACGACGCGGACATCGTCGACGTCCTGGCCGTGCCCCGAGCCGGCGACGACCCCCGGGCGTTGCCGGTCGGGAGCAACGGCGAGCGGAAGCGACAACAACCCCTGTTGCTGTTCCCCACCCGGCGGGACCCGGTCGAACTGCTGCGGTTCGTGCGCACCCGCGTCCTGGACCCACAATCACGGAACTGGCTGCGCGGCTACGCCGCCGCGATCCGATATCACGACCAAAACGGGCACCTGCGCGTACCGCTCGACAGCGTCGACATCGACCACCACCACGTGAAGTTCCCGCTGGGGGGCTGGATCAGTGAGCAGCGGCGCGAGCACACTCTCGGTCGGCTCGACGGTGAACGGGTCGCCGTGCTGGAGGAGTTGGGGATGGTGTGGAAGGCCACCGATCAGGCGTGGCTGGACGGGTTGGCCATAGCGCGTGAGTACGCCCGCCTGCACGGGCACCTGGCCGCGCCGCTGGACGCCGCGGTGGACGGGTTCCCGATCGGGCAGTTCCTCCAGAACCGCAGGCGCCGCGCCCGCGCGCTCGACAAGCACCCCGAACGGCGCGAGGCCCTGGACGCCCTGGACCCCCACTGGAATCCGCAGCAGTGGAGTGTGGAGTGGCAGCGCCACCTCCACCACGTCGGGGCCCATCTGGTTCGTGCGCACGCCGCGCGGCGCGATGGTGACGTCGGCGGCCTGGTCCCGGGCGAGGACGGTGTGAGGTTCGGCGACGACGTCGACGTCCCGCTGCCCGAGGCCGGGACGCTGCACCGCGCCGTCGACATCGGCCAATGGATCGCCCGACAACGCGAACGCTGGAACGAGCTCAACCCCGCGCAGCGCGACGAGCTCGGCCGGCTCGGCGTTCCCGCGCCGGTGGTGCCGCCCGTCAAGCCGGCCCGGCCCGGCGGGGCCAAGGCCGGGCGCAGCCGCGATGAAGCGTTCACGCTGGGCCTGGCGGCCGCCGCGGCGTACCGGGCCCGCGAAGGACACCTCGAGGTCCCACGCAAACACACCGAGACCGTCACCGGGCCGAACGGGGCGGGCGAGGACGTGAAGTTGGGGGTGTGGGTCACCAACACCCGCACCCGACACGACAAGTTGCCGGCGGAGCGGGTGGCCGCGCTCGACGAGCTGGGCATGCGGTGGACGTAGCGGTTCGCGCGTGAGGGGCCGGCCCGGAGTGAACCGGGCCGGCCCCTCACGCGTTCCGGGCGCCTGCGGGAGGCCGGCCGAACCTGCGGGATGCCTCGCATCCCGGACGGCGCTTCCCGTGCTCGGCCCCTTTGGTCAGGCGGGGTCTCGGGGTGGGCGAGGATGTGACGGCTGTGCCCCCGGGCCGCGGGCAAGGGGTCCCCAGGAGAAGTAGTCGGCGTCCCCGGTCGCACTGTTAGGCGCGCTGACCGGCCTGTTCACCGGTCCTCGCGGATCGGCGTAGGCAATCCCAAAAGCAACCCCAAAGGCAAACGGCGCACCTCGTACTGGTTGTCGTCAAGCCCGGCGGGAGTGTGCCGGTGCTCCGGTTCCGCGTGCGGAGGGGTCGAGGCGCATCGTGTCCTCGACGAGGCGTTCGAGGTCGGGGTCCGGCCAGGGCCGGGCTTCGGCCAGGGGTACGCGCCGGCGGCCGGTGACGATGTCCGTCAGGACGTCGGACGGGGTGACACCGTCGGCGCCGACCGCGCGGGGCGTGGCGGGGGCCTGCCCGGTCCAGGCCCAGCGCAGGGAGGCACCCAGGCTGTAGGTCTCGGCGGCGGCGGTGAGTTCGATGTCGACGTCGGGGCCGGTGTCCAGGAGTCGGCGGGCGATCTCGGGTGCGGTGGCTTGGTCGCCGCCGCCGCGGTACGGGCCGGGCAGGGGCAGCAGGTCGCGGTGGTGAGTCAGGTCGTGGTCGATGAACACGACGTCGCCGGTCTCGGTGATCAGGATGTTGCCGGGGTGGACGTCGCCGTGCCGCCACCCGGCCCGGTGCCATCGGCCCAGCAGCGCGAACGCCCGGTCGGCGACGTCGCGCAGCCGGGGCGCGACATCCTGCGGGGTGGCGCCGTGGGCGCACCACTGCCACAAGGTCTCGCCGGGCGCCCAGGTCACCGCCGTCCACACCTCGTCGCCGATCCGGCCGTGCGCCCCGGTGGTGGTCGTCAGCCCCGCGTCGCGCAGCAGCTCGACGGCCCGAACCTCGTGCAGCGCCTTGGCGACGCCGGCCGGGGTGCCGGCGGCCTTGATCTTCCAGTTGCGGGTGCGCCACGCGCGGGCGTGGTACGGGCTCAGCGGGCGGGGCTCGTCGGGAACATCGAGGGCCGCGACGGCGGCGGCCAAAAGCGGGTCCATCGTCACATCCTTGCGCTTTCGGACGGTGCGGTGCCGCCCGAACGGACCGGCCCGTGCAGGAGGAGCCGGGTGATCGCGTCCGTGATCGGGAGTCCGGTCAGGGCCTCGACGAAGCCGTACTCGCCGGCGCAGTTCGTTTCCAGGTACGTCCAGCCGTCGGTGGTGACGACAAAGTCGAGAGCGGCGTAGGACAGTTCGAGGTCGCGGACGTGGGCGACGCAGGCCCGCTCGACGTCCGCGGGCAGGTCGACGGGTTCGATCCGGCGTTGGGTGTCGGGGGCTGCGCGCCAGTCGAGTTCGTCGTGGGTGGTGATCGCGGCCGCGAACGCGCGGTGGTCCACGACCGTGACCCGCGCGTCGAACCACCGGTCCGCAACGAGGGCCTGCAGGTAGTGGACGGTCCCCGCGATGCCGGCGAGGTCGTCCGCGAGCCGCAGGCGTGTGGTGGGCACGAACGACGTGTGGCGTTGGGTGAGGGTTTTGACCACGACCCGGTCGTGATGGTCGGCGACGAACGCGCGGGCCGTGGCGGGGTCGCTGGTGAACAACGTGTCGGGCACGGTCAGGCCCACGCGGGCGGCGGCCGCGAGTTGCGTGGCCCGGTGCCGGGCGGTCGCCACGACGGTCGGATCGTTCACCCAGGCCCGCAACGGGTGGGCCTTGAGCAGCCCGAGCAGTGCGGTGGTGTTCTCGTGCGCCCGCCAACGCTCGTCCCGGTCGGCGTGGTTCTCGGGCCGGGTGGGCTTGCGCCAGTACACCGAGCACCCCTGGTCCAGGGTCACCGCGCGGCCGAGGTGGCGCAGTGTGCCGCGCCACCGCCCGGCGGCGAACGCGCCGGTGACCGCGAGCTGTTCGCGCATGCGGCCCGGGTCCAGACGCACCACGGCGGCGTGGCCGCCGAGCCGGCTCACCACCAGGTCGGCGGTGAGGTCCGTCTCGGCGGCCACGACCACGACCCCGGGCAGGGGATCAGTCATCCGTGTGCCATCCGCTCTGGTCCTGCGTCTGGGTGTAGTCGGCGACCAGATCGGGCGCGGCCGCGTGGACCAGGAGCCGGCCGTCGGGGACGACGTTCGCGCCCACGGCCGGGTCGTAGCGGTGCTCGGGCAACGGGCGCGGGCCCTCGGTGGGGTCGGCGGCCCTGCGGCCGAGGATCAACGGTGCGCGCATCGGTGAAGTCCCTTCACGTGAACGTGCCGTGGAACGCCGTGCCCGGGACGGGCGGGGCGTCGGTGGCCGGCTCGATCGGGAGGCGAACCGATCCCGATCGAGCCGCACTCTCAGTGAAACCCTGTTCGCCCCGCGCGACCACGGCTCTGGTGCGCGGGGGCGTTTAGCGCGTTAATCGACGTCACACATCGCCTCGGGGTGGTCGCCATGGGGAACGCGCACAGGCCCAACGCCAACACCGCGCTGCGGGCGCTGGTCGACGAGTGCGGCTGCGGATACGCCACGCTGGCGCGCGCGGTGAACGCGGTCGCGGCGGAGGCCGGGGTCGACCTCCACTACGGCCGGCCCTCGATCGCCCAGTGGCTGGGCGGTGTGCGGCCGCGCGACCCGGTCCCGGTGTTCCTCGCGGAGGCGTTGGCCCGCCGGCTGGGTAGACCCCTGGTGGTGTCCGACATCGGCATGGCGCCCGAGGGCGTGTGCGCCGAGCCCGGCCCGCCCTGGGATCTCGATCCCGCGACCGCCCTCGCCGAACTCGGGAGCACCGTGGAACGTCGTCGACTCGTCACGTCCGGGGCCTACTCGCTCGCCGCGGTGTGGGGCCTGCCCGACTGGCAGGACATCGCCGCGCGCGGCACCCTCGCCGCGACCTCACCCGGCATCCGCGTCGGCGCGAGCGACGTCGAGGGCGTCCGTGCGATGACCGACTTCCTTCTGGACCTGGGCGACGTCCACGGCTCGGGCGCGGTCCGCAGTACCGCCCTCGCCTTCCTGACCGGTGACGTCGCCGCCTACCTGCGCGCCGACGCCTCCGAGCGCGTGCGCCGCGACCTGCACAGCAGCGCCGCGATGCTCGCCTACACCGTGGGCTGGTACCACTGGGACAGCGAACTCCACGTCGGCGCCCAGCGGTTGTACACCTTGGCGCTCCGGCTCGCGGCGTCCGCCGACGACGGCCCGGCCTACGCGATCGTTCTGCGCGGGATGAGCCTGCAGGCCCGAGGTCTGGGCCACAGCCAAACGGCCGCCCATCTCGCCGAGCAGGCCCACAGCGCCGCCGGCGGCATCCGCGCGCAACCCCGACACCGGGCGTTCGTCCTCGCCGCGCGGGCCGTCGCCGCCGGCGGACAACGCGACACGCGCGCGGCCCTGCGGCACCTGACCGCGACCGAGCACGCCCTGCAGCTCGTCGACAACCGGGCCGGGCCCGGCACCGGATTTCACGGCGCGGCCCTGGAGCACGCCGCCGCGCTGACCCACCGGGGCCTGGGCGACCCGACCGCGGCGGCCGGCGCGATGGCCCGCAGCAACCGGGCCCGCCCCGACCGCGAACGCCACCCCCGCGCGATCTCCGGCGCGATCCTGGCCGAGGTTTTGTTGGACCTGGGCCGCCTCGAGGAGGCGTGCGCCACCTGGACCGGAGTGCTCGACGACGCCGAACACCTGCGCAGCGCACGCCTGGACACCGCGATCATCCTCATGCGCGCCCGCCTGCGGCCCCACGCCCGCGTACCCGCCGCCGCGGCGCTCCTGCGAAGGGCCACCGAGGGACACGTTCGGCCGTGAGCCGTCCGGCGCGGGGCGCGACGGGGACGGGGAAGGCGTCGACCACGTGGTGTGGTCGACGCCTTCTTGTCGTCTCACGGCCGGCGGAGGGGGCGGCCGGTCCGTGGACGGGTCATCCCGCCTCGCCCCGGCGGATCCGGGCGGCGATCACGTCGATCTGTTGGTCGAACAACAGGTCCATGGTCGCCAGGAGTTGCGGATCGATGTCCGGGCGCAGCAGCCCGGGGACCAGGTCGCCCAGGCCGACGTGTCGGCCGCGGGTGTGGAGTCCTTCGAGGCGTTCCATGACGAACGCGTTCAGGTTGGTGTTCAGGGTGCGGTTGATCGGTTCCATCGCCGGGTCCGGCGGTCGCTGTGCGAGGGGTTCGAGGTGGCGGTGCATCGCGCGGATCTGTTCGTCGGATCGCGCGGCGACCTCTTGTGTCATGACGGACTTGACCGTGTGGCCGTCGTCGTTGGTCCATTCACGGATGACCCACACAAAAAGCCTCCCAAGATCGGGATCGGGAACGGTACTCCCCACCGCCGACAAGGAGAAGAGGATCTTTCCCGCCGATCTTGCGGCGGATCCGGCGGCCGTCACGCGGGCCCGGTGGGAGCGGCTTCGGCAGGCGTGGCCGCCGGTGGCGCTGGTCGGTCCGGGCCGGGACGCCGGGCGCGAGCGGGGCGGCGCGGGCCGGGGCGCGGTCAGCCGTCGACCGCCCGCCAATCGCCCGTGATCGCGTACCGGCGTAGCGCGAGCAGTCGATCGAGGCTTTCGCCGATGTCTTCGGCCAGGACGGCCAGTGGTACCGCGGCGACGTCGTCGGACTGGTAGGCCGGGGCGATCTCCAGGGCGAGGCGTCCCAGCTTCAGGCTTGACGCCTTGAGGAGTTCGACCATCTCGGCCAGATCGGCGAACGGGCCCGGGTCGAGTCGGGTGGGTGGTGTGGGTGTGCGCAGTTGTGTGACGGTGTCGCGGACGACGACGGCGATGTGCTCGGGGGTGAGTTCGCCGGGGGTGGTGTCGTGCGCGGTGCGCAGGCGGTCGGCGAGGAGATCGGCGAACTCTTCGGGACGGGCCTTGATGTCGGCGACCTGGCGGTGGGACAGGGCGGGCAGGGCGATGTCCCACGCGTGGGACGTGCCCTCGATCGCGGTGACGGTGTCGGTGATCCGGTCCGCCGCGTCCGCCAGGTCCACCAGCCGGTAGGCGTGGGAGCGGCCGATGCCGAACTCCGCTTGGACGTAGGCGGCCCAGGTGGGATAGCCGAGTACCGTCCAGGCCCGGCCGCGGTGGGCCCGGCGGACCTGGTAGGCCAGGTGCGTGACGGCGGTGGCGACGTCGGCGAGCGAGCGGCGGATGTCACCGGTGACCGCGTGCGCGTCCTCGACGCTCAGGGCGTTCATGCCCGGGTGATACCCGGGGCACGCCGGCGTCGATCCGCCCGGGGCACCCGTGGGTTGTCACCGGCCGGCCGGGAACGGGCCAGGGCCTCGGGTCGGGCGAGGACACGACGGTTTCGCCCCCGGCCCGAAGGTGAGGGGGTGTCCAGGAGAAGTAGTCGGCGTTCCCGGTCGCGCTGTTCGGCGCGCTGACCAGCCTGTTCGCCGGTTTGAGCGGACCGGCGTAGGCAACCCCAAAAGCAACCCCAAAGACAACCCCGAAAGCAACCCCAAAGGCAACGCCAAAAGCAACCCCAAAAGCAACCCCAAAAGCAACCTCGGTTGGGCCGGCCGCCGTCCGGTCGCTCTTCGGAGGAAACGGCGCTGTGCGGTCCTGGGTGGCCGGCAGGATGAGCCTGTTCCCGTGTCGGGTCCACACATTCGCCTCGTGGCGTGCTGTGCGGGCTGTGCCCGGCGCGGGAGCAACCGGGGGCCTCCTTGACTGTTCGAGTAGGAGATCCGATGGCCGCTACGCCCGCCGAGTCCCGTGACCACCTCTGCGACTTGCGGAGCGCGCTCGAGCACGCGGTTCGGCTGCTCTCCTATTCCGCCGGGCGGGAGGCGGCCACCGATCCGACGCAGTCGGCGCGCCTCCTCGCGGCCGTCGACGACATGAAGGACGTCCTGGCCCGCACCGCGCCCTGACTCGGTGCGGAGCGGGGCCATCCCTTGGTTTCGGTCGGTGGTGTCGGTCGCGCGTCGCCGGGGCGAGGGGGAATTGTCCCGTCGGGCCCGCCCGGTGCGGAGCGCCGCGCTCGCGGGCCTCGGAACGGGTCGGGCAGGGTCTCGGGTCGGGCGAGGACACGACGGCTGCGCCCCCGGCCGAAGGTGAGGGGTGTCCAGGAGAAGTAGTCGGCGTTCCCTGCCGCGCTGTTCGGCGCGTTGACCAGCCTGTTCGCCCGTGTGCGCGGACCGGCTTGCGCAACAGGAAAAGCAACAGGTAGGGCAACAGGAAACGCAATAGGTACGGCAACAGGTAGGGCAACAGGAAAGGCAACCTCGGCTGGCCGGCCGGCTGGGCTGGCCGCACGCGCTCGCGCCGGGCCCGGCCCGCGGCTGTTTCAAGGGGCTCCGGGTCACGGCGGATACGACGACACCCCTGCATGGAGAAGTAGTCGGCTCCTCGCGGCCTCTTGTCCACGGTGTCCGACCAGGGGTTTTCCTTGGTTCCACCGCATGCTCGACGGGACCCGAGCCGGGACTTGAGGCGGGTCCCGAGACGGGACTTGAGCCGGGACCCGAGGCGGGACTTGAGCCGGGACCCGCACGGCAGCCCCTGGATGCGACGGCCGGCGGTCCGGGAGACGACTCGCACCGGGTGCGCCCGACGGGTCCCGGCACGGTGCGCGGGTGCGCACCCTGCCAGCGGTGCGGTGCGGGTGCGGCGCGGCGCCCCACGTCTCCTTGTCCGCCGTCGGCTGGGCCTCGGGTCGGGCGAGAATGCGGCCTGCGACACGGCGCGTTCGATCGGAACGGGTCTCCAGGAGAAGTAGTCGGCGGCTCTCCCATGCCGAATCAGCTCGCTGACCAGCCTGTTCGCCCGCGCACGGGGATGGGTCGAAGCAACCGGAGAGGCAACCTCGGCCGCCGGCCGGGACGGCCGCACGCGCTCGCACCGGGCCCGGCCGGCGGCTGTTCGAGGGGCTCCGGGCAAGGGCGGATACGACGGCACCCCTGTGTGGGGAAGTAGTCGGCTCTTCCAGGGGCCCTTGTCCAGGGCGCCGGCCAGGCATTTTCACGGTCTGTCCGTCGCGGCCGAAGCGACTTGAGCGCCTACCTGAGCGACGACCCGAGCGACGACCCGAGCAACGCCTTGAGCGGCGACCCGAGTGACAACCTCCCTCCCGAGCGGCCACGGGTACTCGACGGTGCGGGCCGGTGCGCATCGGGGTTCGGTCGATGTCGAGGTCCGGGCGCCGCCGCACGGCGCGGGTGCGGTGCGGTGCGGTGCGGTGCGGGTGCGGTGCGGTGCGGTGCGGGTGCGGTGCGGTGCGGGTGCGGCGCGGTGCGGGTGCGGTGCGGTGCGGTGCGGTGCGGGTGCGGCGCGGTGCGGTGCGGGTGCGGGTGCGGCGCGGTGCGGTGCGGGTGCGGCGCGGGTGCGGGTGCGGGTGCGGTGCGGCACGGTGCGGTGCGGCCTCTTGGCCGCCAGCGTGGGGCGCAAGCCGCGGCGCCTAGCACATGACCCCTTGTCCGCGGTCTGTCCGAGGCTGTGACCAGCGCCGACAGGGATCACCCGGCGGCCGGTCCCGAGCCGGACAAGGGGGTGGCCGGCTGGTCGACTATCCCCTTGTCCGGGACCGTTCGCGCTGTTTGCCCGGCTTTGCTGGCTGATCTCCCCTTGTCCGGATGGTTAGTCCGGATTCGCACCCGATGGCAATGCGGCCCAGCCAGCGGGCCAGTGCGCGGTGCGGCGCGGCGGCGCGGGTGCGCGGGCGCGGCGCG
>NZ_WWJX01001329.1 GCF_009865215.1 Streptomyces sp. SID3343 | reverse complement strand
TCCGTCAGCTCGATCAGGTTCCAGTCCGCCAACGCCGCCCAGGTCAAATCCCGAGTCTGCGCCACCGCCGCCGGGTGCGCTTCCCACGTGCGTTCCCGGACCCACATCGGGGTGTACTCCGAGCCGCTGAAGACGGGGCCGAGCCACCGTTCCCCCGGGCTCAGGAGCCCCATACGCTCCGACCACTCCGCTTCGGGAACGGCGTTCCGTTCCCGCTCCTCTTGTACCGGCGGATCCCGCACGATCGTGTGCCGCAGGCCCGCCCGCCCTGTCTGCGCTCTGCCCATGGGACGAGCTTCCCGTCACAACAGGCGACCGGGTCAGACCTTCAGGGGTACCCATCATGGGTAGGCGTAGACTCACGGCGAACAGTGATCAACTGCGGGTGATGAGGGCGATCCGGGGAGACGCCGATTCATGAATGATTACGTTTCACCAGCGGCTCTACCGCCCCAGATTCTCGATCGCGACGACATGCGCGACGCCCTGCAAGTCAGGGACTTCGGGGTGGTGTTCACACTCGCGCGCAAGTGGTGCGGGATCAGCTTTCAGAAAATCGGTGATGCCTGTGGGATCAAGGCTCAACGCGTCGGTGCTCTAGCCCGTGGTGAAGGCCAGATCACCACTGTCGAGAAGCTTGAGACGATCGCAGACGCTCTGCGCATCCCAGGGGAAATGATCGGTCTCGCACCGCGCCCCTGGGAACGGTCGAGCCAGACGCCCGCTTTGACCGGCATTGTCACCCAGAACGCCGCCCGTCCACTGACAACGGGTCCACCGCCAGAGTCCGAAACCGGACTTACGTACACACGTTCGCTCACCGATACGCTAGCTGTAGTAGCGACTTTGGGGAGTAGCGACGTGAACCGACGGGTTTTCCTCACCAACGCCACGTTTGCTGTGGGTGCTCTGGCGGCCCCCAGCCGAGATTGGCTGTTGGCCAGCCTTGATGAGTTGGATGTAGATGTGCCACGTCGCGTAGGGCCCGACCAGATCAAGACCATCCGTGAAGCGTTCGGCCACTTCCAGAAAATGGATGTGATCGACGGTGGAGGCGACGAGGCGCGCAGGCTGGTTGCGCAGTACCTAACCGAGCAGATCATGCCTCTTCTGGGCCACCCGCAAGCCCCCGCCATGCAACACGCCTTGTACGAGGTGGCCAGCGAACAAACTTATCTCGCAGGCTGGATGGCTTTTGACGCCGGGCGCCATGGTCTCGCCGAACGCTACTTGATCCAGTCACTCCGGTTGGCCCAGGCTTCCGGTAACAAGATGCTCGGATCGCACGTACTCGCAGGGCTCAGCGACCAAGCAACCCAACTGGGATACCCGGAAGAGGGGTTGAATCTCGCGCGCGCCGGGCGCCATGGACTACGCGGGCTTACCGCCCCAGCAGCCCTAACAGACCTCTACGTGCTTGAAGCCCGCGCGCATGCCATCTTGGGTGACGTCATGTCAGCAGTCCGCGCCATCGACAGCGCCGAGCGCACATTCGACAGCGTCAGGCACGAGAACGAACCCGAGTGGGCCCGCTTCATTGATGACGCG
The DNA here is from genome assembly GCF_009865215.1 of Streptomyces sp. SID3343. GTDB lineage: Bacteria > Actinomycetota > Actinomycetes > Streptomycetales > Streptomycetaceae > Embleya. Next base: position 7,576 of record NZ_WWJX01001329.1, on the reverse strand, counting down.
TACGTTACGGGCGAAATCGCTGGCAGCCTGCGTGACATGAACGACTCGGTCAACGCTGAACGCTTCGCGCGCGAGTCGATCGCCGCCGCAGAACTCCAGAAGCGCAACCGGCGCGCATCCCTCAGCCAGGCAGTCCTAGCCACAAGCCACATCCAGCGCAACGAACTAGAGGCCGCTACCAGCGCCGCGCACCGCGCGCTTGACCTCTCCGCAGGCATCCCGTCTATCCGTGTCACTGCCGCCATGGATGGACTACAGAGCCGCATGAGGAGCCATGCGGACCGACCCGAAGTCGCAACCCTCATGGCGCGGTTCCGGCTGGCCTGAGGTGGCCACCCTCAGTGTCCTTAGGGGGGAAGTGACAGAAGCCAAGAAGATGCCCACGCCCTTGGACCGGATCAGCCGCACGGTCTGGGTGATCGCCGTCAAGAACGCCTTGGACGCGCCCGTGAACAGCAGATGTGCCTCGTCGAAGAAGAACACCAGGCGCGGCCGGTCGAGGTCGCCGACCTCCGGGAGGTCGTGGAAGAGGTCGGCGAGCAGCCACATCAAGAACGTCGAGAACAACTGCGGCTTGTCATGCACCGCGGGAAGTTCGAGCACCGACACCATGCCGCGCCCGTCGGTGGCGATCCGCAACAGGTCGGCGGTGTCGAAGTCGGGCTCACCGAAGAACGCGGCACCGCCGTTGTTCTCCAAGGTCACGAGCGCGCGCAGGATCACTCCCGCGGTCGCCGCCGACAGGCCGCCGATCCGCTTGAGTTCCGCCTTGCCCTGATCGTCCGTCAGGTACTGGATGACCGCGCGCAGGTCCTTGAGGTCGACCAGTTCCAGACCGCGTTGATCGGCGAAGTGGAAGATCAGCCCGAGCGAGGACTCCTGCGTCTCGTTGAGGTCGAGCACCTTCGCCAGCAGCGTCGGCCCGAAGCCGGTGATCGTCGCGCGGATCACGCCGGCCCCGAGGCCGCCGAGCGCGTAGAACTCGGCCGGGCATCCGGCGCCTTGCCAGTCCTGGCCGACCTCGGCGGCGCGAGCGGCCACCCGCTCACCCGGCTCGCCCGGCGCGGCGATCCCGGAGACGTCGCCCTTGACGTCGGCGAGGAAGACCGCGACACCCTGCGCGGAGAGTTGTTCGGCGATCAGTTGGAGCGTCTTGGTCTTGCCGGTACCGGTGGCACCCGCGACGAGCCCGTGCCGATTGAGCACGGCCAACGGGATCCGTACCGGCGCGTCCGGGTGCGCGATCCCGTCGACGACCGCGGCGCCGAGTTCGAGGGCGGGGCCGGTGAACGCGTAGCCGGCCCTGATCGTCGCGATCGCGTCGCCCTGCTCGGTCATGCGCTCCTCCGGTCCCCGGGATGACCCGCGCCGCGCCGAACGCTTCGAGGCTGCTTCGGGGCCGCTTCGAATCGCTCCGAATCGTGTGAGGGCGAATACACCGATAGGGAAAGAAATATCCCGATTGCCCCCGCGAATCGTCCGTCCGTACGGTCACGATCGACCCGTCGGGTCCCTCGCATCGGCTGTGGGTGGGGGTTCGACGACCCCGATCCCGGTAGGCTGAGCCTGTGATCTTCAAGCGGATCGGTGACGGCAAACCGTACCCGGACCACGGGAGGTCGGGTGCCCGTCAATGGGCCGACATCGCCCCGCGGCCCGTGCGGCTGGACCAGCTCATCACGACGAAACGACAGCTCGACCTCGACACGCTGCTCGCGGAGGACTCGACGTTCTACGGCGACCTCTTCGCGCACGTCGTGAAATGGGAGGGCAGCCTCTACCTGGAGGACGGCCTGCACCGGGCAGTACGAGCGGCGCTACAGCAACGGCAGGTGCTGCACGCGCGCGTGCTCGAACTCGGCTGACTGCGCAACCGTGGCGGACCGATCAGGTGGTCGTCACCGGGACGGTCGCGCCCCGATACGCAACTCGCCGGGACGACGCTAATCTCGACTGCATGGCGACCGGGACCACGGCCATGCCGTGCAGGAGGAGGACGGGGGCGCGTCGATGAGCATGCTCACTCCCCGCGGCATGGGAGGCCAGTACAAGATCACTGGCAAGCTCTATCCGCGCATGACGCGGCGCAGGCGACGCATGCCTGTCGTCATCGCCATCGTGGTCGGCCTGGTGGTGCTCGCGACCGCCGGGTGGGGCGTCTACCACTTCACGTCCGACGAGAAGGACGCCAAGGCCGCAGCGTGCCCGACGGCTCCGCCCGTCGCACCCCCGACCACCGCCGCACCCCTGCCCGAGGCCGCGACGATCACGGTGAACGTGTACAACGCCACCAAGCGCGCCGGCCTCGCCAAGAGCGTGAGCGAAACACTCAAGACCCGCGGCTTCGTGATCGGCAAGGTCACCAACGATCCCCTCAACCAGCCCATCGCGGCCAGCGCCGAGATCCGCCATGGCTTCCCCGGCGCGACGCCCGCGAAGGTGGTCGCGGCCCAGGTCGCGGGCAGCACCGACAAGGAAGACCAGCGCACCGACGGTTCCGTCGACCTGGTGATCGGCGACGGCTGGAAGGACCTGTCCACCCCGGAGGCCGTAGCCGCGATCCTGTCGCCGCCCCCACCGCCGCCCGCCCCGAGCACGGCCCCCACCTGCTGAACACCCCTGCGGCGAAGGACCCGACCACCCACGGCCGAGTCCTTCGCCGCAGGGCGTGCACCGGGACGAACCAAAGCAACGGACGAGCCAAAACGACGGAAGCGCCCGACCTGTCTCAGGTCGGGCGCTTCCGTATGTCCTGCTCAAGAGCGGTAGCGGTGGGATTTGAACCCACGGATAGCTTGCACCATCACACGCTTTCGAGGCGTGCTCCTTAGGCCACTCGGACACGCTACCGAGAGAGAGCTTACCGGATGCCGGGGTGTGCTTCGTAACCGGTTTCCCGGGAGCGGTTGTCCTCGAAGAAGGCGCGCAGCGCCGCCCCGCATTCGGCCTCGGCGACGCCGCCGACGACCTCGGGGCGGTGGTTGAGGCCGCGGTCGCGCAGCACGTCCCACAATGAGCCCGCGGCGCCGGCCTTGGGGTCCCAGGCGCCGAAGACCACGCGGTCCACCCGGGCGAGCACGATCGCGCCCGCGCACATCGTGCACGGCTCCAGGGTGACCACGAGCGTGCAGCCGGACAGGCGCCACTCGCCGACGGCCTTCGCGGCCTCGCGCAGGGCCACGATCTCCGCGTGCGCTGTCGGGTCGCCGTGCGCCTCGCGTTCGTTGCGGCCGCGGCCGAGCACGGCGCCGTCCGGGCCGAGCACGACGCACCCCACCGGCACGTCACCCGTCTCGACCGCCGGCGCCGCCTCGGCCAGGGCCAGCCGCATGGCCGGCTCGTACCGGGCCTTCGCGGGGTCGAACGCGGGCCTGGGTACCGGTGGGGGCATCGTGCTCAGCGGACCGTCTCCAACTCGTCGGCGCAGCCCAGCCGTTCCGCGATCACCGCTATGGCGTCCGCGGGCAGACCCGCGTCGCCCGCCAGTTCGGCGAGCAGCGTCGCGGGCACCCCCAGATCGGCGAGCACGCTCTCGTCGCCTGCGGGCCCCGGCGGCAGCGCGGCGTCCTCGTCCTCCTCCAGGCCGTCCAGCACGTCGGCGGTGAGCAGCGCGTCCGCGTAGGCGCTGCGAGCGACCGCGGCCACGTCGGAGACGTAGATGCGTGGGTCCTCCTCACCGTCCACCCGGACAACCGCGAACCAGATGTCCTCCTGTTCGACGAACACGAGGACCGGCTCGTCGTCCACGGCTGCGGCACGTGCCAGCGCGGTCATTCCCACCGGGTCCTCGACGTCGTCGAGATCGGCCTCACGGGCTTCCCACTGCTCGTCTGTACGTACGAGCACTGCGGCGAAGTACGCCACGGGACTCTCCAAGATCGTTCGCATCGGCGTTGTCACTCGCATCGTGGCAGATACCGGACCACGAGGACGGGAATTGGCGCACGTTGACGAACAAGGTCGGGTGAACGGCCGACGGACAGCCGAAATCAGTAACGGAACGTGCGCATCCGCATCATCTGCCGGAGTCGTTCGTTGCGCACCCGGCGCGGCTGGATGCGAGCCCGCAGTTCCCGTGCCTCGGCGAGTTCCCGCAGGAAGAGAGTCCGTCGACGGCGTCGATCCGCCTCCTCCTCGCGGCGTCGGGCCGCCGTCGTTCGGGGTTCTCGACTCTCCATCACCACGCCCCAACCACTCCCAAGGCCATCCGAACCCGATGTGGCTGTAGTGCCCGGGTCACACCGGCTCAGTCATCGTGCAGGCATCCCTTGCCGGAAAGAGTTGCGGTAAAACGAACAATTGGTTTCAATTCACCCGGCATTCCTCGAATACGCCGAGTCCGCCCGTTCGTACCGACGACGAACCGGGCCGAACCATCCGGCCGCGGCTCGAACACGCGGTGGCCCGGCACCGCCCCGCACGACTGCCTTACCGGACAAACGGCTACTGTCTCACCATGCGGATTCACGTCGTCGACCATCCTTTGGTGGCCCACAAGCTCTCGACTCTGCGCGACCGGCGCACCGACTCGCCCACGTTTCGGCGGCTCGCCGACGAGTTGGTCACGCTGCTCGCGTACGAGGCGACCCGTGAGGTCCGCGTCGACACCGTGGCACTGACCACGCCGGTCGCGGACACCATGGGCGTCAAGCTCTCCTATCCGCGTCCGCTCGTCGTGCCGATCCTGCGCGCGGGCCTGGGCATGCTCGACGGCATGGTGCGGTTGCTGCCGACGGCCGAGGTGGGCTTCCTGGGCATGATCCGCAACGAGGACACCCTGGAGCCGTCCACCTACGCGACACGCATGCCCGACGACCTGAGCGGTCGGCAGGCGTATGTGCTCGACCCGATGCTCGCGACCGGCGGCACGCTCATCGCGGCCACCAAGCTCCTCCTGGAGCGCGGCGCGCTCGACGTGACCGCGATCTGCCTCCTCGCCGCGCCCGAGGGCGTCACGCTGATGGAAGAGGCGTTCAAGGACACGGACGCGAAAGTCACCGTCGTCACCGCCTCGATCGACGAGCGACTCAACGAGCACGGCTACATCGTTCCGGGCCTCGGCGACGCGGGCGACCGCCTGTACGGAACCGCCGGATAAGCACCGACGATCACGCTGCGTACGCGGCGTGGCCGAAGTTTGCGCCGAAAGTCCCTCTGTGGGACCAAGGCCCTCCCTCGTCGGGCCGAACGCCGGATGCGGAGCGTCGCGATCAGGCGCATGCTGGAGATGTGCCCGGGGCTGGGCAGGAGCCCCGCAGGCACCCAGGGACTGTTTGCCGATGCTGCGAAGGTACGACCCACCTTTGCTCCGGCGGGGGTCCCGCTGGGGAGAGAGAGTGGCCGGTCCCCCCGCGGCTGCTCCCTCTCCCCTATTGTTTCTCCCCGATACCTCAATCGGGAGGCGGGGAGATGCAGGCGCAGACCAAGAAGATCCTGACGCTGCTCCTGGTCGTTTTCGTCATTTACACGATCATCGCCACGCCGGACAAGGCCGCCGATCTCGTCGCCCAGTGGTTCAACGCGATGTCCTCGGCCGCCAAGTGGTGCGGCGACCAGATCAGCGGACTCGCGAGCTGAGGCGCGCACGTCGAAGGGCCGGGGCCGCGCCGGTCACCAGTGCCGGCACCGACCCCTATGCGATACGCAGATACCTGCTGCCCACCGAGATCTGCGTGATAGCCGTGCGCAGGCACTGGGCGATGATCCTGCGCCCCCTCGTGGTGACCGCCCTGGGAACGGTCCTGCTGGGCGCGCTTTTCGCCTACTTCCCCGCCGCGAACCAGGTCGTACACGTCGGCGTGTGGCCGATCGGGGCGGCGCTCGTGTTGTGGTGCTCGGGGCACGTACTGACCTGGCGCAACGACTACTTCATCGTGACCGACAAGCGGGTCATCCTCACCACCGGCCTGATCGGCAAGCGAGTCAACATGATGCCGCTGACCAAGGTGACCGACATGAGCTACCGGCGCACACTCTCGGGACGTCTGCTCGGGCACGGGATGTTCGTCATGGAGTCGGCTGGGCAGGATCAGCCACTCAAGGAGGTCGCGTTCGTCCCGCGACCCGACGCCGTCTACCTCAAGATGTGTGACCAACTCTTTGGCCCGACCGGCGGGTAATGCGAAAGGGCTGGTAAAACCTCGAAATATTTTTGCGGTGATTCACGGCTTTCGTACTGTCGACATGCCGCTAGATACACCCGCATCACCTGACAAATCGGGGATGTCGCAAGGGGTTTGGGGCGGATCCCCTCGCCGGTAAGGGGGTAGCGAACGACGGCTGCCGACCGCCATGGTCGGTAGCGGCCAGGTTCCGCTCCAGGACGACGAGGAGGTGGGCTCTCCAGTGCTGCTGCGAGATGCTTCCCACGAGGGCACGGCAGGCTCTACCGCCGACCGCGCCGCGCCCGCGCGCCTTCCCCGTACCGGGATCCCCCGCGCCCGCGCGGTTCGGGGTTCCGGCACCGACACTCCCCAGGACACGCGCACGCTGTCCCGGACCCTCTTGCTCCGTCTCACCGATGTCGTGGAGGGCTCTGCCGAGCACGCGTATGTGCGCAGCACCCTGGTCGAGTTGAACCTGCCCCTGGTGCGCTTCGCGGCGAACCGATTCCGGAGTAGGACCGATCAGTACGAGGACGTCCTCCAGGTCGGAACCATCGGCCTGATCAAGGCGATAGATCGCTTCGACCCGCACCGCGGCGTCGAGTTCCCGACCTACGCCGTGCCGACGATCATCGGCGAGATCAAGCGCTTCTTCCGCGACACGTCGTGGAGCGTGCGGGTACCCCGCCGGCTCCAGGAGTTGCGGCTCGCGCTCGCCGAGGCCACCGAGCAGTTCAATCACAAGTACGACCGGGCGCCGACCGTGGTCGAACTCGCGAAGCACCTGAACCTGACCGTCGAGGAGATCCTCGAGGGCATGGAGGCGGCCAACGCCTACTCGCCCGCGTCGCTCGACGCACACGACCTCGACGACGACCGCGACAACGCGCTGATCGCCAGGCTCGGCCAGGAGGACGAGGCGCTCGACGGCGTCGAATACCGGGAAGCACTGCGGCCGTTGCTCGCTCGGATGAGTCCGCGCGATCGACAGATCATCATGCTGCGCTTCTTCGGCAACATGACCCAGTCGCAGATCGGCGAGCGACTCGGCATCTCGCAGATGCACGTGTCGCGTTTGCTGGCCCGTGCGCTGGCCCGGCTGCGGGCCGACCTGTCGGCCTGAGCGGGCGCCGCTCGACGCAAGGCGGCCGCACCTTGTCCGACAAGGCCCCTGACGAAGGGCGGATTCCAGGGGTCGTCGCAACACATGATCACTGATGTGTCGTGGCGAGCAGTTTATGCAGGCGCTCGGCTGGGGTTTCCCAGTCGAGCGTTTTGCGTGGGCGGCCGTTGAGTTCGGCGGCGACGGCGTCCAGGCGTTCGCGGGTATGGACGGACAGGTCTGTGCCTTTGGGGAAGTACTGCCGGATCAGGCCGTTCGTGTTTTCGTTGGAGCCGCGTTGCCATGGGCTGGCGGGGTCGCAGAAGTAGACCGGGACGTCGGTGACGACGGTGAAGGCGTGGTGGGAGGC
>NZ_WWJX01001328.1 GCF_009865215.1 Streptomyces sp. SID3343 | reverse complement strand
CAAGTCGGCGACCGTGCAGTCGAGCGCCGCGCACATCTTGTCGAGATCATCGAGCCGCACCGTAACCGGTGTGCCGCTCCACATCGCGGCCACCTTGCTCAGCGACGGGTTGAACCCGACCTGCCGAAAGGCGGCGAGCACCTCGGTCGGGCGCCACAGGTCCCGCTGGGCGGCCACCATCCGCAGATTCCACTTCACCGAAGGTTCCCCTTGTCCATGACCAGTCGCTGGGCGGCCCGGGAGCTGGCCGCCAGATTCGCGAGCTCCGGGTCGGCGTGCGCAGTCGCCATGTACCGAAGAGTCGTCGTTGCCCAGTCGTGTCCGAGGACCTTCTGGACCTCCCAGAGTGTCATCCCTCGCTCGTAGTTGTGGGTCGCGCAGGCATGCCGCAGCAAGTGTGGAAACAGGTCGGCGACGGGGCCCGTCAGGTAGTGCGCGGCCGCGGTGTGCAACGCCTTGCGGAACGTCGAAGGCACTATCGCCGGCGCGATGGCCACGTTCAGGTCGGCGATCGCCTTCGACTTGCGCTCCGATGGCCACAGCGGCGCCCGCGGGTGCTCCGCGTCGTCCCCGAACTCGCCCCGGACCTCCTCGATGTACCACCACAGCAGGGCACGTCCCTCCTGGAAGAGGTACGCCTCCCTCGGGCGCGGACCCGAGCCCCGGGCACCCTTGCCCAGGACGACGAACCGCCCCCACTGCCCGTGCTCCCAGTGAATGTCGCCCAGACAGACTCCGCACAGCTCCGCCGCACGGACACCAGAGAGGTAGGCAACCTTCGTCATCACGTAATCACGGCAGGCCACCGCGTACTTCCGCGCGTTCGCCAGATCTTCGCGCCACCGGGCGAAGAAGTTCTTCATCGCCGTCTGGGACGGCGGAATGCGCAGGCCGAAGTCCCCGCGGTGACGGGGACGGTTGAACGGGTCGATGGGAGATTCGACGGAGGCGCCAAAGCGGCGCATGATCTCGCCGGCGTAGCGCTGTTCCAGAAACGCGAAGTACGCGTCGATCTTGTTGATCTTTCCGCGCAGGGTCGATTGGGCCCGCTTGCCAGCCCCGGCGAAGTACCGGTCGACCTCGCGGGACGTCAACTGCCACGGAACGGCGCCGTAGAACTCGCATACCTCGATCACGGGCTTGATCAGCCCGTCCAGCGTCGTCGGCGCCAGACCTGCCGCATCGCGCGCCCACCGGTACTCGGACAGAGTGTCGAGGAAGAAGCTCTCCTCGTCGTGCACCGAGATCCGGGCCTGGCGGCGTCGCTGCAGCGTGACCACGTCCGCGAGACCGGACTCGACCGCCACCCCAGCCGGATCCACCGGCCCCGTCGGGTCCGAGCCGGGGCGAACCAGCGTCAATAGGCGGCTCTCAGAATCTGACACAAAAACGCAGATTACGCACGCTACTCGCGGATTCCATGATTTACTGCGGATATCTCACGCGATCGAGTGAACGCCGAGAAAAGCCCGATCGACCTGCCAAGATGGGCCGTTGCCCGTCACTTGACCCAGCCGGGAACCCGCGCGTACTCCACTAAACGGCCCCCCACACCCTGACCGGTCCGTCACCGGTCCCGGACGGCCAGCGTCGTGCTCTTTGTGGTGCTCGCCGGGCCCGGCGAGCACGAGTCGCCAGCCGCGTCGTCCGGCGCAGACTCCCTCCCTACTTGTTCGTGTTATCCGGTGTCTACATCACGGCGTCGATCCCTGCCGCGAATTTCGGGTAGCCGCCGAGCCCGCCCCATTCACTCAGCGGCTGACGCGGGGCCGTCCCCGCGAGTGCGGGGCCCGTTCGTGGACCAGGGGATTTGGCCTGTCCATGCTCGCACCGCGTACGTGAGCGAGAGCAGTCCGACACCTACGATCGCGATCCATGTCAGCGCGGGCGCGACGTTGTCGCGAAGGGCGGGCGGGCCCAGACCGCAGGCGATGTCGACCGCGAGCACGGTTGGTGGCAGGCTCCATCCGAGGGCTCGTGGCAGAGCGCTGAAGTGGCCGTGGAGCAACGCGAAGAGGATGTTCAGGGCGAGGGCTGTGGGACCGAGCGTCCACGCGAGTGCGTCGTCTTCCGTGGCGCGGATCGCACCGGTGACCGCCCACCCGAGGATGATCGTGTATGTGGTCGCGAGCAGGCTCGTGACGGCGCGCACGAAGGTGCTGCCGGGATGGATCGTGTTCGTGTCGTGCTTCGCCTCCGTATGCATGACGCTCGGGGGCTCCGCAGGGGTCGCATTCACGCCGGGCGTCGCCGGGAAGGTCGGTTCGGCGGGTTGTCGCGGGGCTGTGGTGCCGCCGGTGGGGGGTGGCCGCGTGCCGGGGCGCGCGGTATCGGCGGGTTTTGTCGTCGTGGTCGTCTTGTGCGTCTTGGGGATGTCCGGTCCGGCCTTGGAGGACAGGAATTCGCGAGGGTCAAAAGACGTCGACTTCAGACCCTCCAGGCACGACTGGATTTCTCGCAGGGCCTGCTGATGGGAGCCGTGGGTTGCGGAGAAGGTGTGGGAGCTCTCGTGCAGTGTCGCGCGCAGGGCACGGAGCCATCGTCGCGCGCCGGGGCGGTCGAGTGTGGTGCACACGATTTCCAGGGTCGGTCGCAGCAGCGCCCGGGGTTTTCGCGTCGCGGCGCGGCGCGTGGCGTCGGCGAGTGCGGGGTGGACGGCGCTCGCGCGTACGAGGTTGAGGATCGCGTGTCGGTGTTGGTTCTCGTCGAGCGCCTCGTCGAGGAGGACGTGTGTGATGAACGTGTGGTCGCTTGCCTGCTCGACCTCGTCGACCAGTCGCGCGGCGAGGAGGTCGGGTCCGAGCGTGCCCCAGTGCGTGCCGTCGCCGGAGGGGTAGGCCTTGGCGAGGCTCTTGTCGTAGGGGGCGAGGACTTCGGCCGTCGGTGGAGCCGTCCGCGGGTAGCCGTGATGGTGTGCGGCGTAGGCCACCCCCACGGCCGCGCGGCCGCGGGCGAGTGTGGTGGCGCCAGCGAGGTATTGGGTGGCCACCATGGTGCGCATCAGAGCGTGGTCGTAACGCTCTGCCGACATGTGCGCAGTGACGAGTCGGCGCCAGTAGTCCTCCTCGTGGGCCAGGAGGACGTTCAGCGGGTTGTGTTCGGCGGCGTATTGGGGATTGGCGTGGGTCAGCACGTCGGCGAGCGCCGCGATATGCAGGTGGACGACGGGCGTCGGGGCGGAGTGCTCGACGTTTGTGCCGTGGGTGCGCGGAGCGTCCGCGATCGGCGCGTTCTTCCAGGTGTCGTCGCCGTGACCCGCTTGCCGCAGCTCCTGGATGCGCCGGGCGAACGCGATCTTCGCGTCGACGTAGGCGTGCTCGTTGCCCGTCTCGAGCGCGTCGGTGATTTTGATGGGGACCGACGTGAAGGGAACGCCCCGGCCGTCTCGGCAGTGGCGGCGGAGTTCGGCCCAGCAGGTGTCGGAGCCGTCGCGGGCGATGAGCAGGACGCGCATGGGAACACGGGTGTCTCGTTCGGTGAGCGCGTCGAGTACTTCCCGGATCTGCTGAAGTCGTGACTCGGCGTGGTCGACGGCGATCACCAGGGGGTGGTCGACGGTGCGGAGCGCGCCGGTGTCGAGGCTGAGGGGGTTCTCGGTGATGAAGCCTCCGGACCAGTGCCGGCGTCCGACCGAGCCGGCGTGCCATGGGGCGAGCGTGTCGAGGAGTTCGGGAACGAGCCGGTTCTTTCCGGTGCCGCCGCGTCCGGTGATCAGGGCGACGGCCGTGGGGTGGGTGGTGTTCTCGCACCATGGGCTCAGGATGTCGAGGACGCGTCGCATCCCGGACAGGGGCACGACGCGGGATCGAGGGTGCAGCAGGAAGGACGAGGAGAGCGCCGGGGGAAGCGGTTCCTTGAGCAGATGGGCGAGGTCGGCGGGCTGCAGGAACGGGGCGACTCCGGTGTGGTGGGCGACGGTTCCGACGAAATCGGACCGCGCCAGGAGTTGTTCGACGGGGAGGACGGAGAGGATGCCTTCCCCCCAGGAAGCGGGCACCAGGAGCGTCACGCCGATGAGTGCTCCGCCACAGAACACCCCGGCCCCGGACATGCCCGACCATGGCTGCGGGCTTTCCCGGAATGGGTCGTCCGCGATCGTCGCTTCCGGGATGGCGTCGTCGATCTCGAACGCGTACATGCGTTGTCGGGTGGCGGTGCCCGTCTTGATGTGCCCGTCCACGGTTTTCACGTCGTGGGCAAGGCCCGAGGGTCCTTCGGTGAAGCGGCCCATCGCCTGGGGCATTCCCGCCATGGTGCACGGCGCGCGGCGGTCGCGGTCGTCGCAGACCAGGTGGCCCCAGCGGACGACGCTCGTCTCGGCGCCGATCTTCGGGTCGGTCCGCAGCAATGCCGCGTCGAGTTGGGGGTCGGACCACAGGATCGACGCCGTCGAGGCGACCCCGGCGAGGTCGCGCACTTCGATGTCTCCGTCCTGGTCGGGCTTCGCGACGTGGGCGGCGGTGAGGATCAGGCCGGGAGCGATCGCACAACCGGTGCCGTAGGCGCCGGCACCATGGTGGATTTCCACCACCCGTGCGTTGGGCCCTGTCATCTGTGAGGGCGCCTACGACGGTTGACGCGGCAACGGCTCGAAACCGCGGTTCCGGTCACTGATGGGCGTCGGGCGCCCCAGGGCGTCCGGGGCGACACGCAAGGTCACTGTCATGCGGTGGGTGGAGGCACTCGCGCGTTCGCCTTTGGCGTCCGCCGCGACGACGAACGCCTTGATTCCGCCCCCCCGGAAGCCGTGTGACGCAGTTCCATACCGAGATCGAGCACGACTTCGGTCACTTCGAACCGGATTCCCGAGCCGTTTCCCTCGTCACGCGCGGCCGTGAGGCCGTGAGGCCGTCCCGAACGGCCTTGATGGCCTTCGACAACTCCGTCGGTTCCAATTCCACGCGTCCCCCTCGGATGCCGCCTCTGCCAGCACCGTACCGATCGGCCGGCCCCGGCGGAGGGCGTTCGCGGAAGGCCCGGGTGCCCCATCGGCCCGAGCGTGCGGTCGAGCACGACGTCGGGTTGCGGGTTGGGTCAGTGGACACGGTGGGTCGAGGACTCGTCCCTGGACACCTGGGCCCCGGCCGCGGTGGGGACGAGCGGCGACCGCGACGGGTCGCCCTGGGTGCGGTCCGGGTGGTCGCCCCGGGCGTGGTGTGCGTTTCGTGTGGTGGACCACCGTCGTGTGTATCGGTTGGGAACGGCCACGGGGGAACCGTGTGCGGACTGCCGTCGCGGGGAAGGACGGCTGCGGCCCGTCCCTTCGCTCGTGCCCCGGACTTTCCGGCGGGGTCGGACGGCGCCCGGTGGGGGCCGACGGTCAACGGCGTGTCGGACAGGACGCGCGCCGGCTCCGAAGAGACGGGTCCTCGACGGGTGTCCGGACGCGGTTTTCGAGCCAAGCGTGGTGCGGCAGCACGCACACTTCCCCGTAGTCGGCGTCCTCCACGCCTCGTATCCGCGGCTCCGCGCGCGACATAGACATGGTGTCGGCGGCCGGATCCGGGCCGTCGGGTATCGCGTCCGACACGGTCGCGGGGGCGGGGATGCGCCGGGTCCAGCATGTCGACCGAGGGCACTATCGGCGGTCCGCCACCTGGGCGGTGAGCTTGCCGAGGGCGAATCGCAGCCGTTCCAGCGTGTCGATCAGTGTGCCCGACCGATCCTTGGCGGAGCTGTGTTCGACCGCGACGGCCAAGGCGAGCGTGGCATAGACCTGCGCGAGCGTCGCGGCCTCCTCCGGGCTCTGGTCGCCGTCGTCCCACGCGCGTTTCGCCAGCGTCCCCGCGTTCTTGCGATACCTCTCGAACAACTCCTCGCGTGTGCCCACGTTTCCCCCTCGTCGTCGCCCGTCCGGTCGATACCTTCCCGGCGCCCCGGGCGCGGAACCGGCGCCGGCCGTGCTCGAACGCTTCGGCACCGCCTCAACACAGGATGTGTCGTCCATAAGGCACCAAGGCCTCGGCGAGCGGTCGGTGGCAGACCTCGCAGACCGGCCCCGCGTTCGTCGCACGGGGCACCGGCCGCACCGGCGGCAGCGGACCGGGCACCCAAGCGCGTACCGGCTCGGAGGCGGCTTCGCGTCGTCCCCGAGCCTGTTCACGCCGTCGGCTCTCGTGCCGTTCATACCGGCGCCCGGCCGCGTCGGCATCGCGGCGCACCAAGGCGGCCGAGGCGACCAAGTGCTCGATCATCGCGGGCGGGAACGTCACGCCGTCGGCGTCCAGGCCGAGGTCGGCCAAGAGGAATCGTTCGCGAAGGAGCACGTCGCCGGCGCAGGGCGGATGGTGCGGCGCGAACAGGCGCAGGTCCTTCGTCCACCACCGGTGGCCGCGTTCGTGGGGCTGCCCGAGTCGGGCCTCCGCCGAGTCCTCGCGTTGGTGGAGTGTCCAGGCCGCCACGCCCTCGGCGAACAGCACGTGCGGTATTCGGGGTGGGGGTCTGTCCGGGCACGGGGACGGTGGAGCGCTGCCGGGAGGCTTGCGCGAAGCGTTCGAGTCGGGCGTTGCGTTCGCTGCGGGGTTGGCGGCTGTCGACGGCGGCGGTCCACAGCTTCATCGGCCGGGAACCGTGGGCGAAGGCGGTGGCGGTGCGGGGCAGGGTGCGGGCGACGGTGCGGGCGGCCGCGATCAGGGCGGCGGAACGTCAGGACACGGCCGAGGCAGTATTCCTGTACGGCGCGCAGCAGTCCCACTTGCATCGCGGCCAGGCGCAGTCCGTCCAGGTGCGGGGGGCGTCTCGGCCGTGGTGAGGATGTCGTGCAGGTCTGCGCGCCGATGACGGGCACGACGACGCGGTAGTCGGCGAGGATGCCCTGCGCGATGGCCTCGGCCAGTTCGAGGCGGAAGACGACGGGTCCGAACAGCGCGGGGTTGTCCATCGATGCCAGCGGCTCCGTGTACGCGCCGTGCTTCTTGGACTTCGGGTGGCTCCAGCGGCGCGGTGTCGCCGTCATGTAGAGGCGGCGCTGTGCAGGGATCCGGGCATCGTGATGGATGTCGCCCCAGCTTTTGTCGAGGCTGCCGCTGGTGTGGTGGGCCTCGTCGGCGACGGCGATGGCCCACTCCGGCAGGCCGTGGCGACGATGGGCTTCGGCGATCGCGGGCAGGGACTGGTAGGTGGAGAAGACGATGGTCGGGCCGCTGTGGGCGGCGACGCGGCGGGCGAATTCGGCGGGGCTGGTGGTGAAGGGGATGCACAGGGCGTCGCGCCCGTTCGGGGGCAGGGCGCAGACCGCGATGTGCTTCTCGTCCGGGCGGCCGCGATCCCATTCGCGGGCCGTCTGCGCCACCAGATCCTGGCTGGGAGCGAGCACGAGGATGTTGCCGTGGGGGGTAGGTGTCGGCGCCGACACGGGCGATGACGGTCTTGCCGGTGCCGCAGGCCGCGACCACGGTCACTCGCGTGTGAGGCTGGAGGTCCGAGGTGATGGCGTGGACGGCGCGCTGCTGGTGCGGCACCGGCGCACGGGAGATCCTGCACGAGGCCCGCGGCGAACGCAGCCCCGCCCTCCCCCGCCGGCACCCGGCACACCCCCACCCCGCGCAACTGCGTCCCCGTCCTGTGGGTCAACCCCCTCCCCTACACCAAGGTATGGGGAAGGACCCTGAACGGCTTCGACGAGAAACTGCGCCTGCACCACCACAAGAATAGGAGTCTCTCGCGGGGGTCCCGCACCCGCGCGCCAGCGGGGGACCGCCAAACACCTTGAGCCGGGGCGGCGATTCATCGCTCCAGTTCGACTTCACCTCGTAGCTGAGGAATCGGGCGGCCTGTGTCTGCCCATGTGTGAAGGATTCCAGGCACCCAATTATACGGGGTGCCTGGAATCCTTTTTACCCGATGGCTACTCGGAAGACCGTTCACCCGCACTACCCGTTTGGGGCGTGCTCACGATAACTCCATCGCGCCAATAGAACATCGGCTCGGTACCCAACTCCCAGATCGGAAGGCAGGTCACCAAGTATTCGATGAAATAGTCGACCGCCTCGCTGGTGGCGTGCGGGATAGCGGAAGCCAACCGGTAGAGACTCTCGCCGGAGACACGGAAGCTCGCCGTCCAGACGTCGGCATCCGAGGCGAGCCCTAGAACGTTCTGAACGATTCGCCCGGTGACTCCTGGTACTTGGACTTCTTCGACGAGTTCTTCGGTCTCCTTGGAGAACCCGGTCAACCACCAGGTCATTTCTCTACTTTCCGCTTCTTGTCTCCGGGCTTGTTCTGGGCTCCGGTGATCGGATCGAACTCACCGAGGTGCTTCTTCCCAGACTTGTCGTACTTCTCCACTGCCCCGTGCTGGGAGTCCCACCCGTAGATGCAGCCCTTCTTGTCCTTCCAACGCTTCCGTGTCCCGCCGCCGCCCTTCACGGGAGTCTTTCCTGTAACCGGCTTGGCATCCGGGAAAGCAGGAAGGGACTTGGGCGGCGGAATGTAGTTGTTGACGGTCGAGTCTTCGTACGAGTCGCCCCCGCCCGATGAACCGCCGGAGTTCCGGTAATCGTTGATCCGGTCATTGACGACCACGACAACCACGACGACGACCGCCACTGCGGCGACGAAGGGGACAATCGCCTCACCGGCCACTGCTCCCACCACTGCGGCGGCGATTCCCCAGAACTTCCCGGACGGATCGGTTTTGTTCAGCGGGTCGTTCGCAGCGTATCCGTACGTGCTCAGCGTCTGCCGGACCAGCGGGTCGACGGTGATGAACTGCGCCGTCGCCGGATCATAATAGCGCGCCCGCAGGTAGAGAAATCCGGTTTCGGAGTCCCAGTACTGGGCCGCGTACTGCAGTGGGGTGGAGGCGCTTCCCGTGTGTGCCGCCACGACTCCGTATTCCGTGTAGGAGTAGTCGCCGACGATCGTTCCTGTGCTGTCGATCAGTGCCCGGGTCGATCCGAGCTGGTCGTGGAAGAACCACTGCGTTCCGGTGCTTCCGATCTGCTCGATCGGTGCGCCGTCGGGACCGTAGAGGTAGTTCGTCGTTCCATCGGACAGCAACGCCGGATTGGTGTTGAAGTCCCACGTGAACTGCGTCGTGGAGCCACCGACAGTCTTGCTTGTCCGCAAGCCGGTGCCGTCGTACTTGTACATAGCGGCCGTGCCCGTGGCGGTTGCCCCGGTCAGCTGGTTGGCTTGGTCGTAGGCATAGGTCAAAGTCGAGCCCGTACCGGCGGCATCGGTGCGGTTGCCCTGGGTGTCGTAGCTGTAGACGGTGCTGCCTGCGGGCGCTTGCGCGCACTTCGGTGTCGTGGGCCGCTCTTCCCCGTCTGAGACATTCAGGTCACCCCAGCGAGCACCCACCAGGAGGCGCCATGGCGATCGAAGTCCGGCTTTTCCGTCCCGACGACGCACCACGACTCGCCGAGATCGTCCAACGCTGCCTGCGAGAAGTGAACAGCCATGACTATCCGGCCGACATCATCGACAAGATGTGCGCGTACTACACGGCCGAGCGGTTCGTCGAACTGTCGAGCAGCCGCCTCGTCTACGTGGCCGAGGACGTCAAGGTCGTCGGTACCGTCTCCCGAGACGGCAACAAGGTCTACACGATGTTCGTCGATCCCGATCTGGCCCGGCGAGGAACAGGTCGTCAACTCATGCGACACATCGAGGCCCTCGCGGCGCGCGACGGACACGACCACATGGAGACCGGCGCCAGCATCACCGCCCATCGGTTCTACCTCGAGCTGGGCTACACCGATGTCCACGAGAGTGAGACCGAGTTCGGCCTCAACCTCATCCTCCACAAGCCCCTGCCATCAGCCGCTCCCGATCAATAGGAGGAGCGCCCGGCGAGATCATCCGGGAGTCAGGGAGCCTGCGTCCGCTGCCCCGTCCTGCGGCCGGACCCCGACCGACCGATCGACCACGCCCCGACGGCCCCGGAGTCCTGAACGGTGGGTTGGCAACACGTGGGCAACTCCTGTGTTTTCGTCGGGAGTCGGGGGCTCAGGCGGGTGCCGCGATGTGTAGGCCGGCGGCGCCGAAGACGGGCCGGGGGTCGTGACCGTACTGGCGACACTCCCGGCCGACACCTGCCACGCGCACTGTCGGGGTAGTGCGTCACCCGATCCGACGGCGGCGACCACGACTGCCGGATGGTCCGCCGCCGATCACGCCTTCGTCCATCGGGCGATGTCCACGGCCCACCGGACTTCCATGCCTCCTCGGACACATGCCGTTCCATGGTGGCAGCGACGCGGTGAAAGTCCGAGTGCATGCCCTGGTCGGCGTCGGTGACCAGCGCGGACAACAACGGCGCGTTGCCACCGCAACTGCGATCCACCCGAATCAGCGCGCTGGCCTGCCCGCTGCGCCGGACGAGGCAAACCCTCGGGAAGCTTCTTCCGCAGTTCCCGCCAGGTGAGGTCGCGCCGGTGGTCAGCCTCCTGCAGAATGACCTCGATCGCGGCTGCCAACGGATCCAACGCCGCGCCGGCGGCGGGAACGACGCTTACCGCAGGGCGCCTTCGCACGGCGCGACGCCTCCGGTGAGGCGTCCTCGATCCGTCGAGGGCGCGGCGTCCCACTCCTCCAGGATCGCCCGCAGCCGCAGAGCCACGGCGGGAGCCACCCTCGGGCGTTGCGCCAGGTGCCGCAGATACGGTTCCGCGCCCTGAAGCAGTGCGGACCGCGGGTGGTTCTGCACCATGCCGACGTGCGTGCCCATGCCGAGAACGTGACTCCAGGCGTCGACGTCGCACCGTGCCCGGGCGGCCCGGATGTGACCGTCCGCGTAGACGCCGTCGCTCACCTCGCAGCTCGACCAGCCGGTGGACAGGGCGCAGCGTTGGCAGGCGAGGATGCCGCGCATGGCCGGATACCGGCGCTGCCACTCCGCGTCCAGGGCGTAGACGTCCATCGAGATCGGGATGGGCTTGCGGCACAGGCAGCAGGCCAGGCGGAAGCGGGGCACGGACACGGGTGGTCTCCAGTTCGTCGATGTCGGGCGGGGCGAGTGCGCGTCGGCCGCCCCTGGAGTGCGCCGTACGGATACCGGGACCGGGGCGTGTGAGAGCCGGGCGGGGTGTGCGACCGTGCGGGTTGTGTGTGCCGGATGGGTCGCTCGGTCGGTTCAACGAGCGAGCCGCGCCCCTGGCACGTCGGGACTGGTGGGGTGGTCTGAACACCAGACGGCGAACACGGCACTGCCCGCGTCCGGCGAACGACGCCGCACCGGCGGGTGAACCACCCACCTTGGAGGGCAGGTTGCCCGCAGGGTGGCCTGTTCGGGTGAACTTGCTCCGGGGAAGGGTTTCTTCGCGGTTGGACCGGTCGAGGGGCGACTAGATGTTTGGGTGTGACACGCTCACGCGCACTGGCGTCGGCCATCGCTCTCGCCCTGCCGCTCGTGGTCCTGGGACCGTCCTGCCCGAACGCCGCCGCGGCGGCACCCGGCGAATGCGTCACTGCTCCTCTTGTGGTCGAACAGGCCAGCCATGCGGTCTGTGATCTAGCGGACCGCGGCGCGCGAGAAGCTCAGGAACAGCACCCGCTGTTCGTCTTCGACGGTGTCGAGCGCCTTTCTCGTCTTGACCAGCGCGATCGACGTCTTCCCGCAGCCGGGGCCACCGACGATGACCAGGTGTGCGGCAGAGTCGATGATCTCCTGCCGGACCTCGTCAATTCTCATCGGTCTCGTCCGTGGGGGCGTCGTCGCCGCCCGATCGTTGGGGGGCGTTCGCAGGACGCAGATCGCGGTCGATGCGCAGCAGGAGGTCGGCGAGGACGGCCGGCAGTTCGCTGCGGCCGGTGCATTCGGTGATGAGCAGGGCGCTGTAGCCGTCGCCCTTGCGGGCACACGGCACGTCCGAGGTCAGGGAGCGCACCTGGTCGTCGGTCGCCTCCTCCGACGGTCGCGGGCAGCCGCTGGGGTAGTCGTCGCGGTGGGAGACTTGAGCGAGGAAGCGCCTTTGCACGGCGATCGGGACTTCGGCGACCAAGAGCTTCTCTATGCTCTTGTGCTCGAGTTCCACGTAGTGCGTGAAGTCCGTGGTCTTGGCCTGGACTGCCGGAGTGAAAGGCTTGTTCGGCTGGTCGTGGATGCCGTAGACCGGCTTGTCCAATGCCTTGAACACCGGCACGAATGTCAGCACGTTGACGTCGCTCTGGGCGTCGAAAACGGTGACGCCTGCGAGGTCGATGTGAACGTAGCCATCGACGGCGGGGTCGGCCTCCAGGACGTCCGATAGCGCCGGGAAGACGGCTGCCTCGGTAGCGCCCTCCACCACGAGCATGGCGCGGGCCAGGACGGCTTCGGCGAATTGCCGCTGGTACAAGCGGTACTTGCTCGGCTTGAAGTCGGTTGGGAGCGTGACACCGTGGCTGGTCAGCGTGCCCTCTGGGTCCCGAGCGAGGGCCACCGTGCGGGACGGCTCGAACTTCTCGATGACGTAGGGCGAATGTGAGGTGACGATGACCTGGCCCATGCGTTTGAGGACGAAGTCCACCAGTCGTCTCTGGGCGTGGGGCGGCAGGGCGATCTCCGGTTCCTCGATCGCGAAGATCACCGAGTCGTCGCCCTCGAGTTCGGCGATGTAGGTGAGCAGGGCGAACACCAGCAGGTTCAGGGAGCCTGTGCTGAGTCGCGTGAACGGCACCGCGTAGGTGCTGGGTTGCGTAGCGATAAACAGGCACAGGACTTCCCGCAGGTGCTCCCGGGTGACCTCCGAAACGTGCATGTCCACGGGGTCGGGGGTGTCACCGAGGCTGACGAACCGGCTGACGCGGTCACGGATCTCGGTCCGGATCTTGTCGAAGCCGGAGCCCGCAGCCGCGACAACAACATCGTCGAGGCTGCGCAGGGCGGTTTCCCAAAGAGGTCGGCCAGCTCCGCTTCCAGACGCACGATGGTGTCGAGCAGGGAGCCGCGTTGGAAGGTGAGCGCCCGGTTCCCGGTCCGGTTGGGTCGTAGATAGAGGAACCCGCAGTGCCGCTTGTCCGCACGGGTGAAGGGTCTCAGGCCCGCGCCGGGCGCAGCCGTGTCCTCGGCTGCCGGGTCGTCGGCGGGGGCCTCGGGGTGGGCGAAGAAGGTTCCACCGGCGAAGTCGTCTTCCTGCGGGTCGTAGCAACCGATGAAGGACACCGGAAGGGACCATTCGCCGGCTTCGGCGTCCTCGATGGCGTCGGGAACGAGGTCGAGGAAGTCGTTCGTCTCCCGCGACCATCGACGCAGGTGACTGCCGAATCGACGTTGGGCGGCGTCCGACAGGTCCGTGAGAACGACATCGATCCGGACCTCCGGCAGTTCGCCGCCGCGCTCCTGGTACTGCGCGCGGTAGAAGTCGTACTCGTCGATCACGGGACGGCGCAGCATCCGCTCCGGCCCCATCACCAGGTCGAGGGCCTCACAGATGGTCGACTTGCCCGCGCTGTTCGAACCAGCCAGCAGGCAATGACCGTCCAGGAAGACGGCCCCGCGCTTGACACCACGAAAGTTCTGCAGTTGTAGCCGCCGCACCTGCACGTACCGCCCCGCTCCCCGAGGCCACGGGAACCCCGGTCCCTCATGCCATGGCCCTCGTCGGCACGCGGTAGCCGCGCCCGGAACAGTGCGTGAGTCTACGCTGCTGCGATCATGCGGGCAGCTGAATTCCGTTTCCTCCGGGCTGACTCACGAGGGCGTCGTGACGACAAACCATGTCGAAGCCCTGGTCTCCACAGGGCTCACAGGTCGGGGTCGAAGGTCTCTCATATGTCGGGAAGTTCGCGTTGAGGGTTGTCGTGCCAGGGGGCTTGATGGACCTCCCCGTCGGTAACGGTCACGGCCAACCCGAAGTCGAAAACGTCGGGGCGGCCCGCCCGATCCCACCAGCGGTAGGCGTCCTCGACCTCGGTCCACAACGAACGCGGCCCTACCTGAAGAACGTTGGCACGCCGGCCACGGGCGAAACCCGCCGCGGCCACCGACGGATCCGCCCCGGCGGCCGTCAACCACAACGTGCCCTCACCCGCGCCCTCACCCGGAACCACCACGGGCACGCAATCGGGAACGCACAGGCCGAGGACGAACTCCACCGGATCGTAGGGACCACCGACCACATCGGCCAACCCCAGCTCGGTACCGCAGACACGCGCCGCGTCCGGCCATCCCTCGGGCAGGTCGATCACGGCCGGCACGGCACGCTGGGCACGCAGCTTCATGAACGACAACGCCATCGTGAACGGCCCACACGCCCGGCCCGGGCCCTCCACCACCAGGCGCAGCGCCGCGTCGTGGGGGCTGTAGTCGGTGCCCCCCCCCGGGAGGAGGAGGATCGCGCCCGGTGCGGCCTGCTCCAGCCACGCCGCCGGGATCCGGCGCACCCCGGCGGTCATGTGGATCCGATCGTAGGGAGCCCCCGCGGGGGGTGGCCGAGGCACTTCCGACGCGCGGGAACCTCGCAACACCTTCAGGTCGTACGGGTCACGCGGGACCGCGACGGTGCAACCAACAACCCGTTCGGGTGATTTGCGGCACCTGTGGCGCGGAGCACCATGAAGCAGCGCGTCGGACGCGCGTCCGCGCCGCACGGGGGCGAAGCCCGTATCCATCGAGCCGTCCCCGGATCCGAGTCCTGCCCGCATCAGGAGGAGACTTCCGTGCCGTCGCTTTCTCGAATCCGCGCCGCAGTCACCACCGCGGCGCTCGCCCTGGGGATGGTCGTCATCCCGCAGACGCCCGCACACGCCGCCTACTCCGACTGTCCCTACGGCAAGGTGTGCCTGTGGGAATGGCCCAACGGCGGCGGCGCACGCTGGGACGTACCGCATTGCCTGGAGAACGACGTCCCCTCCTGGCTCCGGAACAAGACGTCGTCCGTCCGCACGCACGCCAACAAGGTCACCCTCTACGTCGGTCTTCCGGGGGACGATCCGGTCATCGGGCAGTGGACCTCGACGAACCTCTCGCCCCAACACGAGGACCGCACCTACAAGGTCTGGGTCTGGTGCGACTGACGACCACAACCGCGTGAACGTCACCGGGGGCGAGGGCCGACATGGTCGCCCTCGCCCCCGGGCCGGGCCGGCGACCCCCGCGGCCCGGGACGACGAGCACCGGGCTCGTGCGCCCCAGTCCTCGTCGTCGTCCCGCCTGCTCGGGTGTCGTCGGCCTCGTTGTGCCCGGCCGATGTCCGCCCAGGTCGCCCCGGCCTCGCGGTCGGCGATGACCTGCGCAGTGCACCAGCTCGTCCACCAGGTGCCGGAGGCCGGCGGCGGCCTCGCAGTGGATCCCGGGGGGGTCCTCCCGGTGGGCCAGGTCGGGAGCGGTTCGTTCAGGGCGAGGAGGATGGGTTCCATGAGGCGTGAGGTCATCTCGATGTAGGTACCTCGTTTGATGAAGTTCTGGCCGGCGGCGGGTCGCTCGGCGCGTTGGTGCCCGGATACACCGCCGGCGGTGAGGACGTCGGGGCGTGGCTGGAGCGACAGCGGCGCGGCGCGGCCGACCTGACGCCCGCGCAGCGCGAGGCGTTGGCCGAGGTGGGCGTCGACACGGCGGCGGTGGTGGTGGTGCCGGAGCGGCGGGTGGCGGTGGTGGACCGGTGGGTGTTGACGTTGGCCGCTGCGGCGGCGTTCCGGGAGCGTGAGGGGCACTTGGTCGTGCCGCGCAAGCATGTCGAGACCGTCGAGACCGTCGAGGTCGGCGGTGTGGCGCACGTGGTGAAGCTTGGTGTCGCGCTCGCCAATGCCCGGCAGCGGCGGGTGACGTGGCCGGGCGGAGCGGGTCGAGGCGTTGACCGTGCTCGGGATGCGGTGGGCCTGATCTCGATCGGGGTCGGTCGGCGTCGTGCTCTTGGTGGTGCTCGCCGATGTCGGGTCGTGTCCCCTGCGCCCGCTCCGACCCGGCACGGGGCACCCTCGCCCGAATGTCCCGGGGTGACAGGGACACCGGGACATCGACGGCCGGGAGCAGCGCGAGGGCCGGGCGCGGCGCGGGTGGCCGGTGCCGTGCTCCTGGTGGTGCTCGCCGATGTGGGCCGGTGCTGCGCCGGTATTTCGATGCGGCATACCGCCTGTTTGGGTGAAAGTCGTCGAAAGCGGGTCGGATCGTACCGATCGGTTGAAACCGCTCCTGTAGACAGGGCGTCGAAGACGATGCCTACACCGGGAGATTCACATGTTCACATTTTCCGGCCGTGGAGTGCGCGCAGCCACTCTCGCGGTGACGTCCGGGGTGCTCCTCGTCGCCGGCATGACGCCCGCCGTCGCGGAAGGCGGCTATATGAACTATCAGACCGTATCAATGCTCTTCCCGGACGACTCCACCCCGAGAGTAGGCACGATCCGGAACGACCGGCCTGCCAACACGTGCATCGCCTTCCCCGACCTGGGGGGCGAGCCGGTCGTGATCGTGACGAACAACGCCTCGGTCACTCTGCGGGTCTGGGAAAAGCCGAACTGCACCGGCAAGGAATTCCGTCTGCGCTCAGGAGCCCAGGCCAGCAGCCGCGGCGGCGGCTGGGTGTCGGACCCCAAGGCCGTGTCCTTCGACAAGTACTGATCCGGGTGTGGCCCCGTCCCGCTCGAAGAGCATCGGGGACGGCGAGTGCGCGTATCCCGCAGCCCGGCACGTCCTCGCTCGACAGGACCGCGGCGTGCTCCGCGGCCGCCGCGCGCGATCCCTCGCACTCGTACAGCCGCGGTACCCCGCCCATCGCGTGCACGGCCACCTCGAAGTCCCACGCGCCCACATGGAGACCGTGGTGGCGTTCGACGGGTGGCCGCAGGACGTACGGCTGGGGGTGTGGGTGACCACCACCGGGAGCAGGCGGGCGAAGTCGCCGGCGGGGCGGATCGCAGCGCTCGACGCGTTGGGGATGCGCCGGACATGGCGGTGCGTGTGACGAAAGGGCCGGCCCGATGCCTGGGGCCGGCCCTTCCGTCGTGGTGGGTGGGGTCAGGCGGTGTCGTAGACCCGGTGCAGCCGGCCGCCCGGGGGGGCGAGTGGGCCCGGGTCGGGCCGGGTGGGCGGGGGCTGGAGATCGGCCGCCGGCCGATCTCGAACTCACCCGCCGGGTGTGCGCGCTTCGCGCGGCCCCGTCGCCGTCTTCGACTCCGGAGATCTCGGACGTGGTGGACCACGAGGGCGTCCTGTGACGTACGAGCGTGAGCTGCCCGGGGTCCCCATGCGGGTCGATTCCGTACCCGCCGACTGTGCGTGTGATCTGCCCACCCGGCACAGCGACGCGCTACCGCACCGCGCGCAGGCAGCGCTCGCCCTGGCTGCGGAGCGCGTCGGCGACCTCGGCCGGTGCCTCGTCGAGGGTGAAGTCGACGTCCACCGAAGTGATCATCCAGGCCAGGTCCCGGGCGGTCTCGGCGCCCAGGCGCAGCAGGCAGTTGCCGTCGTCGAGCGGCTCGACGATGCCCATGCCGGGCCAGATGCGCCGCAGGATCGTCTCGGCGGACTCGTGCAGCGTGACCGTCGCCCGGCAGGGCCAGGTCCGCCAGGACAGCCGGTGCGCGAGGTAGCCGGCCACGTCGCCGTCGGGCGCGTCGCGTGGCGCGAAGCGCGGGCCGGTCGGCGTGCGCGGAGCGAGCCGGTCGACGCGGAAGGTGCGCCAGTCCTCGCGGTCGGTGTCCCAGGCGACCAGGTACCAGTACCTGCCGAAGTGGACGAGGCTGTGCGGTTCCGTACTGCGGACCGATTCCTCGCCGCGTGGGCCGGTGTAGTCGAAGCGCAGTCGTTCGTGCCGGCGGCAGGCGTCGGCGATCGCCATCAACGTGGTCGGCGACACCTGTGGCGAGGGGGCCACACCGGCCCGGACGGTCGCGGCGTGCAGGGTCTGGACGCGGTGTCGCAGCCGGGACGGCAGGACCTGCTCCAGCTTGGTGAGTGCCCGCAACGAGGTCGCCTCGATACCGGCGACGGAGCCGTCCGCCGCGGAGCGCAGCCCGATCACCACCGCGACCGCCTCGTCGTCGTCGAGGAGCAGCGGCGGCAGCGTCGCGCCGGCGCCGAGGCGGTAGCCGGCGGTGCCTTGGGTGGCGTGGACCGGGTAGCCGAGTTCGCGTAGCCGTTCCACGTCGCGCCGGACGGTGCGCGGGGTGATCTCGAGGCGGGCGGCCAGTTCGGTGCCCGACCAGTGGCGGTGGGTCTGCAACAGGGACAGCAGTTTGAGCAGTCGCGCGGAGGTCTGCAGCATGGGACAAGACTGCCGGAAGCTTAGGACCGAAGTCGTCCTAAGGGGTTCGTAGCGTGGTGGGCATGACGACGACAGAGGGCGTACGCCCGTTCCGCATCAACGTCCCACAGAGCGACCTCGACGATCTGAACGCGCGCCTGGCGGCCACCCGTTGGCCGCACGAGGTGGCCGGGGTCGGCTGGAGCCGAGGGGTGCCGGTCGGGTATCTCAAGGAGCTCGCCGAGTACTGGCGGACGTCCTACGACTGGCGGGCGCAGGAGGCGGCGCTCAACGAGCATCCGCAGTTCGTCACCACCGTCGAGGACCAGAACCTCCATTTCCTGCACGTGCGTTCGCCCGAGCCGGATGCGCTGCCGCTGATGTTGCTGCACGGCTGGCCGGGCGGGGTGGTGGACTTCCTCGACGTGATCGGGCCGCTGTCCGATCCGCGCGCCCACGGCGGCGACCCGTCCGAGGCGTTCCACCTGGTCGTCCCGTCGCTGCCGGGGTTCGGTTTCTCCACGCCGCTGGCCGGGCCGGGGATGGGCGCGTCCCGGATGGGCGCGGTGCTGGCGCGGCTGATGGCCCGCCTGGGGTATGCGCGCTACGGGGTGCAGGGCTACGACACCGGCGCGTGGGTCGCCCCCGCGCTGGGCAGGTGCGACGCGGAGCACGTCGCCGGGATTCACGTCAATGCCCTGGTCACCTTCCCGATCGGCCTGGCGGGTGAGACGGAGGGCCTGACCGCGACCGAACAGCGCCGTTGGCAGGCGATGCAGGACTTCAACGACGGTTACTTGCAGTGCAACGCCAAGCGGCCGCAGACCGTGGGGTACGCGCTCAACGACTCCCCTGTCGGCCAACTCGCCTGGATCGTCGAGAAGTTCAAGGAGTTGACCGACCCGGAGGAAGGCCTGCCCGAGGACAGCGTCGACCGCGACCGGATGCTCACCGATGTGGCCCTCTACTGGTTCACCGGCACCGCCGCGTCGGCCGCACAGGTGTACTACGAGGAGATTTCCGCGAACTCGTGGAACGGGGACGGCGATTGGGGGGCGGAGGCAGGCGAGGAAGGCGCGTCCTGGGGCGCGGAGAACGCCTCTTGGGGCGCGGAGCCCGAAGGCCCGGTCGGCGAGCACGACGACGAATCGGGTGGCGGAACCGCATCCGGCACCGGGTCCTGGCCGGCCGCCGAGCGCGGCACCGTACCGACCGGCGTCCTGGTCTCCGCTCATGACGTGAGCATCCGCCGGTGGGCCGAACGCGACCACAACGTGGTGCACTGGAAGGAACTCGACCGCGGAGGCCACTTCCTGTCGATGGAGGCCCCCGACCTCCTGGTCGCCGACGTCCGCGAGTTCTTCCGAAAACTCCGCTGAGGGTCGCGTCACCACGCGGCAAGCCGCTTTCGTCCCGCGCCCCGCAGCCCAGCGGTGCGGGGCGCGGGCCTCCGGGGGCAGGACCGCGGGCGAAAGGCCGCGCAGTGTCCCGCCTCGACCTCGGGCCGTGGCTCCGGGGACCGTAGGCGAGCGATCCGGCCGTCCGCATGCACCGACGGGGCCCGAGGCGTCCGGGTAACGACACAACCGTGGCTGTCCGAGGTCATCTCGATCGGGCGTAGGGCGGTCTCCTGCTCGGGAGACCATCGCGGATGTAGGAGGACTGCGCCGGGTGCCGGGGAATCGGGATGCGTTGCGGGCCGCCGGACCGGTCGGACGGAAAGTTGTGGAGCGTCACCCCGGCCGGCGGGCGCCGAAGCGCTTCGGGTTCTGCCCGGAGTTCAAGATGCGGATCGCGGTGACGAAGCGCAGTCCGTCGGCGTGGGCCGGCTCGCCGGCCCACGCCTGCGCCGCCGCAAACTCATGTCGTGGTCCACACAAGGCGGGCGCCGGCCCGGGATGCGGTCCGGGCCCGCGGGTGCTCCTGCTCGCCACGACACAACGCGGACCTCCGACCGGTTGTTACGCGACTCGACGATCCCATATCGTTTATCGATACTATCGATTAGCAATATGGTGCAGTCGGAGTCGAGGGGATTCACATATCCGAAACATCGTCCCGGTGGGTGCAGACCAACAACCACGCGTTGGATTGGATCGCGGGGCTCGGCCTGCTGCTGGTGGGCCTGTTCAAGGTCCTGCTCCCGATCGTCGGGGTCGTCGGCCCGCTCTCGCTCGCGACCACCACGCGCACGGTCGACACCGACGTCCACGGGGCCTTGCCCGACGCGACGACCTCCGGGCCGGTGACCCTGCGCGGGACCGGCCGGGCGGAGCTGGTCTTCCACAGCCCGGATCTCGCAGACCGGCTGCTGCTGATCCTGCCCGAGCTGGTCGGCGCGGTCCTGCTGCTCGTCGTCTTCGACGCACTCCTTCGCCTGGCCCGCACGTTTCACATGGAGGACTTTTTCGATCCGAGGAACGTGCGCCGCCTGCTCGTCATCGCCGGGGCCGTCCTGTTGATCGGCACACTTCCCCCGGCTCTGGACGTCTTGACGACGAACCTGCTGGTCGACGGCACGCCGATGAAGCAGACCGCCCACACCCCCTATGCCGTCGACGAGGTGGCGCTCTTCGGGGCCGTGCTGACCGCGGCAGCCGCCGCGGCGTTCCGCCGGGGTGCGCGGTTGCGCGAGGACACGGAGGGCCTGGTCTGATGCCCCCGGAGGACTCGCACGCGATCCACTGCCACCTCGATCGACTGCTGGCCGACCACGACATGACCCTGGCCCAGCTCGCCGAACGCGTCGGAGTCACGGTTGCGAACCTGTCGATCCTCAAGAACGACCGTGCCAAGGCCGTTCGCTTCAGCACCCTGAGCGCGATCTGCCGGGAACTCCACTGCCAACCCGGAGACATCCTCACGTTCGACCCCCGGTGACGCCGGGGACGAGTGCGCGACATCCCGGGGTTTCGCCGAGCACCGATACCGACGCGGGTCCGTGACGCCGTGGCCCGTCGGCGGGGAGGCCGGAAGCCGGGCGCGGCGAGCCCGTCGATCGGCCACCGCCGGAACGGGGTGTCGTCCCCGAGGGTGGCCGCCCAGCATGGGACGACCACCGGGTGCGGGCGTGTCGTGGAACTCGGTGAACACGACCGGCAGGATCCGGCCGCGCCGATCCCCGGCCGGGCCGACTATGACGCCTTTGTCGAAACCTACGGCGTCGATGTCACCGCGTGGCCCGGGTACCCGCTCCTCCGTGACATCCGAGAACTATGGATGACGTGCTACGTCGCCCAACTCGCCACGGAACAGCCCCGATTCACCCATGAAGCCCATTTGCGCATCGACTGCCTTCGCGGCCGCAGCGGTCCACGTCCGTGGACCCGGACTGCGTCCCCATGACCATTTCGGCCAGTGCGCCACTCTTACACAAGACCGCCTGTGCGCCGCCTCGGACCGTCGGAAAGACCTGATTGCTCTGCGACGTCGGTCTCGGTACTGGTGGGCTCGCGTATTCAACTGTCGCGAGTATTGCTGCCAAAGCGTCGGTGCAGTCACTGTGTGTTGGAGTGCCGCAGGTCATGGTCTTTGCTGGCGGCCCCTCGCGTTCTGGCCGTTGGTGGATAACCTGCCTTCATGCCGCTGAACGTCCCCAAAGAGATCAAGCGTGTGAACAAGCAGGTCCTCGTAGAGCTGAGTTCGAAGAGCGAGCGCCTCAACCTCGGCAGGGGACGCGAGCCTGGATGGCTTGATCAGTGCCTGCCCGACGATCCGACGGGGTCTCTGCGCGCGATCCTTCTTGAACGTCCTCCCAAGCCCTGTTATCGCTGCCTCGTCATGATCAAGCGGGCCGACCGGGAAGTCGAGCACCTCCTGCTCAACGTGCTGCCGGAGGATTTCGACCGGCTTGGGGACATCGTCGGCGAGGCTCTGCTCACGTTCACGCGCTGGGCGTTGTCCCAGATCCCGTTGAGTCCTCTTCCTGCGGAGTAGCAGGTTCATTCGGCCGACCGCAGATGCGGGTGTCCAAGACCAAGCCGCGCAGGCCCAAGGTGAAGTACGGCCAGTGCCCCTCCACCTGCCCGGTGCGCACCGGGCGGCCCGGCAGGCGGCCGCCGCCCTGGACACCGAGGACACCGACCCCGACGGCTTCCTTTCCCGTCGCCTGCACCCGCGCCGGCACACCGTCAGCGAGCACGGCCTCACCCCGGAGACCATCGGCGACATCATCACCCGCCTCGGCGCAACGGGCCGACCTGGACTTCCGCCCCACCGGGCACTCCTCGCGCCGCGGCGGCGCGGAGTCCTCCCGCCGCGCCGGAAACGACCGCAGGTTCATCGCCCTGAACGGC
>NZ_WWJX01001327.1 GCF_009865215.1 Streptomyces sp. SID3343 | reverse complement strand
GGACGCGCGGGGGTGCGGGGGTGCGGGGGCGCGGGGATCGAAGACCTGCCCCCCGCGTGTTCGTGTTCCGGGTCCGATATTCGACGACCCGGGGCCTCGGCGTCCCGGCGGCCTCCGGGTTGAGAACGGGACTCACCCGGCCCTTCACGGCGGGCGATCTTGGTCACAATGCCGACGTTTCGCCGCGAGGGACGCCCGAGAACTGTAGGATTCGACAGTTGATTGCCGGAAGGCGCCACAGATGCCCTCCGGCTATGCCTCTCCACACACCGACTCTGCCTGACGCAGGGCTGGCGTCGTGACCGCATGGCGGCCGGAGCACAGTGGTCCGGTATCTACCCCGGTGGACGCTTTTCGAGGACAGCTCTCGGCGCACCGGGGTTTCCCATGTGCGCTACCAGGTGGCAGGAAGCGATAGCCGACGATGCCCACGCATCGGAGCGCGGTACGTCCCCGTCGGGGGCGATGCGCGTGATCTCCACGTACTCGTCACTTCTGCGGACCCCGTCCGCGTGGCGGTTCCTTCTTCCCGCGCTGGTCGCGCGGCTGCCCTACGCGATGCTCGGGATCGGGATCGTGCTGCTGGTCAAGCACACGACCGGCTCGTACGGAACGGCCGGCCTGGTGTCGGCCGCGGCCGCCGTCGCGCTCGCCTTCGTGGGCCCACAGACGGGTCGCCTCGCCGACCGCTTCGGCCAGTCGGCCGTGGTGATCCCGGGGGCGCTGCTGCACGGCGCCGCGGTCTCCGCGGTGATCGTGGCGGCACTGCACGACGCCCCGCTGTGGTTGCTCTTCGTCACCGCCGCGCTCTCGGGAGCGTCCGTGCCGCAGATCGGGCCGATGGTCCGGGCCCGGTGGGCCGCACGTCTGGAGGCGTCCCCACTTCTGCCGACCGCGTTCGCGTTCGAGTCGGTCACCGACGAGTTCACCTTCGTGGTCGGCCCGGTGGTGGCGACCTTCCTGGCCACCGGCGTCCACCCGGCCGCCGGGCTCGTGGTCGAGGCGATGCTGACCGTCGGCGGCTCGCTGCTCTTCGCCCTGGAGCGCACCACCGCACCACCGCGCGTGATCCGCGCGGCGGGCGACGCCCCGCGGGTGTCCGCGCTGCGGATCGGCGGCGTACGCCTGCTCGTCGGCGCGTTCGTCTGCATCGGCGCGATCTTCGGGACCGTTCAGGTGTCCGTCACCGCGTTCGCCGAGGAAGCCGGCAAGCCGGGCCTCGCGGGCGCGCTGTACGCGGTCTTCGCGGGCGGCAGCCTGATCGCCGGCGCGGTCTACGGGGCCGTCGCATGGCGCCGTGCGGCGCACCGCAGGCTCCTGGTGACCTTCGCGCTGCTCGCGCTCGGCACGGCGCCGCTGTGGGTCGTACCGAACGTGGGAATCCTGATCCCCGTCGCGTTGCTGTGTGGATTGGCCATCGCGCCGACCCTGATCACCGGGTTCACTCTCGTGGACACGCTCGTGCCGGCGGCGGCGAAGACCGAGGCGTTCACGTGGCTGACCGGCGCGATCGGTCTCGGGCTCGCGCTCGGGTCGACGTTCTCCGGGACGCTGACCGATGCGTACGACTCGGGCGCGGGCTTCGCGTTGACCTTCGCCGCGGCCGGGATCGGCTTCGTCGCGGTCACCATCGGTCAACGGCTGCTGAAGCCCTCCGTACGCTCTTTCGCCGACACCTCCGGCAGCGCTGCCGGTCACACCTTTGCCAACGCGTCCACCACCACCTCCGCCCCCGCGTCCGAAGCCACCGATGTGACACCCGTTACACCGGTGGCGGCGGCCGTGGTGGACGGAACTCCGCTGCATGCTGCACCATTGGCACTCGACAGGTGAGAGTGCCAGTACCCAGCTGACCTGTCTGTCGAAGGAGGACCAGACCGTGCCGACGTACCAGTACCAGTGCACCGCCTGTGGCGAGGGGCTTGAGGCCGTCCAGAAGTTCACGGACGACGCGCTGACCGAGTGCCCCGCCTGCCAGGGCAGGCTGCGCAAGGTCTTCTCGGCCGTAGGCGTCGTGTTCAAGGGCTCGGGCTTCTACCGGACCGACAGCCGCGGTTCGAACACGTCCTCCACGCCTGCGGGCACGCCCGCGACGGCTTCCGCGACGGCGTCGGGTTCGTCGTCCGGGTCGTCTTCTGACTCGGGCTCGGGGTCGGGGTCGGGCTCGGGGTCGTCCTCGGCCGGTTCGTCGTCGGGCTCGTCCTCGTCTTCGTCCTCCTCGTCGTCGTCCGGCTCGTCCGGTTCGACGTCGTCGGCGGCCTGAGCGATGGCGGACAGCGTGCTGCCGACGGGCGTGGCCCCGGCCGAGATCGGTGTGATCGGCGGCTCCGGGTTCTACGCGTTCCTGGAGGACGTCGTCGAGGTCCGGGTGCAGACGCCGTACGGCGCGCCCAGTGACGCACTGTTCCTGGGCGAGATCGCCGGCCGTCGGGTGGCGTTCCTGCCGCGCCACGGCCGCGACCACTCGATCCCGCCGCACCGGATCAACTACCGCGCCAACCTGTGGGCGCTGCGCGCCGTCGGTGTGACGCAGGTGCTCGCGCCGTGCGCCACGGGCGGTCTGCGGGCCGAACTCGGCCCGGGCACACTCGTGGTCCCCGACCAGCTCGTGGACCGTACGTCGGGCCGCACCCAGACGTTCTTCGACGGGCTGCCGCTCGCCGACGGCACGATCCCGCCGGTCGTGCACACGACGTTCGCCGACCCGTACTGCGCCGACGGTCGCGCGGTGGTCACCGCGACCGCGCGGGACGCCGGCTGGTCGCCGTTGGACGGCGGCACGCTCGTGGTGATCGAGGGGCCGCGCTTCTCCACCCGCGCCGAATCCAAGTGGTACGCGGCGCAGGGCTGGTCGATCGTCGGCATGACCGGCCACCCGGAGGCCGTGCTCGCGCGCGAGTTGGGCCTGTGCTGCACGGCCATCGCGCTGGTCACCGACCTGGACGCGGGCGTCGAGGCGGGCGAGGGCGTGACCCACGCCGAGGTGATGGAAGTCTTCGCGGCCAACGTGGACCGGTTGCGCACGCTGCTGTTCGACGTGGTGGCGGCGCTGCCGAAGACTCGGTCGTGTGCGTGTGGGACGGCGGAGGTGGAGCGACCCGCGTAGGGCGCGCTTCGGTGTTGTGTGTGGTTTCGAGGCGTTTGGGATTTCGCTTCGAGGCGCGTTTTTTGTTTGAGGCTTGAAGGCCGTCATCCGATCGGGTGGCGGCTTCTTGCTGTGTGGTGGTGGGTTGGGCGTGGGCGTGGGGCGTGCGGCGTGGGGAGCCGGGCGGGTGAGGTGCGGGCGCGGGGTGCTGGTGCGGGGTGCGTGCAGGGCGTGGGTGTGGAGTGCGGGTTGTGGATGGGTGGTTTTCGCGCGGTTGTCGGGGGCTCGCCGGGCCGTTGGTGGCTGTCACCCACACGAGGCCGAACGGTTTCCACAGGGGCGAACTTGTCCACAGGGGTTGGCGGGACCGGCCGGGCGCCGGCATCGACGCGGCACGGTGAGGACGCGGCTCGGCTCTCGTTTCCACGCCCCGGTTCCGGCGGGGGTCGAGCCGCACAGCTGTGCGCTTGTGTTCGTCTCGTCCCTGTGTAGGAGGTACCCGATGGCTGCGATGGGATCGCCCCCGGGCTCGTCGTTCGGTGCGCCGTTCGGCTCGTCGTTCGCGTCGTCGGGTCCGTTGCCGGGATCGCCGCGCGGCTCGACCGCGCGGCCGGCGCTGCGGCGGGTGCTGGCGCGGCATCGGCGCGGCCTGGCGGCGTTGTCGGCGGCGGTGGCCGTGCTCGCGTTGATCGTGGCGGTGCGGCCGGCCTCGACGCCGACGACACCAATCGTGGTGGCGGCGCGCGATCTGCCGGCCGGCGCCGTCCCCGGGCCCGCCGACGTGGCGCTCGTGGACATACCGACTGCCCTGCGTCCGGCGGGGGTTCTGCGTGCCGTGCGGCAAACCGAGGGGGTCGCGCTGACCGGTCCGCTGCGGCGCGGCGAGCCGCTGACCGACGTGCGGGTGGCCCGGCCGGGCGGCGTGTCCGACACCGGCAGCGTGGTGTTGCCGGCGCGCTTCGCCGACGCCGACGCGGTGGCGGTGCTGCGGCCGGGCGACCGGATCGACGTACTGGCCGCGCCTGCGGACCGGCAACCGGGGCCGGCCCGCTTGGTCGCCTCCGACGCGGTCGTCCTCGCCCGTCCGCCCGCCTCGACGGCGGCGGTCTCGTCAACCGGCGCGTTGCTGATGCTCGAAGTCCGCCGGTCCGTCGCGGCCGAGCTTGCGGGGGTCGCGACAGGCCCCACACTGACCTATACGATCCGCCGACTCGCGAGCGGCGCTGTTGCGGCGGATCGCCAATGACACCAGACTCCAACGGTTGTCCGGCTTCCAGGGGTGCCCGGCGAATATCCGGGCGGGGGCGAATGAGGCGATTGTTCTGATTCCCCGCCGATCGGACGGCCCCTCGAAGCTTCGACCGATCAAGATTGATGGGAATCAAGCAGTGGGCGGCTTCAAGAAGTTCCTCATGCGCGGAAACGTCATCGACCTGGCTGTGGCCGTGGTCATCGGCGCCGCGTTCACGGCCATCGTGAACGCGTTCGTGAAGGGGATGATCAACCCGGTCGTGGGTGCGATCGGCACGAAGAACCTCGACAACTACAAGTCGTGCATCAAGGGCCCGTGCGGGGTCGACGCGAAGGGCCAGGCCACCGGCGTCGAACTGCTGTGGGGCTCGGTCCTCAGCGCGGGGCTGACCTTCCTGATCACGGCCTCGGTCGTGTACTTCCTGCTCGTTCTGCCGCTCAACCACATGATGGAGAAGCGCAAGCGCGCCCTCGGCCAGGTAGCGGCGAAGGAGCTGACCGAAGCCGAGCTCCTCACCGAGATTCGCGACCTGCTCGCCCAGCGGCTCGACCCGGACTCGGGCTACACCCGCCGGGGCACCCCCGGTTCGCACGCCGCTCCCGGCGACGAGCGCTCCGGCTTCTGACGCCTCGACGCACACGACGGCGGGCCCGTTCCTTCACGAAGAAGGTGCGGGCCCGCCTTGGTGCCTGTCGAAGCTCTCGCAGTCCTCGCGGTCTCGGCTCACCTGTGGTCTCGGCTCACATGTGGTGCGGCGGCTTGTCGTCGAGGAACCGGCGCAGATCCGACGGGTCGGTGGTGGTGCGGTCCTCGCCCCACCCGGAGTCGGTCTCGTCGGAACTCATGTCGGGCAGCAGGTCGTGCCCGTCCCAGCCGAACGGATCACGTCGCTCGGGCCGGTTCGGCCGGTTCGGCTCGCTCGCCTCGGTCACGTCCGCCTTCTTCACGTCGGTCTCGGTCTTGCGGCCAGTGTCTCGCGGGTCCGCAGGAGTTCGGCGCGCCGGTCACCCGCGGACACCCGAGGCGGCGCCCCAAAGCCCCACGGCGCGCCGCCATCGGCACATCCCGTGTCGGGTCAGGCTGCTTCGAGCCCCTCGGCGGTGGCCAGTTCGCGAAGCTCGACCAGTGCCTGCTTCTCGATCTGACGGATCCGCTCGCGGGTCAGACCGAGCTGCTTGCCGACCTCGGTCAGCGTGTGTTCCTTGCCGTCGGTCATGCCGTAACGCGCCCGCAGGATCTTGGCGGTCCGGCCGTCGAGTCGCCCGACCAGACCCGCTATCTGCTCACGTCGCAGCGTCGCGAGGGTGATGTCCTCGGGCGTCAACGGGTCGGTCTCCTGCACCAGTTCGCCCAGCTCGGTTTCGCCGTCGTCACCGACGGGAGTGTCCAGGCTGATCGGGTCGCGGGCCCAGCCGATGACGTCGATGACGCGCGTAGGCGTCGAGCCCACGGCCTCGGCGATCTCGGTGATCTCGGGGTCACGGCCGTTGTCCCGCGCGAACTCGCGCTGGACGCGCCGAATCTTGCTCAGCTCCTCGACCAGGTGCACGGGCAGTCGCACGGTGCGGGCCTGGTCGGCCATCGCCCGGGTGATCGCCTGCCGAATCCACCACGTCGCGTAGGTGGAGAACTTGAAGCCCTTCGCGTAGTCGAACTTCTCGACCGCGCGCACCAGGCCCACATTCCCTTCCTGAACCAGGTCCAGGAACGGCATCCCGCTGCGCGGATAGCGCCGCGCGACCGAGACCACCAGGCGCAGGTTGGCCTGGATGAACAGTTCCTTCGCCTGAGCCCCGCGCTCGATCAGCCTGCGCAGCTCGTCCTCGTCCACGCCCTTGGGTACGGCGCCGTCGTCGATGAGCCGTTGCGCGTACAGTCCGGCCTCGATGTCCTTCGACATCTCGACTTCGCGCTCCGCGTCGAGCAGCTTGGTGCGGCTGATCTCGTCCAGGTACACACCGACCGTGTCGCGCTCGACGTCGGCAGCCTTCCGCGTGCGGGAAGCCGCCACTCGCTCGGCGCCCTGTCGGGCCACACCACGTGTAGTCGGCATGCTCTAGCCCTCGCTTTCACTCGCGTTCGTCAATAATTCGAACGAACGAGAAGCCTGTGGTATTCCGTCCGGAGATGTACGGTTGAAAGGTTGACCGGCGGTGATCCCGCATCGACCGCAGGAGACCCGCGCAGAACGCCTGCCCGGCCTCGTCCCTCACATGCACACCCCTGCTTGCCTACCGAAACGCTCAACGGCCGGCGACCTGCGGATGTTCCTGAAGCCGGACCACGACACCGCCCGGCCCCAGCCCGAAACCGCGAGGCGACACCGACCGACACCGGCCCCCACCGGCGACCGAACGCACCGGCCGTTACGGACAGGCCCCCACGGCCCCGACGCCGACGCCGCTCCCCTCGGTGTGCCCGCTCGCCTACCGCTCCCCACCCGGCAGCACGATGTTCATGAGCGACCCGGTCTGCCGGAACCCCAGACGCTCGTACACCGCGCGAGCCGGGTTGCCCTCGGTCACCGCGAGCCCGACGGCCTCGACGCCGTCCTTCGCGGCCCGCCCCAGCGCGTGTCGGAGCAGTCGGCCACCGAGCCCCGCATAACGCGGATCGGGGTCGCGAAAGATCTCCCCGATCCACGGTCCGTACAACTCGGCATCGTTGACCAGGGCCGCCGCGACCGGCCGCCCGGCATCGAAAGCCACCACGCTGCACGGCATCAGCGGGCCGAGGACGTGTCCGGCGTAGATCCCGTCCAGGTCGCTCGGTTCGGCGCCTGCGCGCCGGTCCGGGTGATCGGGCGCATAGGCGACGAGCCAGGTCGGGTACAGCGCCGCGGAGGGCACGCTCTCGGCAGGCCGCACCTCGACCGCCGGATCCGCCCACACCGCGTCCTCGACCTCGCCCCCCCGCGCCCAGGTCCCGGGTGTACCGGTGAAGGTGCCGCAACAAACGCCCTCCGGACGCCAGGAGCACCGCGCCGGTGTCGGCGCCGGTGGACACCACCCAGCCCGGCAACGCGGTCAGGATCGCGGGAGCGGCGGCCTCGGCGGGCAGACGATGCAACCGCAGATCCAGCGCGGCGGGCCGGCCGGACCGATTCCCGATCCGGTAGTCGGCGACCAACGCCCCGTTCCGATCGAAAACAGTGCCCCGGGTGCGAATGCTTTCGTCGGTGGTCGTGAGTTTCATTCTTCGCTGGAGCAAGTGTTCTTCTCCTCGTCCGGGGACACGATCGAAACGCCGCGGCGCACATACGCGGCAACGACCACGCTGTGCTCATCCGCCCAGCATCACGGTTCCCGAGGGCCCCTGCATCCCCGAGTACATCAGAACGTGCGCACCCATGGGGCGCGCCCGAGACTGACATACATGGACAAAATATCGCTTCGCGCCCTCACCAAGGAACATCTCGACGCGGCCCGCACGATCCCCGCCGGCCGCAGTTCGAGCACCATGACAGGCGGCACCGCCCACTCGCTGCGCCAGACGCTGATCGCCCTGACCAAGGGAAACACCCTGTCCGAGCACCACAGCCCCGGCGAAGCCTCACTGATCGTCCTCACCGGCCACGTCCGCCTGACCACCGAATCCGACACCGTCGAGGGCGCCTCCGGCGACCTGCTCCTCCTCCCCGCCGAACAGCACTCCTTGGAGGCCCTGGAAGACTCCGCCGTCATCCTCACGGTCGCCAAACCCTGACCCACCCCAAAGCCACCGGACACCCCCACAGTCGTTCCGCTACCCTGTCCTGCGGGGCCACCGGCCCCAACGCCTCCATAGCTCAGGGGATAGAGCACCGCTCTCCTAAAGCGGGTGTCGCAGGTTCAAATCCTGCTGGGGGCACCACCGGTCAGGTCGGGGACAACCCGGCCTGACCAGGCCGCTCACCGACCGAGACGGCGGGGCCGCCGGCCCGCCGGAGGCCGGCCGGGGCGGTGTGCGTGCGCGAATCCCAATGCCGACCATGCACATGGTCGGTGGCTGTCCGGCATCAAGTGAAGAGGCGTGGCCACTGTGCGTGGCTCGCCGAGGACTCGGTGATCCCTAGCTTGAGGAATCACGGCGGTCGGCGATCCACTCCGCCAGTGCGAGCAGTGTGGATTCGGCGCTGTCTGCCATGTGGTCGCGCAAGGTCTGGATGTCTTCGCGGGTGTCGCCCAGGACCGGATCAGTGCGCAGCAGCTGCCAGGACTGCTCGACGATGCTGCCCCTGCCCTGCTTGCGGAAGTGCCAGGTCCAGCGCACGATGCCGTCCTCGGCGCCGCCGACGACGAAGGCGAACGCGGTGCCCGGATCGGCCCGCACCACCTCGGATTCGGTGACCCACTCGCGCCCGTCCCGGCGGTTGCGACCGCTGAACCGGGAGCCGACCCGCGGGCCGTCGCCGGGGGCGTAGTTCACCTGGTCGGCGCTCGGGCTCCACGTCCCGATCCGTGACACGTCGGTGACGAGGTCGTAGAGGGAGTCCGGCGTCGCGTCGATCCAGCTCCGCCGGGTGAACGCGAAGGGAGTCGGGTCGAGCCCGGCAAGTGGGTGCCGCAGGTCGGTGGTGGTTCCGCCGGCGCTGCTGTTGCCGTTGCTGGTGTTGCCGCTCATGACTACTCCCGGAAACGATGTAAACGGTGTAGGGGACGTGCTCATCCTGGGGACCGGGGCCGATCCGAGCCAGACCCTGCGAAGCCGTACCCCAAGGGGGTCAGGCGCGGATCTCCGGCGGTCCGCATACTCGGCACCATGGACAAGCACGGGCACCTCGCCGAATTCCTTCAGGCCCGCCGGGGCGGGCTGCGGCCCGAGAACGTCGGGCTGCCGAGCTACGGCGAGCGGCGCCGGGTTCCGGGCCTGCGGCGCGAGGAGGTGGCGATGCTCGCCGGCATCAGCGCTCCTTACTACACCCGCCTGGAGCAGGGTCAGTCCCGCAACGCATCCCCCGAGATACTCGACGCCATAGCGGGCGCCTTGCGACTGGACGACTCCGAGCGTGCCCACCTGCACGAACTGGCCCGGGTACCGAAACGAGGCAAGCCCGCGGCTCGGCTGCGGGCCGAACACGTCACCGAGGCGACTCGCGCCCTGCTGGCGGCGATGGAGGGCACACCCGCCATCGTCATCGGTCGACGCAGCGACGTCCTGGCCTGGAACCGGCAGGGCCACGCGCTGTTCGCCGGCCATCTCGACCTGGAGAGTCCCAACGATCCCGGCCTACGGCCCAACATGGCCAGGCTGGTATTCCTCGACGCACACACCCGCGATCTGTACACCGACTGGCCCGCCAAGGCCAAGGCCGTGGTGGGCAACCTGCGCCTGACGGCCGGGCGACACCCGCAGGACCCACTCTTGGCCGCACTGATCGGCGAACTGACCATGCGCAGCCCGGAGTTCGCCACGATGTGGGCCAACCATCGGATCAGGCAATGTGATGTCGCCGAGTACGAGATGCGCCATCCCCTGGTCGGGACCCTGACCGCCGCTCAGCAGACCCTGCAGAGCCCCCAAGGAGACGGCCCCGTCCTGGTGGTGGCCACGGCCGCCCCCGGCTCCCCCTCCGCGACGGCGTTGACCCTGCTCGCCCATGCCACCGCACCACCGGAAGCGACCCGGCCGCTCCACGCCGCCGAAGCCCGCACCACCTGACCCGAGCTTCCTCGCCCCGCGGCAGCGCCGGCACGACCGGCTCGCCGAGGAGCCCACTCGACCAGGGCGCCGCGCCACGGCCGCCGCATGCCCAAAACCGCAACGCCCGAGACCACATGCGCGGGCCCGACTGCCCGCAGCCGCACGCCTGTTCCGCATGCCGGAAAACGCATCCTCCGAAACACACGTGAAGGAACGAACCATGTCCAAGCGAAGCGTCAAGATCACCCTTGCCACCGTGCTGGCAGCCGCAGCCGCCTTTACGGCCGCCGCGCCGGCCAACGCGACACACACGAGGGAACCACTGGCGGATGTACGGCTCGCCTCCCACTTCGACCTGTCGGCGCGCCAGATGCCGGAGAACATCGCCCTGCTGCCTGACGGCACGGCGGCCGTCACCTTCGCCGGCAGTCGCCAGGTAGCCCAGATCACCCCCTGGGGCACGACGCGCATCCTGGCCACGCTGCCCGCACCCGCCGACGGCGGAGTCAACACGCCCGCCCTCGGGTTCGCCTTGGCCACCGGAATCGTCCGTAACACGGACGGCACCCTGTACGTGCTGTACGCGACCGGCACGGCCGACCTGACGGGGCTGTGGCGGCTGCGCCCCGGACAGGCCCCCCAGCGCATCGCCGCACTGCCCGCCAACAGCCTGCCCAACGGGCTGGCCCTGGACAAGCGCACCAAGCGGCTCTACATCACCGACTCGGTGCTCGGCACCGTGTGGACCGTCCCCACCAGCGGCGGCACGCCGACCGCTTGGTCCACCGCCCCCGAACTCGCCTCCGCCGGCTTCCTCGGCGCCAACGGCGCGAAAGTACACAACGGCGCCCTGTGGGTGACCAACCTCGACCAGGGCACCCTCCTGCGGATCCCCATCCGCTCCGGAAACCGCGCGGGGACGCCGCAGGTCAAGGCATCGGGCATGGTCGGCATCGACGACTTCGGTTTCACCGGCCGCGGCGACGACATCCTCGCCGCCGTCAACGGCCCCAACACCGTCATGCGGATCCGGCCCGACGGCACCCACACCACCGTTCTGGACGCCGCCGACGGACTCCAGAACCCCACCTCCGTCGCGCTGCGCGGCAACGAGGTGTACGTCCTCAGCGCCGCCTACACCACGGCCACCGACCCCAACCTGCTGCGTGCCCGCCTGCGCGGCCACCGCTAGCCGGGGGGCCGCCGCTAGGTCCAGAGGTGGTGGCCGAGGGGTTCGTTCGGGGTGGCGCCCGGGAGGACGTAGGCCACGGCCGAGGCTCGGTGTTCGATGAAGGGCAGCAGGGCGTCGCGTGCCGCCAGGCGGTTTTGGACTCGGGTGAACAGGGCCGGGTCGCGCATGTAGGCGCAGAAGAGCAGGCCGCGGTCGTTCGGGCCGTCGTCGTAGTTGTAACTGCGGCGGAGCATGCGGGCGCCTCTGTCGAGGCGGGGACTGCTGAGGCGGACGTGGGCCGTCGCCGGGATGACGTAGGCGCCGTCGGGGTGCTTGGCGTAGATGTCCGGGTCGTCGTGTTCGGCAGTGCCGGTGAGTGGGATGCCGTCGGCTGCCCGGCGGCCGATCATCGTGTTCTGTCGGTCCTCGGGGATCGCCGCGAAGCCGGCGACGTCCATGTGAATTCTGCGGTAGACCAGGATGGTTCCGTTTTGATGGGCTCCCGGTGGGCCCCAGACCCAGCGCTGGGCGGTGGGCTCGTCGGGGTTGGCGGTGCCGTCCTTGAAGCCGAAGAGGTTTCGCGGGGTGACGCCTGGTGCCGTGTGCGGCAGGAAGCCGGATTGGGTCCAGCGCGGGACGGCGCCGGCGGACTGCACGGCGGTGGTGGCCAGTTCGGCGACGACGGTCGGCGTCCAGCGGTCGGCGGCGCACAGTTGGAGCAGTACGTCGCCGTGGCCGCGGGCCGGGTCCAGGCGATCGTCGGGGAAGGTCGGCAGGTCGGCCAGTTCGGGGGGCACGTTCAGGCCGAGCCGGGAGGCGATCGCGGGACCGACGCCGACGACGCACGCGAGTCGGGTCGTCTCTCCGGTGTGCAGGCGCGGCTCGGGCAGCGTGCCGGCGGCTGCGGTGGACAGCGTGTGGGTCAGCGCGGCGAGGACGTTGCGAAGGGTCTCGCGGTCCGCGGTGACGGAGGTCGGCGGAAGGTCGAAGGACAGCATGTGCGCCGCGGGCAACTGAGGCTGTGTCAGCCCGGCTTGACGCAGGCCGTGAAAGGCGATCGGCGAGGTGTCGGGCGCGGCGCCGCCACGCCGCGGCCGGCTGTTGTTCGCCACCGGTTCCGCCGCCGCGCCGACCGCTGCGGCCAGCGCCGCTCCGGTCGCGAGCAGGGCTCTGCGTCCCAAACCGGATGTGGCAGGGCGGCCCTGCTCCCGTCGGTTTTCCGGGTCGGTATGCATGGGCGACATTGCAGACGATAGAACACCTGTCATGCAACTCCTGCCTCCGCGCTGCTCGTTACCTCAACCGACGTCCCGGTCCGGCGTCTTCCGGACGAGGGCGAGGACGAGGGCAAGGACGGGGGCGGGGACGGGGACGGGGACCAAGGCCAGGACGACGACGCTGCGCTACCTGGCACCGGCGCTCGTGTGTGTCGCACCCATGATCGCGGCCTGCTCCTCGTCGACGGATGCCGAGGCGTCCGCCGAGAAGCACCCCGCCGGGAACGTGCTGCGTGTGCCGCAGGACTTTCGCACGGTGCAGAAGGCGGTGGAGACCGCTGTGGAGGGCGACACCGTGCTGGTCGGTCCGGGCGTGTACCGCGAGAGCGTGCGGGTCACCAAACCGCGTGTGGTGCTGCGCGGTACGGATCGCAACGCGGTGATCCTCGACGGCGGGGTGCGGCTCGCCAACGGCATCACCGTCACCGGCGCCGGATCGGTGGTGGAGAACCTCACCGTTCGCGGCTACCTCGCCAACGGCGTCCTGTTCACCGGCGTCACCGACGAGAAACTGCAACAGCGGGGCGCGGGCGGCTCGGCGTACAACCCGCTGGACACCACCCGGTTCCCGATGGTGCAGGGGTTTCGGGCCACCAAGGTGACCGCGTACAACAACGGGCTGTACGGCATCTACGCCTTCGACGCGCGCGGCGGCATCATCGAGGACTCCTACACCTCCGGGCAGGCCGATTCCGGCATCTACGTGGGCCAGTGCAAGCCGTGCGACACGCTCGTGCGCGGCAACACGGTGGAGCGCAATGCGGTCGGCATCGAGATCACCAACGCCTCGGAGGGCCTGTCGGTGCTCGGCAACCGCGTCGTCGGCAATCGGGTCGGGGTGACGGTCAACTCCAACGACCTGGAGGCGCTCGCACCACAACACGGCGCGGTGATCGCCGGCAACGTGATCACCGACAACAACGCGTCGGACACGCCCGAACAGGCCGACGGTGGCTTCGGGATCGGCATCGGAATCGGGGGCGGCCAAGAGAACCGGATCGCGCGCAACCTCGTCCGGGGCAACCGCTCGGCCGGGATCGTCGTCACCGACCCGGTCGGGCATCCGGCCGTCGGAAACCGCGTCGAAGGCAATCGGGTCACCGACAACGGCGTCGACCTGGTGACGGCCGCGGCCGACCCCGGCAACTGTTTCACCGGCAACTCGCCCGGGACACAGAGTCCGAACGGCCTGGAGGACCTCGCCGGGTGCGGCGTAGCCCCGCGCCGGCCCGTCCCGGTGGGTCGGGTCGTCCCCGTCCAGCCGCCGCCCGGTGTCGCGTTCCACGCGGTGCCCGCCCCGCCCGCCCAACCCTCGATGCCCGACCCCACGGTGCCCGGCCGTCCGGCGACGGACCTGCCCGGAACGGTCGATCCCGACCGCTACGCCCTGCCGACCGACGCCGCCGCGATACCGCAACCCCGCTGAGCCCGGCCGGCGTGCGGCGGGGCGGAGGTGGACCAACGAATCCGCTCCGACGGCGAGTTGCGGCGTCGCGATCTCGTGTCGGCGGTCGGGAGTTCAGTCGTCCGGCACGGAGCCGTACCGCCGTCGTGGCAGCCGGTCACCCGGCTACCCACGGCGCTTCGGGCATGCGCGCCTTGTCGTCGCGTCCGGCGACCTCGACGGTCGTCGGCGTACCCAGGCCCGGCAGGCGCATCGTCGCCCGTCGCAGGCTTCCGTCGCCGTCGACCCAGTACGTCAGCGGCGACAGTTCGCCGTCGGTCGCCCCGCCGCGCGCGGCATCCTGGGAGCGCGGACCGGAGAACCTGTCGTAGTCGCGGCCCTGGATGCGCTCGCGGCCCAGCCATCGCGCCCCGGACTGGGCGAGCAGCATCGGGTTGTCGGGCCGGTCCGCTCCGAGTTGGATCAACAACCTGAGCCCGGAGTCGAGGGGGTCCGCGGTGTACGCGCGCGACGACCAGCCCTGGCGGGGGATGTGCTCCGCCTGCTGCCAGGGCGCGCCCTCGACGCCGGCCGGCACCGGCGCCAGGCCCAGACCGGCGCCGTCCCAGACGATCAGGCCGCGGTCGAGTTGGCCGGCGGCACCCGTGACCCGGTAGGCGCCCACGGCTCGGTGAGTGCGGTAGTCCACGACTCCCTCGACCCGGATGGTGACACCGCCGCCCTCGGCGGCGACAAGGGTCACCGCGACGGGACTGGCCTGATACAACGTCAGCCGCGACAGCGCCAGGCGGGATGCCTCGTCGACGGTCACCGCCCGGTCCGGGTCGCCGCTGTCGGAGAGTGCCCGGTGGACGGCCACGCCACCCGCCGTGGTCGCGCCCAGCGCGACCACTGTCAGGATCGAGACCCAGAGCCTGCGCCGGGGCGGCGTGCGGTCGCCGGTCTTCTTCCGGGCCATGCGGATGCCTTCCCTCACGTGGGTCGAAACACTCGGGCGGGTTCGCGGACCATCGGTCCGCGAACCCGCCCGATCCATCCCGGTCGGCGTCGGCCGCCGGCTGTCGTGCCCGGGTTTTACCGCTGCCGGGCTTCGCGCCTACGGAACAACACGAGCGCCCCGCCACCAAC
Organism: Streptomyces sp. SID3343; assembly: GCF_009865215.1. Classification (GTDB taxonomy): domain Bacteria; phylum Actinomycetota; class Actinomycetes; order Streptomycetales; family Streptomycetaceae; genus Embleya. Next base: position 13,317 of record NZ_WWJX01001327.1, on the reverse strand, counting down.
GGCGACCATCGCCGCGGAGCCGGCAAAGGCCAACGGCAGGTTCCCGTCCAGGCCGGTGCGCGCCAGGATGCCTCCGTTGGAGCCGCCCGACCCGGCCGGCGGCGTCGTCGTATGGGGTGTTGTCGACGTGGTCGGCGTAGCCGACGTCGACGGCGTACTCGACGTTGTCGGCGTGCTCGACGTCGTCGGCGTACTCGTCGGCGGCGGTGTGGTGGGCAGCCGTCGGTTGACCGCCGTCACGGAGACTCCGGCGTCGAGGTTCTGCGCGTTCAACACCAGGGGGCCGAACACCGGCTTGTCCGGAGGGGCGTAACCCTCGGGAGGGCTGATCTCCCGCCAGTAGTACGTCCCGGGTACCGCGTCGCGTTTGCAGTCGCCGTCGGTTCCGGTCGTGCAGGGATCGCCGACCTTCGTGTCCGGAGTCGACCCCTCGAACTGCAATCCGTCGACCCCGTTCGCTTCCCTCCACAGCTCGAACTTCGCTCCGGCCAGCGGTTTGTCGTCCTGGTCGTGTTTGACCAGGCGCACCGCGCCTTCCTGGAGGCGGAAGCCGAAGTCGAACGTGTGGTCGTTCTCGCCCGGTCCGCCGGTGGTCAGCGCCCGCTCCGGATAGCGTCCGCCCTGCGGGACGACGCCCTTGGAGTCCACGAAGTGGTTGTCGCCGACTCCCTCGTCGGTCGGCACCCACTGGTACAGCGGCCCGTTCGATGCGTAGTCGGCCGGGTTGTCGAGCCTGATCGTGTACTTGGTCTTCGGCTTCAGACCGCCGGTCACGTTCGAGTCGTCGAAGTAGTACTCACCGCGCGGTGAGGTCTTCGTCGTCCCGACGACCTTGCCGGACTCGTCGTAGAGGTTGACGGTGGCGCCGGGAACCGGACGCTGCCCCGGGCTCTGGATGCCCTTGCGCTCGGGGTCGTACCAGACGCGGTTTCCGATCTGGAGCGGCGCCTGGTCGCAGAGCACCTCCAGGTCGCCCATCGAGGCGCCCTTGCCGAAGGAGGCGGGGCCGCCTTCGGCGTTCATGCGCAGGCCCGAACCGGGCTGCCGGGTCCCGTCCCGCTTGGTGAACATCACGCCGGCGCCCACCGGGGTGTCGACGGGGTCCACTCCGGCGGTCGCGATGAACTCCTCCACCTTCGACAGCCCGATGCCGGCGTAGGCCGAGTTGGGATGGGCTTCCCGGATCGTGCCCACGTGAAAGAACCTGGTTCCTCGCGGCGTGAGCCCGCAGCCGAGGTTCGTGTCCATGACGTACTTGCCGCCGGAGAGGCACGCCTTGTTCAGGTCGCCGCCGGCCACCACGCCGATCTGCGTCGGAGGGTCCCCGGCCCGCGGGAACGCCGTCGTGCGGTCGGTGAACCGGTCGCGGAACGCCAACAGCATCGAGCCGTCGGTCTCGAACGCGATGTCGGCCAACTCGGGTTCGGGGTTGGCCATGCCACCGGCGCACGTCTGCCCGTTCTGCTGAGCCGGGAAGGCGTTCGTCCACGGGAACCACCCCGCTCCAGGGCAGTTGGTGCCGAGCGTGTACTTGCGCGGGTAGTCCAGAGGTTGGTTCAGCACCTCCTTGCCGAAGACGCCCGTCGCCGGGTCGAAGGACAGGACCACGGCGCGCATGTCCGTGAGCTTTCCGGTCGACTCGCCCGAGCAGACGCCGCCCACATACCCGACACCGTCCTGTAGGCCCAGGCCGAACGGCCGCCAGTCGCCCGGCGCGGGGCAGCCCGGGTCCGGGATGGCGTAGGAGGCCACCGGCTCCTTCGCGGTCGGCGCAGTGGCGTCGTAGCGGTACAGCTTGCGGTTGTTGAGATTGACCACGAACAGGTCGCGGCCGTCCTCGGAGACCTCCAGGTCGCCCAGGCTCTCCTTGCCGGGTGCGGCGAGGAAGGCGTCGTCACTGGTGCCCTCGCCGTGCGCCGACGTGCCGGCGTCCGGGACGGTGGCGAACAGCGACGTCGTCTTGCCGCCGACATCGGTGACGTAGATCCCGCCGGCGCCGCCGGGGCCGTACGCGGTGTCACGCTTGGCCAGCGCCGAGCTGAACAGCCGCTTGTCGGACTTGCTCCAGCCGATGCCGTAGAGGTTGCCGGTCTCGGCGTTCGTGGCCACGTTCGTCACGTTCGTATTCACGCCGCGAGCGCTGTACGGGAACGTCACCAGCGTCCGTGCGGAGGTCGGTTCGTTCGTCGCGGGCTGGCACGCGGTGGCCAGCGGCGCGTTCTTCTGGCAGTAGTCGCCGGGGCTCCACAGGCCGGTCGTGTACGCGACATGCTTGCCACTGCCGAGGTCTACGAACTCCTCGTTGCTGCCGAGTCGATTCGGCGTGCCGTCCAGGCCCTCCCGCGACGCGAACGCCGGGAAGAGCACACCCGGCTTCGGATTCACCACTTGGACGCGGTACTTGCCCGCCGTGGTCCGAGCCGTGCCGGGCGCCAGCGTGACCGTGCCGTCGGCGGCCGTCACGCCGGTGATCTTGGCGCCGTCGTCGTTGGTGAGTGTCACCGTGACGCCGCCGATGCCAGGTTCCAGCGCGGGACTCCACACGCCGGTCGTGTCCACGGCCCGCACCACCCGGACCGTCACCGAGCCGTCGTCCGTCTGTGGATATGCCGGCGACGCCGCCAGGGCGAAACCGCCGAACCCCACGGCAAGGGCCGCGAGGCCGCCTAGGGAACGACGCGCACGTAAAGCCGACCGCAGTCGGCCCCGCCCCTGCGCGGCGACGTTCGCCTGTTCACTTGTAGGTGTCATACCTGCTCTCATGATCTGAAAGGTCCCCACCCGCGCTCCTGCGGGGAACGCCACGGATCGTTCATGACCCGTTTCGTTGGCCGAAGCCTAGAGGGAATTCTGGCAACTACGTTGCGGCATAGCCAAGTTGCCATCACAGGCAGTTCCGACGCGGACTCCGGGGATTCGCCGCTCTCGAACGGCCCCCCATGCGGACGAGGGTGACGGATCCGGATCGACCCGGCGGTTGCCCGGACCCACCGGCGAGCGTCGAGCCGGTGGGTCCGGGCAACGGACCGGGTCCTCGGCGCGGGCCCGGCGGTGTCGGCGGGGGCCGAGTCACCGCCGAGGCCGACCGCCTACTGCGGTTGTGTCGCGATCTGGATCAGGTTGCCGCAGGTGTCGTCGAAGACGGCGGTGGTGACGGGCCCCATGTCCGACGGCTCCTGGGTGAAGCGGACGCCGAGGCCGTGCAGGCGCTCGTACTCCGCCTTCACGTCGTCGACGGCGAACTGGGCGAGCGGGATGCCGTCGAGGACGAGCGCGTCGCGGTAGGTCTTGACGGCCGGGTGACCGGCGGGCTCCAAGAGGAGTTCCACGCCGCCGGGCTCGTCGGGCGAAACGACGGTAAGCCACCGGTCCTTCTCGCCCAGCGGGACGTCGTGCTTCTTCACGAAGCCGAGAATCTCGGTGTAGAAGCGCAGAGCCTTGGCCTGGTCGTCGACGAAGATGCTGGTCAGGTGGATCTTCATGGGGTGTCCTCCGGTGCTCCGAATGTGTCGGGCGTGGGCCGTCGGGGTGGGCCGTCGCGCGAGGCGCCGAGCTGATGCCTCAAGCTCGGTCGCGCACGGATATCGAACGGTGTCTGCCCGACTTCTTTGCGCGTTCGTCGAGGATGGTGCGACGGGTGAGGTCGGCCAAGGCTGCGAAAAGGTCGTCGGCCACATCCACAGGATAGGCAAGCCCTTACGTGCCTACCCGGTCGAGATTCGCCGTGTCCCGGGTCGGGACGCCCACGTCGAGGTCACTCGTCGGTCACCGACCGGATCCCCGTGACGGCCCTTCGTGTCTCGAACGCGGCCCGGACACCGGCGTACGACGCCGACGACCGGGCGGGGGCGCGTACGGGAACGGGAGCGTGGGTCGCGGAGGTCACCGACGTGCTCGACCCGTACGCGTGACCGAAAGGGCATAACGGGTGGTCGTGCGCAGGGAACGCCCGTGCCTCGGCGGGCAGTTGCGGATCACCGACGTCGACGGCAACCGGTGCGTCGCCGTCGTCGCGAACACGACGGGCGGGCTGTTCGGGCACCCGGGACGGCGAACCGTCAGATCAAGGCGTTCGCGCCACCTGCGCCACCTGCGCCACCAACCAGGCCCGCGACGTCGTGCCCGTGCCGAATCCCGGCACGCCGTCAGCCGGGGCTCGGGCGAGGAGGCCGTTCCTCGGGCCGACGACGCGGCGGCTGTGCGGTTATGCGGCCAGGCCGGTCTGCGGGGCTGCCTGCGGCGTGACCTGCGTGGTGACCTGGGCCGACCTACCGGCCGTGCGGCGGCGTCGGCCCTCGCCGGCCATGCGGCGGTCCCAGCGCCAACGCCACACGGAGGCCACGAAGGTGGAGATGAACATGACGGCCGCGCCGATGGTGAGGGCGAGGACAACCTGGTTGATCTTGGCGACGTTGGCCACCGCGAATGTCGTGGCACCCAGTACCAGACAGACGCCCAGGCCCTTGAAAGAGTTCACGACGGCATGCCCCTTGCTATTTCCAGGACGAAACTCGGGTTACATAAGACTTCAGGATCGACGACGTGAGCCAGTACGCCCGAGCCATGGAATAAAGCAATTCCGGAAGGATAAGCGCTTCGACGAGCATGGCCTTCCAGCCCATTTTCCGTGCGCACATCGCCGGATAAATGACCCAGAAGGCGATCAGCAACCAGAACAACGGCCATTGCGAGAAGCCGTTCCGCGCTATCGACGCGACCTGCACCGCACCATAACCCACGAGATATATGAAGCCGAGCATCCCCAGGTTGATGCCGACGATGGATTGCCACGTGTATTTGGTCCAGCCCCGGTCCCGCAAGGCGTCCATCGTGCCCCGGACCCAGCGCTGTCGCTGTTGTATCAGTCCGCGGAGCGTGGGCATCAGGTCGGTGTGGGCGATGCAGAGCTCGTTCGCCGTCACCTTCCAGCCGCATTCCTTCAGCGTGAGCGTGGTCTCGTAGTCCTCGACCAGGTTTTTGTGGTCTTCCCAGAAGACCTCGCCTCGCCAGTCGATGACGGACTGCAACGCCTCGCTCCGATAGAACGAGCCGGCTCCGGACATCGTGTGGACGTCGCGCCGGAAGCGGGTAGTGGCCGCCCGCCCGTATTCGATGATCTGCATGCCCAGCAGGTAGCGCTGTCAGGTGTTGCGCCAAAGCCCGGTCTGCCCCAGGCACGAGGCGCTCACGCCGCCGATCTTCGGATCGTGCTCCAGTACGTTGCAGGCGCGCTCGATGAATTTCGGGTGCAGTTCGGTGTCGGCGTCCATCACCAGCACATGTCGCACCGTGTCGGACAGCCTGCCTCGCGCTTCCTCACGCAGCCAGTTGATGCCGTAGTTGAGGGCACCGGCCTTCTTGTGCGGATTATCCGGAAGACACAGGACGACGGTGTACGGAGTTTGCGGGTCGTCGGCGAACTCGCGGGCATAGTCCTCGGTGCGGTCCGTCGAATTGTTGACCACGACGAGAACAAGGTCGGGACGGCGGGTCTGCCGAGCCAAAGAATTCAGCGAGGCAAGGACGCCCGCTTCTTCGTTTCTCGCGGGTATGACGGCCACAGTGTCGAGATGTCCGGGCTTTACTTGCTCTGCAACGCTACGGCGCCGACGGTGTTCACCTCGACGGGCACCGACAACCTCAATGCCGCTCACCGGCACCGCGAATCCCCCTGTTATCCCGCCATCGGCGAGCCCCCACGAACTGCATTCACAAAGATGCTAAGCGTGTCCCGGTGGGGCGACAATCCAGAGGTCGGCCGGTATAAGTCGAATGCCCTAATTATTCTCCGGTATCGAATATGACAAGGGTCACACTGGTTGGTTGGTAGGCTTTTGTTCTTATTTTTGCCACTGTGTCCGAATGCGTCGGTTGGCATTCGTGCTCACAATCGAGCGTCGATTCCTACCCGCCGGGCACGAGGAGTACCGCATGAGCCACCCACGACCCGGTGGACGACGACGCGGCTTGCCTGTGCTTACCCCACTGGTCGCCGTGGCCGTGGTCGCCGGTGGTGTGGCCTTCGCCGCGACTCGGTTGTCCGAAGGCACGTCGAAACAAACGAACGACGCCAACGTGGAACAGGTGGCGGCGCCCGATGCCCCCCAGAGCGGCTCGCCGCCCGCCGGTGACACGCCGGCGAACGCCCAGCCCGGCACCCTGTTCGACAGCTTCGACTACAGCGGCCTCGGCGACCCCGCGCTCGCGGCCCACGGCTGGCAGGCGCGCGACGAACAGGGCGGCCCGGGAATCCGCAACACCTGGTCGACCCAGGGCGTGAGCTTTCCTCAGGTGCCGGCAGCCCAAGGCGGCAAAGCGCTGCAGCTGCAACTGACCACCGACGGGACCAAAGCAGGCACCAAGCAAGCCCAACTGGCCGGCACCGGTGCCAAGTTCTTCACGGGGACACTCGCGGCCCGCGTGTACTTCAACGACAAGCCCACGACCGGGCGCAACGGTGACCACATCAACGAGACCGTGTTCCTGGTGTCGCCGAGCGGGTCCTCGTCACCCAAGTACACCGAACTCGACTACGAGTACATGCCCAACGGCGGCTGGGGCGCGCCGGGCCCCCGGCTCGACACCACCAGCTGGCGCAGCGCGAAGTCGGGCGACCGGGTGACCCGTGCCCAGAAGCAAAGTTACAAAGGCTGGCACACCGTGATGATCACCGCCATGAACGGGGTCGTCACCTACTCCATCGACGGTCGCACCTTGTTCAGCAGCAACGGCAAGGAGTTCCCCCGCGAACCGACGGACATCGCCTTCAGCACTTGGCTCGTCGACCTCCCCTTCACCGGCGCGCGCACCTGGAACATGCACGTCAACTGGGTCTACTGCAAGGCCAACCAAACCGTTCCGATCAAGGACGTCCAGGTAGCGGTCGACGCCTTCTACGCCCAAGGCACCCGCTACGTCGACACGATGCCCAAGGGCTGAGACCCGCCCGTTCGCAGTCGAGCAACCCGGGAACCACGGCGAGCACACCCGAGCAGGCTTCCTCCCGGCCTGCGCGTGCACGTGGGGAGCCATCCGGAGGCCGCCGACAGGTCGGGGGTGGTCAAGGTGCGTGGGGGTGGGCGTTGGGGGCAGATGCGTCTTGTCGGGCACCAGGGCGGAGAGGGCGACATGGCGGATTTGCGGGCGGTGGGGTGGGCGCAGTCGTTTCCCATTGCCGGGGGTGTGGCGGCGGGACGGCGCTGGGCACAGGAGCGCTTGGCGTCCTTGGCATGGACGAAGGACGCGCCGGAGACGGTGGACGATGTCCTGCTTGCCGTCTCGGAACTGATCACCAATGCCCACGTACACGCGCACAGCGCGGCCCAGCTCGTCCTGGCCTGGGACAGCCGGTGTCTGAACGTCTACGTCAGCGACACCGGGCCCGGCCTGCCCGCCGCCGGAGAGATCAACGGCACGCTCGCAACGTCGGGGCGCGGGCTGGCGATCGTCGACGCGGTCGCCGACGAGTGGGAGGCGTGCCCCAGCCCGCACGGGAAGGCGGTCACCGCCTGCTTCCACCCGCCCGGGTTCCAAGGCCACGCCGGGCACTGACGCGCGCAGCTCACCACTTGGTGCCGGCGACGAAGTGGGTGTCGTAGCGGTCCTGTTCGCAGAGCAGGCTGTTGCGATCGGCCTCGCCGCGCCGGATGCGCGCGACGTGCCGGAGGTAGTCGAACCGGTCGATGCCCGGAGTGATCACGATCAAGGCGTCGGCGGTGCTGTCGGGGTGGGCGCGGAAGGCGTGGTCGCAGTGGGGTGGGACGACCAGGAAATCGCCGGGGCGGGCCACGACGATCTCGGTGCCGACGAGTAGATCGAGGGCTCCGTCGACGACGAAGAAGAGTTCGGACGAGTGGTCGTGCCGATGCGGGACCGCGCCGTCCGCGCCGCGGGCGAGCCGAATGCGGTGAGCGCTGAGCGCGCCGTCCGTGGCACCGGCGTCGGCCAGGAGGTGGTGGCCGATCTCGGGCAGGTGTTCGGCCTCGTCGCCGCGGACGATGACCGGGTCGTACGGCGTGGCCGCGAAGTGGGACATGGAGTGGCTCGTTTCTTCGGTCGGTTGCCGGCCGGGGGGTGAAGTACCGAGCCGAGGTGGATCCTCGATCGGTAGGTTGCTAGCATACTAGCATTCGGGCTACGGTCGGTGAGGCGATTACGCGGCTCGGTGTGCGTCCGCGGCTCGGATCGGGCTGCGGCAAAGAAGGTCGAGCGTCGCGCCGGCGGGTCGACCCGCCCCTGGCGGCGCCGACTGCGCCCCATCGGTGCTCGGCTTCAGCGCGTTGAAGGCCGGCATGGTCATGGCGCCGGCGATGGTGCTGTCGGCGTCGGTCTCGCCGCTCGCGGGCCGGATGTCGGATCGGATCGGCGGCAAGTACATCCTGATGACCGGTCTCACCCTGTTCGCGGTCGGCTTGGCCTGGCTCGCCCGCGTTACCGACGTCGGCCGCACGTGGTGGGACTTCCAGCCCGCGTTGATTGTGTCCGGCCTCGGCATCGGCTGCGTGTTCGGCCCGATGATCACCGTCGCGATGCACAACATCGAACCCGGGATGGCGGGGGCGGCCTCCGGCGTACTGAACACGATCCGACAGATCGGCACGATCATCGGCAGCGCCGCAGTCGGCGCGGTGCTGCAGAACCGCCTCGCCGTCTCACTTCGGGACGAGGCGGCCAAGCGGTCCGTCGCCCTGCCGCCAGACGTCCGCGATCACTTCGTGGCCGGCTTCGACAACACCGCGAACAGCGGCCTCGACATCGGTACCGGCCAAAGCGGCGCAGCACTCGACCCGCCTGCGGGAACGCCGACGAGCGTCGTCCACCACATGCAACAGGTGGCGGCCTCCACGTTCGAGCACGGCTTCGTCGACGCGATGCGGCCGACCCTGGCCCTGCCCATCGCCGCAATCGCCCTCGGCGCCCTCGCGTGCGCCTTGGTACGACGCCGACCCCACCCCAGTTCTCCGGCGCGACTTCGGGAATCCGCACGGACGACTCGGGCGGCATTCCGCCGGTCTCGTGGGAAGCCGACGACACCGGCCGGTCGGCTGCGGGTTGCACCGTTCAGGCTGCGCACGCGCGTTCGTACAGAGCCGAGATTCCGGCGCCGAAGTAGCTGCTGTAGGAAGTGAGTTCGTCACCGCCGAGCTGGTAGCCGCCGATCACGCCGATGAGGGTGCCGCGCCCGTTCGCCGGGTCGATGTCGGTGATCATCGGGCCGCCACTGGTGCCGTCCGGGAAGTTCGCGCAGTCGAAGCGCAGTTGCGTGTCGCCGAAGGCGGACGTGCGGTTGCGGCAGTCGATCGGCTCGTGCTGGTCTTCGGGGTAGCCGACCAGCAACGCGGACTGCTCGGCGGGGAAGTCGAAGCGGATCTGCTCCGCACCGGTGACGTCCTCGATCCGGTCGTCCGTACCCGGGCTCCGTACCTGGAGGAACGCGACGTCGAAGTCCGGGTCGCGATCCGCCACCCAGCGCGGGTCCACGTCGATCCGCGACGGCACCCACACGCCGTACGGCATCTCGCCGTGGGTGTAACCCGGCGCGAACGCGACGCCGACGGAGAAGTCGTCGCTGTACACGCAGTGCGCGGCGGTGGCCACCAGGTTCCGGTTCGGCGAGTGCACGACGCTCGCGGTGCAGAAGTTCTCGGGACCGCCGTCGCCCACGTGCACCATGGCGCCGATCGCGGGCACCGCCGCCGCGGGCGCCGCCTCCAGCGGGTCGGACACCGGGAGCGCCCGGATGTCGTCGGAGGTGGCCGACGGGACAGGCGGCGCGGCGACCTGGCCGCCCTCCGGTCTGTCTCCCGCGGCGGGCGCCCCCAGGTCGGCCGCGAGCCGGTCGCCCTCGGCGGGATCGATCACCAGGTGGCCCTGGGTCGCGGACGTCTCACGCGCTCGCGTGGTGGACGCCGGTCGATCGTCGGCGCCGCAGCCGATCAGCAGGAGGGCCACGCCGAGACAACAGATCGCGCCGAACCACCCCCACCGGTTCGATCCCCCCGCGTCGGACCCCGCATGACGTCGCGTCACTGAACCACCCATCTGTCGGGACACGGCTTCGGTCGCTCGACGCTACCGGTGCCACGTATACCCCGACCCCCGGCGTTCCAGGCCGGACGGAGCATTCCTGCGACCGTCGCCCCAAGGAAATGGGAGGAGGGCGACGGTCGCAGGAATCCCCCGCTTCACCTTCTCGACGGCTCGGCGCTGTCTCTCCAAACGCGCCCGGCCGGCCCTTCGACCGTATCCCGAAGATCCACGCCGGCGGCACCCGGGATGGGGTGATTTATGACTGCCTTAAGGAAGCGTCCCGGCCGTCGTGCCGTTCCCGAACCCGCTTGCGAACCCGTTCCCGAAGCCACATGCGAACCCATGTGCTAATGCGCTTCCGTACGCACTTCGATACGCGTCCCGTGCACAGGTGCGCGTAGGCGTCGGTCGTCTTCCTCGCCGCTGCAACCGGTCGCCCGGATGTACCCGGCCGGATCTTGCTCTCGTGCGGCGCGGCCGGCACTGCCACACTTTCCTTGTCCCGTAAGGGATCGTGGCGCACTGGGGAGAGGGCGGCTGTCGATGCCGGGTTCCGACGACTCGTGGTGGACCGTGCGAGCCAGGCTTCGGTTGTTGTGGGTGCCGGGCGGGGCGGTCATGCTGGCCACGATCGCGGCGCTCGTGGTGGGCCTGTCCACGGACGGCGACGCGCGCTCACGTGGGCTGCTGATCGTGCTCGGCGCGGACCTGCTCGTGGTGGTCGGCCTGACCCTGCTGATCGAGGGCGCGTTGCGCCGCACGATAGAGCGGCCGTTGGCTCGGTTGGCCGACACCGCGCGGGTACCGCGCAAGGCCGCGCGCTACGACAGTCGCGAGTTCACCGCGATCGCCGGCGCGCTCGACGGGCTGTACGCGCGGGCTCGCGACAGTGACGACCGGGTTCGTCGCGGTCGGACCGAGATCGAACGGCTGACCGTCCTGGTCGCCGAGCGCGAACGCGCCCTGACGATCGAACGCGAGCGGGCCGCGGAGCTGGTCCGCGCGCAGGGGGAACTGCGCGCCCGCGTCGACGAGCACGCCCGCCGGGCCCGGCTCGCACAGGCCGACCTCGACCAGTTCGCGCATGCCGCGACACACGAGATGCAGGATCCGTTGCGACGGATCGTCTCGTTCGCTCGAATGCTCCACGAGCGCTACGAGGACGTACTCGATCGGCGCGGCACGCAGTACATCGACTTCACCATCGACAACGCGCGCCGCCTGCAGGTGCTCATCGACGAGATGGTCACGCTCACCGAGGTCGGCCGCTCGCGGGCGGAGAGCGTCGACGTGGATCTGGACGACGTCGTCCGACAGGTGTGGGCCGACCTGGCCGACCGGGTCGAGGACACCCGGGCCGAGTTGGAACACGGGGAACTGCCGGTGGTCAACGCCGATCCCGCACTGCTCACGACCCTGCTCCAACACCTGCTCGGGAACGCGGTGAAGTTCCAACGGCCGTACGAGCGGCCGCTCGTACGGGTGAGCGCCGTCCAGGACCCGGCGGGGTGGAGGATCACCGTGACGGACAACGGCATAGGTATCCCGGCCGAGTCCGCCGAGCGGGTGTTCGCGGCGTTCCAGCGGCTGCATCCGCGCGAGACGTACACGGGCAGCGGGATCGGCCTCGCGATGGCCAAGCGGATCGTCGACCAGCACGGCGGGTGGATCGCGGTGGACACCGACTTCACGGACGGGACCAGGGTCGAGTTCACCCTGCCCGAGCGCGCGGCGGAGGTCGGGGCGAAAGTCGCGGCGGAGGGCGGGTCGGGGTCCGGAGCCGGAACCGATCCCGGAACCGATGCCGCACCCGTCCTCGGTGAGGTATCGGGCACCGCGGACGAACCGACCGACTCCCCCGCCGAGACCGGCCCGCCCGACACGGTACAACCCGTTCACTTCGCCGACCCGTCGAACCGGGAGCCGCTCGCGTACGTTTCCGTTGCATCGGCGGCGCAAGATCAGCGGGCGCCGCGATCGACGACGGAGGCTCCCCATGCACACGACCGACCCCGAAACCGGCTCGACGACCGAGGTGACGAACACCCGGTCGACGAACAGCCGGTCGACAAGCGGCGAGTCGACGAGTAGCCCCGCACCGACTCGCCGTGTCGTGGTCGCCGGCGCGCTCGTCGCCGCCGGCGGCGCGACCCTGGTCGCGTGCGGCGGAGGAGGCGGTGGAGGCGGAGACGGCAAGGACAAGGCCCCTGCGGCCGACAAGACCCTCGGCGCCGCGTCGGAGGTCCCGGTCGGCGGCGGCAAGGTCTACGACAACGCCAAGGTGGTCGTCACCCAGCCCACCGCCGGCGACTTCAAGGCGTTCACGGCGGTGTGTACGCACCAGCAGTGCCTGGTCGGCAGCGTCAAGGGCACCGAGATCGACTGCCCGTGTCACGGCAGCCGGTTCGACGCGTCCACCGGCAAGGTGCTCGGCGGCCCCGCGCCCAGCCCCCTGGCACCCAAGACGATCCAGGTGACGGATGGTCAGATCATCTTGAAGCCCGCCTAGCGAACCGCGTTCCCGCCCTTCCCGCCCTTCCCACCCGGGGTTCCGCCTGCGTATTCGCGCGGGTGTCCACCCGGGTCCGCACGTGCCGGTCGGCCGCGTCGACCAGCAGGATCGCGGCGAGCCCGGTGCCGGCCATCCACTGCCCGAGCAACTCTCGATCCACCGTCACGATGTCCTGGTCGTGAGCCAGGTCGCGGGCGGGCGCGGTGAATCGGCAACTCGCGACGAGCACCGCGACGTCCGCCTCGTGCACCGGACGCGCGGTGCCGACGAAGCGCTGCATGTCGGGGCTGCCGACACTGCGCGACGGCGCGTAGCGCTTGCACTGGATCACCAGCTTGCGCCCGTCCGGCAGCGCACCCACGACGTCCGCGCCGAGGTCGCCCGCGCCACCGCTGACCTCGACGTCGAGACAGCCGTCACGCCGGCACAACTCGGCGACGTGCTGCTCGAATTCGGCCCCGGTCAACGCGTCCACCGCGGACAGCGACCGTATTCGGGTCTGTCGGGACGCCTCCGCATGTGCCGACCACTCGCGCCGCTCGCGGCGGACCGCGAGCCGAAACCAACGAACCCCGTACAGCACGACGATCACGACCACCGCGATCACGACGACGCCGACGAGCGGGTCGAAGTCCCGGGCGTAGCCCGAGTACGCGGCGATCGTGCACACGAGCGCGCCGATCCACAGGAACACCCGGTTCGCCGAGTCGCCCGCGAGGCGGCGCGGCGACGGCCGGCGTGGGGCGCGCTGTCGCGGCACGCGAGTGCGCCCGACC
>NZ_WWJX01001326.1 GCF_009865215.1 Streptomyces sp. SID3343 | reverse complement strand
CACGGCCGCTGCTGGCGCGGCTCGACGCGTACGCGTGCGTGCCGGCTCGGGCGCGGGTGCCGGGGTTGGCTGCGGGCGGCGAGACCGGGCGGTTGGCGACCTTGGTGCTCACCGCCGGGCAACCCGTCGCCGTTCGCGCGCGGGACGCGCTCGTGTGCCTGGACGGTGGTCCGTCCGGGGAAACGGTCGAGGCGCAGGAGGTGATCGCGGTCGCGCGGTGGGACGGAGTGTCGACGGTGACGGTCGAGTCGACGAGCCGACACCCGGTGCACCTCGCTCATCCGGTCGAGGATCGCCGGCTCGCGCTGCACCGCGGCCAGGCCGTCGAGGTCCCGATCTCGGCGGCGGGGCATTGGACCGTGCGGTTCGGACCGCCGGACCGGGTGCACCGGTTCCTGCGCTTCGCCGCCCAGCGCACGAGTGCGCGATGAGCGGGAACCCGGGCGGTGAGGGCATCCTCGGCCCGCTGCCCGGCCGGCCGCTGTTCGTGGAACTGTCAGGCCCGGTCTCGCAACCGCTGCCGCCCGACCCGGTCGGGCGCGAGGTGGTGCTCACCCGCGACGCGACGATCGTGTCGGCCTGGCTGCCGCACGCGAACGGCGGGCCGTCCTGGCCGGTGCGACCGCGCGGCGCCGCCGACGCGGAACTGCTGCACCGGCTCGTCCGGGAGACCTCCGCGACGGTCGCGGTCGTGTACTCGCACGAGGAGGGGGATCGGCCGAAGCACTCGTGGCTACGGGTGCGAGCACACGTGTTCGACACGACCCGGCATTGGCCGACGAGGATGACCATCGGCCTCGACGACCGGATGATCGACGTGCTGCGCCGGGTCACCAAAGGCGGCGCGCGCGACGGGGCGGGCACCGGCGTGCCGGCCCTGTTGCGCGAGCGCGTCTCGCTGCCGGCGTTGCCCGGCGGACCCGCGCCGTGTCGCTTCTTCGTCCTGGCCCGGCCCGGCCAGGAATTATCCGAGCCGGAGGCGGGCCGGCTCGTGGGCGGCGGACTGGTCGTCGACCTCGCTCGCGCGGAACTGGGATGGCGGGTCACCGGGATCCGCCGGCACGACATGCTGCCGCAGGACGGCCAACGGCTGGTTCTGGTGCACGGCGATCTCGACTTCACCGACGCCTCCGTCGGTGCGCTGTTGCGCGAGCGGATGCGTGGCGAGTTGCGCCGACTGGAGGCGGGCGAGCGGGACGACAGTTTCCTGGCCCGCTGGCGCGAGTATCAGAATCTGGAGGATCGCTACGCACTCGGCCGGGTGCGCGAGTTCGGTTGCCTGGAGTACGCGTACTGCGAACGCGTCGACGGCTCCCCCGAGTTGCTGCGCTTTCGGCTCGATGTCGAGGGCGAGGGGGGCGCGCGGCAACGGGCGATGCTGCGGCATCTGGCGGAATCGGTCGAGGCGGGCGAGGAGTTCGAGCTGGAGTGTGCTCGGGATCGGCCCGACGGGTTGGACGGCACTCACCCCGGCGGTGCCTTCGCCGACGATCGCGGCCTGCTGTCGCTTCCCGTCGGCCGCGGTGAGGACGTCGGCGTGGTGGTCGCCGTCGACGAGCCCGAGGGCACGGTGGATCTGCGCTCGACGGACCGCGAGCGCCGGGTCGCGGGCGTGGGGCCGAGTCTGGCCCGGGCGTTGCCCGCGGCACCGGGATTTCTGTACGCCGCGACGGCCGGCGATCGACGGCGCCTGGAGCGGCGTCGGAAGGCGCTGGACCGGGTGCTTCGGGAGGACATCCCGCTGCCCCAGTTGCTTCCGCTCCTGCAGGGGCAGTCGGTGCGAGGCCGCGAACACCCACCGATTCGCGAGTACAGTCCGGCCGCGTGGGCCTGCTTCAAGGGCGAACCCACCCCGGCTCAGCGCCTGGCCCTGGAGACGGCGCTGAACACCCCGGACGTCGCGGTGATCCAGGGCCCGCCCGGCACCGGCAAGACGCAGCTCATCGCCGCTCTCCAGGTGCGACTCGCCGAGCAGGGAAAGGCGCACGCGGTGGTCAGCCGCAGCATGTTGCTGACCAGCTTCCAACACGCGGCCGTGGACAATCTGGTCGAGCGCTCGAAGGTGTGGAATCTGCCCGCGATCAAAGTGGACTCGCGAGATCGCGGCTCGATGGAACACGTCGCGGCCTGGCGCTTCGAGACGCTGAACGCGTTGGAGGCCGAGTTGGAGGGCAGTCTCGGCGGCAGGCTGACCCTGGCGCTGCGTGAGGTCGCCCGCCAGGCGAGCGAGTACGCGCTGGCCCCGGTTGCGGTCGAGGAGTTGCCGGCGCTGCTGGAACGCGTCGTCACCCGGGTGCGCGGGTTGTGCTCCGACTCTCTCGTCGAGCAACTGGAGGATCTTCGAACCGACCTGGACGTGCTCCGTCGCACCGCGCGACTACAGGTGGACCCCACGCGCGAAAGCACGCTGCGCGCGGTCCGCGGCCTGCGCGACGTGCCGGCCGCGTTCGCCGACGACGGCCCCCTCACCGCGGCCGTCGCGCTGGCGCGGCTGCGGCGCGTCGATGCGATCGACCCCGCCCACGTGGACGTGGTCCGGCGCGCCGCCGAGGCTCCCGAGGGGATCGTCCCGTCGTTCTTGGCCGAACTGGCCGAGGTTCGGGCGGCGTTGCTCGATCGGCTCGTGCCCACCCGACGATTGGTCGAGCCGTATCCGCGAGCCGACGTGCTCGGACTGCTGGACACCGTCGTCGCGGAACTGGAGGATCGCGTCCGAGACGGCGACGAAGGCGTGGACCGAGCCTTGGCCGACTACCTGGAGGACCTGCGCGGCGACCCGCAGGCGGTCCTGCACACACTGCGGCTCTACACCACGTCGTTGGCCGCGACCTGTCAACAGGCCGACTCGCGCGGCGTGGCGGGTGCCAAGGAGGTGAGTTCGGGGCCGGTGCGGTTCGACACCGTGATCGTGGACGAGGCGGCCCGGGCGAACCCGCTCGACCTGTTGATTCCGCTCACCATGGCGACCCGCCGCATCGTGCTGGTCGGTGATCACCGCCAGCTCCCGCACATGCTGGAGCCGGACATCGAACGGGAACTGCGGGACCGCGAACGCACCGACGAGCTCGACACCCTGCGGCGCAGTGTCTTCGAGCAGCTGTATCGCCTGCTGGCCCGTGATCCCAAGGCGCCGCGCGCGGTCCGACTCGACACCCAGTTTCGGATGCATCGCACACTCGGCGACTTCGTCGGCCGCAACTTCTACGACGGCGCGCTCGCCTCGCCCAAACCGGACTCCGCGTTCGCGCACGGCCTGCCGGGATACGCCGACCGTCCGGCGGCCTGGCTGCGCGTTCCCGGCGAAGCCGGCCGGGAGGTGGCCGGGCGCAGCAAGTCCCGCCCGGTGGAGGCCAAACGGATCGCCGCGGAGCTCAAGCGGTTGACCACCGATCGACCCGACCTCACGTTCGGGGTGATCAGCTTCTACGCGGCGCAGGTGCGGCTGTTGTGGCACGAACTGGTCGCCGTCGGGCTCGCGGTGCGCAGCGGACGCGGGTATCGACCGGTGGAGGCGTTGTTGCGCGATGCGAACGGCGCGGAACGTACCCGCCTGCTGGTCGGCACGGTGGACGCCTTTCAGGGCAAGGAGTTCGACGTCTCGTTCCTGTCGGTGACCCGCTCGTCCGCGATATCGCCGGACAAGGCGGCCGCGCGTGAGCCCGACCACGCGCGACACTCGGCGTATGTCGAATGGGTGCGGCGTGCGTACGGTCACCTGACGCTGCGCAATCGCATGTGTGTCGCGTTGAGTCGGCAGCAACGGCTGCTCGTCGTGGCCGGCGACGACGCGATGTTTCGGCCCGACGTCGCTCCGCCGGAAGTGGCCGCCCTCACCGACTTCCTGAGCATGTGCCAGGGCGACGACGGGGTGTTGTTGCCCATCGACGGATCGGCTCGGGGGCGCTGAGTGTTTCATGTCGAGCGGGGTGTCCTGCTGTTGCACGAACCGCCTCGGGGTCGGGGGTTGTTGTTCCTGTGCTGGCCGGTGTGGGTCTACCGGGTGACGGCGCCGGTGGTGCGTGTCCGACGACTGGACATCTTCGAGAAGGTGATCTTGGCGCTGTGCCGCGCGGGGTTGCGCGAACCCGGTGAGGTGGCCCGGCGGATCCATCAGGACGTCGACCTGTGCGCCTACGTGATGCGGCAGTTGCGGGCCGGCGGGCAACTGGACGCCTCGGGTGCGCCGACGAGCGCCGGGCGGCGCGCCACCACGTCGGACGCGGTCGTCGGAGCGCCCGAGTTGGTGGTGACGCACGTCTTCCAGGATCCGGCGACCGGTGAGCTGTGGCCGCGCGTGTCCACCGAACTTCGGGTCCAACCGGTGGCACGGGTACGCCGGGACGAGGTCGATCTGCGGTTGGCCGGCGCGGGCCACCCTCGCCGCGAGACGGCCTACGTGATCGCGCAGCCGCCGACGCGGCCCGTGCCGCCGCGGGTCGAACAGGTCGTCGACGCGATTCGGGCACACCGCCTGGCCCGGGCGGAACAGACCGCGGCGCGCTCGGCCGAATCCGCCGAGCCGAGCCCCGAGGCCTACCGGGCCGATCAGGAACTCCAAGCCATGCACACCGAATGGCGGCTTCCCGAGGACGTCTCGCGGATCGCCGACATCCGGCCGCCGACCGCCGAGTACCTGCTGACCTGGGTCGAGCTCGACGGCGGGAGCGGGGAGGGCCCGGCCCGGCGCCTGGTTCGGGACCCGTTCGGTCTGGACCCGGCCTTGATGCTGGAGCAGTTGATCCTGGGTCGACTGCCCGCGGACCCGCGGTTGGCCGAGGATCTGTCCGGCCTCACCCGAGCCGCCGACACGCGTCTGCACGCGCGCTACGCGCGCTTGGCCGGACAGGTGCGTCGGCGCGCCGAAGCCGCGTTGGTGGAGCGGCTGGGCGAGGACATCCGACGACACCCGCAGATGATGGAACTGCTGCTCGGCGTCGCGGACGGCATCGCCCGGGGCGAGGAGGCGGCGGCCGTGGAGACGGTGGTACGCGACACCGTCCGCGCCTACGAGCAGTTGTTTCGGCGCGTGGTCGACGAGTACCGCCCGGTCGTACCCGGTTGGTTGGCCGCGGCGGGGGCGTTGACCGACACCGGCACGCGCGCACGTCTTCGCGGCTACGCGGCCGACGTGGGCCTGACCGATCTGACCGACCTGTTCGGTGACACCCAGGTGATCCGGCGGCTCAACACCGTCCTGCGCGATGCACGGGAGCGACCCGCGGCCCTGGACAGGGAAGTGTCCGCGCGCGTGGCCAAGGGTTCGCCGAAGGACATCGTGCCGTGGGCGCTGATCGCCGCCGCGGACGCGGCCGCACCCGACCGACACCGCCACCCGCTGCGCGACCTCGCCCGCCGTCGACCCGCCCTGCTGAGCGAGCTCCAAACGATCAACTCCGTGCGCAACGGCGGTGCGCACAGCGAGCGTTCACCGTCCGCGCCGGAGCTGGTCGAGCTGTGCCGGAACCTGGCTCTCGACGCCGGCCGGACCGTACTACTGCTCACCCCGGAACGGGAAGGACCACCAGCGCATGCCTAAACGTCCCAAGTCCGCACACCGGGTCCGCGTGCAACGCGGTTCCGGTTCGGCCGCTGCGGGAGCCCGGGATCCGGGCCCCGGCGACGAGCGCGGAAGCGACCGGGAGCCCGCGACGGCCGACGACGCGGTGGCGCTGGTCGAGCAGGCGTACGCGCTCACCGCGGGCGAGCGGGATTCGGCGCCCGAGCAACCGTCGTTCGGCGACGACGTCGACATCGACGACGTCGCCGAGGAGGTGGGGGTGGACGACCTGCGCGCCGCGGTCGAACAGGCGCTCCGGGCCCGGGAACTGGCGCGGCGGCGGGAGCAGGAGCACCGGGAGGAGATCCGGCGCCTGGAACGCGCCCGCAATGACCTCGCGGAACAGGAGGAGCGCCGGGAGGTCGCCCATCGGGCCCGGGTCGAGGGGGTGGCGGCGGACGAGGACGCGCTGCGGGCGCGAGCAAGCCGGATCGACGAGCGCGAGGCCGAACTCGTCGAGCGGATCCGCCGGTGTGCCGCCGACGAGGCCCGCCTGTTCGAGCTGGAGCAGCAAGCGCACACCGATTTCGCCGAGTATCGCCGGGACCGGATCGCGGGCCTGCGCGAGGAGTTGGCGCGGTTGCGTACCGCCGCGGACGCCGAGACGCGGCGCCGGGACGAGGAGATCGCCGATCGGCGTGGCGCGGCCGAGACCGAGTTCCACTCGCGGTCCGCGCGGCTCGACGCGGCCGAGGCGCGCATCGAGGAGCGCGAGCGCTCTCACGAACGACGCGAGCGACTGCTCGACGCACGCGAGCAGGAGGTGGAATCCGAGCGCGTGGACGTGCGCCGCCAGGCCGAGGCGAGCGTTGCCCTGGAGTTCGAAACCTGTCGTCTGGAACGGGACGCCTGGCGGGATCGACACCGTCAGGCGGTCGAGATCGCGCAGGAGCGGGGCCGGCAACTCGCCGCCCTGGACGCGGCGGCGCTGGATTTCGAGGGCCGATCGATACCCGAGGTCGCCGCGGAGTTGCGACGCCTGCGCGCCGACCACCGGGAACTGCGCCACACCTTGGCCGCCCGTCCCCCGGAGGACCAGGAGCGATTGCGCGAACTCGAACTTCGCCATCAGGAGTGGGTCGCCGAACGCGAGGAACTGTTGCGGCAGAACGAGGAGCATCGGCGCCTGCTCGCGTCCGGTCGTATCGCGGTCGCCGAACGCGAGACCAATCGGGTGGTGAACCAGGCACTCGAAGGGCTGAACAACGTGCTGCGCACCGAGATAGCCCAACAGGCGGCTCGATACGGCGAGTTACAGGCCGATCCCGAGCATCGGTCCGCCTTCCCGGCGTGCACGGCCCTGGACGAGCGGGCCGGATTCGCCGAGCAGCCCCAACTGTCGGCCAAGGTCCCCGATCTCGCCGCGTTGGCCGTCCGGATCCGCGAGGACATCGCCCGTCGCAAGGGCCTGTTCTACTCCGAACGGGACCTGCGCTGTTTCCTCGGCGGACTGGCGGCGAGTCGCCTCCACCTGTTGGAGGGCATCAGCGGCATCGGCAAGACCGCGCTCCCGCTCGAATTCGCCAAGGCCATCGGCGCGGGCTCGGCGACCGTGGCGGTGGCGGCCGAATGGCGTGGGCCCCAGGATCTCATGGGCTACTACAACGCGTTCGAGCGCAAGTTCTACGAGAGCGAGTTCACCCAGGCGCTGTATCGGGCACAACTTCCGGCGTTTCGGACCAGGCCCTTCCTCGTGGTGCTGGACGAGATGAACCTGTCCCACCCTGAGCAGTACTTCAGCGATGTGCTGCACGCCCTGGAGATGCGGGCGCGCGGCCCACAGATCCTGCCCCTGACGACCTCGGAGGTGGGTCCCGCGCCGCGTCTGCTGCACGAGGGGCGTGCTCTCGTGCTGCCCGACAACGTGTGGTTCATCGGGACCGCCAACAACGACGAGACGACGGTGACCTTCGCGGACAAGACGTACGACCGCGCCCACGTGCTCGAACTGCCGGACCGGCCGGTGTCGTTTTGCCCGCCCCGGGCCGGACCGATCGCCCCGCTCTCGATGGAGGCGTTGTCGAAGGCGTTCGCGGACGCGCGCGAGCGGTATCACCAGGACGCCGAGACCGTTCTGGCCTTTTTGGACGACGAACTGGGCAACGTCCTGCGGCGCGACCTACAGGTCTCGTGGGGCAGCCGACTCCCGCGCCAGGCACGCGAGTTCGTGCCGGTGGTGCGGGCCTGTGGCGGTGACATCGGCGAGGCCGCGGACCATCTGCTCACCACCAGGATCCTGCGCAAGGTACGCGGTCGCCGGGAGGTCGCGGCGCCCCGACTGGAGAAGATCCAGGCCGAGATCGAGCAGGCCTGGCCACGGTTGAGCACCACGAGCGTTCCCACGGACGCGCTGGAATTCCTGGAAAACGAGATCCGTGACCGGGGGGTGTGGTGAGCTCCGCCGAGACGCCGAGGGACCGACTGACCGGACGTCGCGTCGCCGCCCCGACGGGGCGTTCGCTGCTCGGCCGATACGTACTCGTGAACGACCCGGGAGCCGAGCCGAGCGCCCCACCGGCGGGCGGGGTCGCTGTCGACGCGGCAGCCCTTCGTGGCGCCGAGCGAGCGGCCGGCCCCCTCCGGTGGGAGGGCGAGCACGGTCCCGGGGCGCTGCCCGGTCCGTTGATCCTCGACAACGTGGTGCGCATCGCGAACGCGGTGACCGCCGATCGTCGCGACGGTGCGTCGCCGGCGCGATGGGCCGCGACACCGCCGCTGATCGCCGACGACGACACCCGGTTGGATCCGCACCCGCTCGACGACGCGATCCGCGCGGAACTCGGCGGTCTGGAGCGGGTCTGCGCGTCTCCGTACGCGCGTCTGCGTACCGAGGACGTCCTGGTGCGGGCCGGTCGCGCCCGACGGATCACGTGGCGTACGGCGGTACACCTGTCGGCGCACTCCGAGACGTGGGCCGCCCGCCGGTTGCACGGCGTCGAACCTTCCAGGCTGCTCGTCCCGATCCAGGTGCCCGACTACGATCTGTACGAGAATCGGGTGGTGGCGGCGCTCCTCGACCGCCTGTGGCAGCACGTGGCGGCGCGCGTCGCCGAACTCGACAGCATCGGCCGGCTGGTCGAACGCGGCCGACGTCTGTTGGCCGAGACCGCCGACCGGCCGCGATGGCAGGATCGGAACAACCACTACCGAACCCTGGCCGTACTGCTCGCCGATCCGCGGCTCCCCGAACGCGTCGATGCCGCTCGCGCCCGCCTGGAAACCCTGCGACACCGACTCGGCCCGCTGCTCGACTCGCCGTTGCGCCGCGCGATCCGCGTTCCCTACGACGGCCGGCCGCAGTTGCGCCCGACGAACCTGTTCGCCAACCACGACGACTACCGCCGCTGCCACGAGCTGTGGAACACGCACGTGCGGCTGCACGCAACCCGCGACCGATCCCACGCGGCCGGGGAGACGGACGTGTGGTGCCGCGCGTTCTCCGAGTTCTCCCTGCTGCTCCTGGTCCGAGCCCTCGAACAACTCGGTCTGTCCCCGAAATCACCGGGCACCGAGGACTCCGACAACGCCGACGGCTTCGACAGTGCCCCCGGCTTCGACGACTTCGGCTTCCACCATCACCGACACGCATCGGTCGTCCTGCGTCGAGACCTCGCGGACGACACCTTCACGCTCGTGGTCGACGCCCGACCGACCCTGCGCGTGGTCCCGCTCGCGCACGCCGTCACCGCCGTGCCCGAACCGGGGGCCGTGCAGGCGTGGTTGGAGACTTTGTGGGTCCCCTCCCCCGAGGTGCCCTCCGCACCGCGTCCATCCGAACCCACGCCGCCCGAACCGCGCGTGGCCGTCCTGTACCCTGCCGATCCGGGCGAACGCCCTCGGCTGCCGCCTGCCGTGCGCGCCGCGGCGCACAGCACCCACGGGACCCGTGGGGACGGCCGCGCGCTACCCGCCCTGGTCCCGGTCGGGCCCACCGACGTGGACAGCGTCACGCGGGTGGCCAGGCTGTTGCGCACGGCCCTCGACTGCGCACCGCTCGCCGACTATCCCCGGTCGGTGCGCTGTCCGTCCGGCCTGGCCCGTCGACTCGCCGAAAATCACGACTGGCTCGAAGTGGGCCCCGACGAGAGCCTGTTGCCGACCCGGCCGCCGTCCGAGGCCCAGTGGCGAACGCTGGCGACCACACTGCGCTCGTTGCGCGCGGGAGGCGCCCCGGGCCGCCGAGGTGCCGGCGGGCTCCACGCGCCGGATCCGCTGGAGTTTGAACTGCGCGACGCGGTCGACGAATTGGGGCGATTGCCGAGCTGTCCCGTGTGCACCGCACGGGCCCGGGACTTCCAGGCGCGTGACGGCCTCACCTACCGTTGCGTGTGCTCGTGCGGAGTGTCCTGGGAGAACCGCCGCTGCGGCCGGTGCGGTACGTCGTACGCGGTCCTGCTCGCCGTCGGCGCGGACCGCGGCACCGGGGGTCACGGGGACCATCTGGATCACACGTTCGGCCAGGATCTGCTGGCCGAACCGTGTCACCTTCGCGCCCGTACCCACATCTGCCCGTCGTGTGGCCACTGCGACCGCTCGGATCGCTCGTGCCGACGTTGCGCGGCCACCGCCGCACCGAACCGACCCGGCCCGAGCCCGAGCACCGCCCGCGCACCCCGGTAGCCGTTCGCGGTGGTCGGTTCAGCCGTGGCGGATGCCGTCGAGGACATCCAGCGCGAGGGCCGGGTCGGACTCGGGGGCCTGCGCCACCGACACTCGGTGGTAGACGCCGGTGTAGCGCTCGCGAACGAGTCTGCCCGCCGTGGCGGGGTCCTCGGCGACCACCGCGAAGGCGTTCAACACGTCGTCGTCGACGAGCCGACCCATCTCCTTCCAGCGACCCTGTAGCGACAGCGCGCGCAACTCCTCCTGGAGTGCGCCCCACCCGTGGTGCTCCAGCACGGCCCGGTAGGCCGGGGTGGATCCGTAGAAGGCCAGGCGCTCACGGACACCGGCAAGGCTGTGCTCGTACTCCTGCTCGGTGCGGCCGGTGACCACGAACACGTTGCCGGCGATCTCGAACGGCCGCTTGGTCCACGGGGCTTGCTCGGCCTCGGCCTTGGAGCGGGCCGCCAGCACCGCCGGGGCGAGTTGCTCGGTGACATACGGCGCCGTGCCGAACGGGTGACAGATCACGCCGTCGCCGACCGCGCCGGCCGTGGCCGCCATCAGCGGTCCGACGGCCGCGATGAGCACGAGCGGCTCGCCCTGCTCCAGCGGGCCGGGGTCGAACAACGGGTTCATCAGGGTGTGGCTGTAGAACTCGCCGCGAAAGTCGAGTTCCGCGCCGGTCTGCCAGCTGTTCCAGATGGTGCGGGTGGCGCTGACGAACTCCTTCATCCGGGCCGCCGGACTGGACCACGGCATCGCGAAGCGGCGGGTGATGTGTGCCTTGATCTGCGAGCCCAGGCCGATCACGGCGCGACCGCCGGAGATGCCCTGAAGTGTCCAGGCGCTGGAGGCCAACGTCATCGGTGTGCGGGCGAAGGCGATGGCCACCCCGGTGGCCACCTCGACGGTGGTGGTGCGAGACGCCGCCACCGCGAGCAGCGGGAAGGGATCCTGGGCGGTCTCGGGGACGAGGACCCGGTGGATGCCGTGCCGTTCGGCGGTTACCGCGGCCTCGACGATCCGCGGCGCGGTGCCGATCGCGGCGTCCAGTTTCAGCGGCCCGGTGGGGCGCGGGTAGGTGGTCATGTACGAGTTCTCCCTGCGTGGCGGCGACGGCGGCGGCAATCGTTCAGACCATGGCGTTCACGCCGGTGAGGTCGCGGCCGATGATGAGCTTCTGCACCTGGCTGGTGCCTTCGTACAGGGTGAGCACCCGCGCGTCCCGCAGGTACCTCCCGAGCGGGTATTCGTCGATGTACCCGTAGCCGCCGAAGACCTGCAGGCAGTCGTTGGTCACCCGCACGGCCGTCTCACTGGCGTGGTACTTGGCCATGGAGGCGTCCACGGCGTAGTCCTTCGAATCGACTTCGGCGTCCACCATCCGGGCGACCCGGTGGGTCAGCAGCCGAGCGGCCGTCACCGCGACGGCGGAGTCGGCGAGCAACTCCTGCACGAGTTGGAAAGAGGCGATCGGCTTTGCGAACTGCGTCCGTTCGGTCGCGTAGCGCACGGCCGCGTCGAGCGACGCCTGAGCCACGCCCACCGCGCCCGCGGCCACGGAGACGCGTCCTCGCGACAGTGCTCCCAGGGCGATGCGCAAGCCCTTGCCGACCTCGCCCAGGCGCGCCGAGTCCGGAACGCGCACGGCGTCGTAGGTGAGTTCGGCGGTCGGCTGGCCGCGCAGGCCGAGCTTGCCGTGGATCTCCGAAGCGGTGAACCCGGGCGAGTCGGTGGGCACCAGGAAGGCGGTGATGCCGGTGTCGCTCGTGCGGGCGAAGGTGAGCGCGACCTTGGCCCACGTGCCGTTGGTGATGAACGTCTTGCTGCCGCTGATTACCCAGTCCCGGCCGTCGCGCACGGCCCGGGTCGACAGGGACGCCGGGTCGGACCCCGAGCCGGGTTCGGTCAGGGCGAAGCACCCCAGCGCGTCGCCGCGCACCAGGTGGGGCAGCCATTGCTGCTTTTGTTCCTCGGTGCCGTGCGCGGCGATGGTCTTGGTGACGAGTCCGAGGGAGACCGAGACGATCCCGCGAATCGAGGAGTCGCCGCGTCCGAGTTCCTCGGTGACCAGGACGTAGGAGAGCATGTCGGCGTCCACGCCGCCGTACTGTTCCGGGATCGTCAGCCCCAGGAACCCCAGTTCGCCGAGCCTTCGCACGATGCCGGGGTCGACTCGCTCGGCACGGTCCCAGTCGCGGGCGTTCGGGGCGATCTCCGCGTCGACGAAGTCCGCGGCCATGGCCCTGATGTCGCGTTGTGTCTCGGTCAGGCCGAAATCCCGTGCGAGCACGGCGTCTCCTTGGTGTGGCGGTGGGTGGGAAGGGATGTCACAGGGCCGCGTCGGCGGGCGCGGTGCCGGGCTCGGTGAGGGCCAGGCCGAGTTGCGCGCGTTCGGTGACCCAGCGGGTCGGCCGGTGGCGGGGGTCACCGGTCGTACGGTGCAGGGCCTGCTGTAGGGCGAGCACGCGCGGCGCCCCGATCTTCTCGCCCCACGCCAGGGGGCCGAGGGGGTAGCCGAGTGCGGCGGTGACCGCGCGGTCGATGTCCTCGGGGCCGGCGATGGAGCGCTCGGCGATGGACGCGGCGACCGAGACGATCGAGGCCACCAGCCGTTGGGCGACCGAGCCCGCGGTGTCGCGTACGACGCTGACGTGCGGGGGCTGTCCGGATTCGTCGGCCCGGGCCAGGACGGCCCGCGCGTCGCGCACCGCGGCGGGATCCGCGGCGGGCGTCACCGCCAGCACCCTGCGGGGGCCGGTCAGGGACAGCGGGTCCACGCCGAAGGTGCGGCGGGCGGGCAGCCGGTCGGTGGCGACCGCGGCGGCCGCGGTGGTTCCCCAGGTGGGGACCAGCACCACCGGGTCGGCCCAGTCGTTCGGCCCGTCGAGCGGCGCGAGTCGCGCGCCGGCCAGTGCCCGCCGCAACGCGTCGGCGTCAGGCCCGGCGCCGGCCACCCACACCGGGCGGTCGGCGTCCCCGGTGATCGGCGGTTCGGCCGGGAGTGCGGTGCTCTCGTCGGTGTACGAGTAGAAGCCGCGTCCGGTCTTGCGGCCGTGCAGCCCGGCGTCCACCCGGTTGGCGGTGAGGAAGGAGGGTCGGAGTCGGTCGGAGTGTCGAAACCCCTGCCAGATGGAGTCGTTGACCGTGGCGCTGACGTCGAGGCCGGTGAGGTCCATCAGCTCGAAGGGCCCCATGCGCAGTCCGAGCACGTCGCGGGCGATCCGGTCGATCCCGGCCGGGTCGGACACGGACTCCTCCAACAGCGCGAGCGCCTCGGTGACCAGGCCGCGACCGGCGTGATTGACCAGGAACCCGGGGGTGTCCGCGACCGTCACCGCGGCGTGCCCGCTCCCGCGCACCAGGGCGGTCAGTGCGGGCGGGATGTCCGGGCGGGTCAGGGCTCCGGGGACGATCTCCACGATCTTCATCAGCGGTACCGGGTTGAAGAAGTGCAGACCGGCGAGCCGTGCGGGGTCCGTCAACGTTGCCGCGATCCGGGTGACCGACAGGGAGGAGGTGTTGGTGGCGAACACCGTCTCCGGTGGCAGGACGCGTTCCAGTTCGCCGAACAGTTCGGCTTTGGTGACGAGGTCTTCGCGGACGGCCTCGATGACCAGTTCCACCGTGTCGCCGGGTGCCGTGGGCGAGTCCAGGGGGACGAGCCGCTCGACGGCGGCCGCCGCGTTCGCCGGCGTGATCCGCTGCCTGTCCACCGCGCGCCGGAGCATGTCGGCGACGAAGTCGAGCGCCTGACCCACGGATTCCCGGCGTGCGTCGCACAGTTCCACGGTGTGGCCGGCGGTCACCGCCCATTGGGCGATGCCTCGGCCCATGACTCCGGCGCCGACGATCCTGATGCGCATGGGGGGCTCTCCTGTGAACGCGGGTGGACGGGGCCGGCGTCGAATCGCCTTGGGGGCACCCATGGTTGGCATGGGTGCTGCCCTCGGCGGGTGCGGCGGTCCCCCCACGCTGCCGGCGGCATTGAGTGGTGTCCAATACCTGATTAAGCTCACACTGAGACGTCGAAGAGATCAATCGAGCACGGGCGCCGACCGGGCCCGGGATACGGAGGAGCGCCGTGGAGCTGCGTCACCTGACGGGTTTCGTCGCCGTGGCCGAGGAGTTGCACTTCGGCCGGGCCGCCAAGCGGCTCCGGATGGCCCAGCCGCCGCTCAGCCAGCAGATTCGGCGGCTCGAAAGGGAACTGGGCGTCCAACTCTTCGAACGCAACACCCGCTCGGTCCGGCTCACCAGCGCGGGTCGGTCCTTCCTCGGGCCGGCGCGGACGGTGTTGCAGGACGTCGACATCGCCGCGCGCGCCGCCAAAGCCGCGGGACAGGGCGAGTACGGGCGGGTCACCGTGGGATTCGCCGGGGCCTCCAGCCACGAGACCCTGCCGCGGCTGACCCGGGCGGTCCGGGCGGCCCACCCCGGTATCGAACTGGTCCTGACCGGCCAGACGTACGCCGACGTCGCCCTGGAACAGGTCGCCGAGGGGGCGCTCGACCTGGGTTTCGTCCGGCTGCCGGTGGTCAGGCCCGGCGTCGGGACGCGGGTGATCGACCAGGAGGAGCTCATCTGCGCGCTGCCCTCGGATCATCCGCTGGCGCACCACGACCGCATTCCGCTCGGCGCCCTGGCCGAGGAGGCGTTCGTCAGCTTTCCGGCCAACGCGGGGTCGTCCGTCCGCAGCGCCACCGTGCGGGTGTGCGAGGCCGCGGGGTTTACGCCCAGGGTGGTTCAGGAGGCACCGGACTCGCACACGATCCTGGCCCTGGTCGCCGCGGGGGTGGGCATCACGTTCACGCTCACCTCGTGCCGGCACATCCAACAGACCGGCCTGGTGTACCGGCCGCCGGCGGGCCCGCCGATTCGACTCCGGTCGGCGCTGGCCTGGCGCACCGACAACCCGTCCGCCGCGCTGCGCACCGTTCTGGCGGTCGCCGAGCGGGCGCTTCCCACACCCGACTGACGGACATTGAGACCGATCACGTCTCGGTGTGACCCGAATCAGGTATTGGACCAACCGGGTATTCGGCTGCGAAGGTCGGCTGGACGCGTCCACGAGGGGCCTGATCCCCTCCGTCCAGAAAAGGCCATCGCATGCGCGAGCAGTCCGATGTCGTCATCTGCGAGCCGCTGCGCACGCCGATCGGTCGCTTCGGCGGCGCTCTCGCCGGCATGCGTCCGGCCGCGCTGGCCGCGGGTCTCGTCTCCGAGATCGTCACCCGCACCGGCATCGACCCCGAGCGGATCGACGAGGTGATCCTGGGGCACGCCTACCCGACGTGCGACGCGCCCGCGATCGGGCGAGTCGCCGCACTCGACGCGGGGTTGCCCGACTCGGTGACCGGATCACAGGTCGACCGCCGGTGCGGTTCGGGGCTGCAGGCCGTGCTGGACGCGGCCATGCAGATTCGTTGCGGCTTCAGTGACGTCGTCATCGCCGGCGGAGTCGACGTGATGAGCGCGGCCCCGTACTACACGCACGAGGGTCGGTGGGGGATCAAGACCCCGGACCTGCGGCTGCACGACGCCTTGGCGCGCGGCCGGGTCACCGCCGGCGGCATCCGTCACCAGGTCGCGGGCGGCATGATCGAGACGGCGGAGAACCTGCGGCGCGCGTTGGCCATCACCCGGGAGGATCAGGACCGGTTGGCCCTGCGCTCCCAGCAGCGCACCGGCGCGGCCATGGCGTCCGGGCGGTTCGAGGACGAGATCGTGCCCGTCCTGGTGCGCGGACGCCGCGGCACCGTGGTGGTTCGTCAGGACGAGCACCCTCGCCCGGACACCACTGCGGAGCAGCTCGCGGCGCTACGGCCGGTCATGCGCGAGAGCGATTCGGAGGCGACGGTCACCGCCGGAAACGCCAGTGGCCAAAACGATGCCGCCGCGGCGTGCCTGGTGACCAGCGCGCGCACGGCACAGCGGCTGGGCCTGGTTCCGCTGGTGCGCCTGGTGTCCTTCGCCCGCGCCGGCGTCGCCGCCGAGACGATGGGCCTGGGGCCGGTGCCGGCGACGCGGGCCGCTCTCGACAAGGCGCGATTGTCGCTGTCCGACATGGACCTCATCGAGCTCAACGAGGCTTTCGCCGCGCAGGTTCTCGCCTGCACGCGGACGCTCGGTCTGACGGAGGCCGACCACGAACGCGTCAATGTGAACGGCTCCGGCATCTCGCTGGGCCATCCGGTCGGCGCCACCGGGGCGCGCGTCCTGGCCACCCTGGCCCGGGAGATGCGGCGCAGGCAGGCCCGCTACGGCCTGGCGACGATGTGCATCGGCGGCGGGCAGGGCCTGGCCGCGGTGTTCGAGCGCGTCGCTTCCTGATCGCCTCGTACACACGCCGTCGCGAGGCCCTGCTGCGCCCCCACACCCCCACCTTTCCCGGAACCCCTCCACCAGAGCGGAGCTCACTGTGGCATTGATCGTCGACGGCATACCGGAGATCACCAGGCTGGCCGGCCGCGATCTCGGGCACTCGCGGTGGAAGGAGGTGACCCAGGAACTCGTCGACACGTACGCCCGGGTGTCGGGTGACGACCAGTGGATCCACACCGACGTCGCACGGGCGGCGAACGGCCCGTTCGGGGGGACCGTCGCGCACGGCTATCTCATCCTCGGTTGGCACGTGCCCATGCTCGCCGAGCTCATCCAGGTCACGGGGGTGGGCATGGCACTGAACTACGGGGTGAACAAGGTTCGTTTCCCGGCGCCGACGCCGGTCGGCAGCCGGGTCCGGCTGCACGCCTCGGTCACCGAGGTCCACCAGGCCGGCGGGGGCGCGGTCCGGATGCACCGCGCGTTCACCTTCGAGGTCGAAGGATCGGCGAAGCCGGTCTGCGTCGCCGAGTCCCTCACCCATTACGCCCCCTGATCCCGAGCGTCGTTCCCGGGTCGTCCGCGTCCGCGCCGCCGCCCGCCGGCGCGGACGCGGACGGCCCGGTCAGGCTTCGGCGTCGGTGCGCGTGTCTTCGGCGAGGGCGTGTGCGCGTGCCCGTCGCCGGTCGGGCTTGTTGTTCGAGGTGAGCGGGATCGAGTCGAGCAGACGCAGCCGCTTGGGGATCTTGTAGCCGGCCAACCGCGCCCGGCAGAAGGCGCGTAGCTCCTCCAGCCCCACCGCGCCGCCGCGGACGGGCACTATGCCCACCTCGACCCTCTCCCCCCAGTGTTCGTCGGGCAGGCCGTACACGATGGCGTCGGCCACCTGCGGGTGGCGAAGGACGACCTCTTCCACCTCCCGCGGGTAGACGTTCTCACCACCGCTGGTGATCATCTCCTTCCTGCGACCGGCGATGAGCACCCAGCCGTCCTCGGTGCGGGCGGCCAGGTCACCGATGTGCACCCCGTCCGCGCGGAACGTCTCCTCGGTCTCCTTCGCGAGTCCGTAGTACCCGCGGGTCTGCCACGGGCAGGCGACGACGAGATCGCCGACGGCGCCGACTGGGACGTCCCGGCCGTCCTGGCCGAGGATGCGCACCGTCGCCCCGGGAAGGGGCCGGCCCACCCCGGTGAAGCGACCGGCCAGCAGGTCCTCGTGATCGGACCCCATCACCGAACCGAATTCGGTGGCGCCGAATCCGGCGCGGATTCGGGCGTTGGGGAAGTCGCGCAGCAGGTCGCGAACGAAGCCGTCGGTCGACGGCGCGGACCCGAATCGGATCGCCGTGACGTTCTCCCGGCGAGTCGTCGCGAACGCGGGGTGGCCGCGCAGCGCGGCGAACATCGTCGGCGCGCCCATCAGCCGGTTGGCGCCGGCGTCGATCGCCGCGAGCGCCGCGCCGGCGTCGAACCGCCGCTGGATCAGCACCTCTCCGCCGGCGAACAGCGGGGCCAGCAGGTTGGTGCCGAGCGTGATGTGAAAGAAGGGCGAGAAGAACAGTTCGACGTCGGTGGACGTGCGCGGGTTGCCGTGCGCGCAGGTGTTCAGCCAGAGCCACAGGCTGCGATGGGTGTGGAACGCGCCCTTGGGTGTCCCGGTCGTGCCGCCGGTGGCGAAGACGACGGCCCTGGCCTCCTCGGCGACGGGTGGCGGGACGACGCCTCGACCGCTCAGGGGTGCCATGCGCTCCGCCATCGGCAGGTGATCGGCGGCCGTGGGCAGTTCGATCACGCGATGGCCCGTCTCCCGGGCCAGGGCGACGTAGGTGGGGTCGGCGATCACGACGCTCGGGTCGAGCGGTGCGAGGTAGGCGCGGGCTTCGGGCCCGGTCAGGCGGACGTTGAGCGGTGCGGCCACCATGCCCGCGGCCAGGGCGCCGAGGATGACCACGGTGTGCGGGATCGACGGCTCCATCGCGGTGACGACTCGGTCGCCCGTACGCAGACCCGCGTCCTTCAGGCCGGCGGCGACGCGGTCCATCGTGTCCACCAGTTCGGCGAAGGTCAGCTCGCCGGCGTCGTCGCGCAGCGCTCGTCGATGCGCGCCGTGCCGTTGGGCGCCGATCGTGCGCAGCCAGTTGGGCAGTGTCAGTTCATGACTCATCGGGTCGCTCCCCTGCTCGTCGGCCGGCGCGCGCCGCGCGGGCCCTGCGTGGGCAGGCTAGCGCTCCGATCTCCTTTAGAGTGCACTCATATGACGTGCGCGACTGGCGCCGCATTGCCCCGAGGGAGCAGTCGGCCCTTTCGGCAGGTCGAGCACCGTGGATCTCTCACACCGCTCCCGCAGGCACAGGGGCTGCCTTGTCGCTCCGTTGAATAGAGTGTACTCTTTTCGAACCATCTCTTCGATGGGATCCCATCGACTCGACACCCCGCAGGTGCGCCTCTTCGAGGGCACCGTGTCGAGGACGCATGATCGCAGTAACAGGGAGGAACTCA
This sequence comes from Streptomyces sp. SID3343, assembly GCF_009865215.1. Taxonomy (GTDB): domain Bacteria; phylum Actinomycetota; class Actinomycetes; order Streptomycetales; family Streptomycetaceae; genus Embleya. The sequence goes on along the minus strand of NZ_WWJX01001326.1, from coordinate 15,328 downwards.
TGGAGTTCGCGTTCGGCGAAGCGGACGCCGCGTTTCGGAGCGACCTCGTCGGCTTTTTGGATCGTGAACTGGCCAAGGGCTGGACGCGTTCCGAGTACGGTCTCGGCAGCGCCGTCCACTCCGACTTCTCGAAGGATTTCGTCCGGGTCCTGGCAGCCGAGGGATGGCTGACCCCGCACTGGCCACAGGAGTACGGCGGCGGCGGTCAGGGAGCCTGGCAGCACTTCGTGCTCGGCGAGGAGATGTGGAAGCGCGGGGAACCGCGCGGGCCCCAGTACATGAACGTGAACTGGGTCGGCCCCGCCATCATCAAGTACGGCACGGAGGAACAGAAGAAGGCCCTTCTGCCGCCGATCACCCGCGGCGAGGTCTTCTGGTGCCAGGGCTTCTCCGAGCCGGAGGCCGGCACCGACCTCGCGGCGCTGAGGACGCGCGCGACGCGCGACGGCGACGGTTACCTCCTCAACGGTCAAAAGATCTGGACCTCGTACGCGAACGAGGCCGACTACTGCTTCCTCCTCGCGCGCACCGGATCGGTGGCGGACGGCCGGGACGGTATCTCCGTCTTCCTGCTGCCGCTGAACACGCCGGGCGTCGAGGTACGCAGGATCGAGGGGTTCGTCGGAGCGCACTCGTTCAACGAAGTGTTCCTCACCGACGTCAGGGTGCCCGCCGACTGCCTGCTGGGCGAGGAGAACAAGGGCTGGGACATCGTCCGGCGGACGCTCGCGTACGAGCGCGTCGGTGCGCCGCGGTACGCGCGCGCCGCCCGGGTCCTCGACGGACTCGCCGAATGGTGCCGCACGGCCGACCTGCTCGCGGACGCGGGAATCCAGGAGCAGTTCGGCGAGGCCAGGGCGCTGTGCGAGGCGGCCCGTGTGCTGGTCTACCGGGTGATCGACGAGCGCGCCAAGGCCAAGGAGCCCTCCCCCCTCGCCTACCAGGCCCGCGCGGCGATGGTGCAGGCCGAGCGTGCCGTCGGCGACCTCGCGCTCGACGTCATGGGCAGCGAGGCCCTGGTCGAGAAATCGGTGGGCGACGCGCAGTTCCGCAACTCGCTCGGCGCCGGCATCGCCGCGGGAAGCTACGAGGTCCAACTCAACCTGATCACCCGCCTGATCCTGAAACTCCCGAAGGAATAGCCGTGGATTTCGAACGATCGGACACCCAACGCGCGCTGCGGGACGCCCTACGCTCCCTGCTGAACCGGCACGCCGGAATGCAGCGATGCCGAGAACTCGCCGCCGACGGGACGTACGACCATGCGCTCGAATCCGAGCTGCGTGGAGGCGGGTTCCTCGACCTGTTCGACGACCCCAGTGCGGGACCGTTGGAAGCCACTTTGGCGATCGAGCAGATCAGCGGCGAACTCGGCGCGATCACCGCGGTGCCGCACCTGCTGGTGCTGCCGGCCCTCGGGCTGCCGGCCGCCGAGGGGCCGGTCGTACTGGCCGCCGTCGAGAACACGAGCCCGGTACGGTACGGCGGCGAGGCCCGCCACATCCTCGTCGCGGGAGCCGACCGGTGCAGCACCGCGCGCCTGAGTCCCCGGGACGCGACGCCGGTGCCGTCGGCGTACGGCTATCCGCTGGCCCGCGTGGTGCCCGGCGAAGGGCGCGACCTGGCTCCGGGGACGGCCGCGAGCATGACGAACTGGTGGCGGATCGGGGTGTCCGCCGAAGCGCTCGGGATGATGCAAAAGGCGCTGGATCTCACCGTTCAGTACGCGAAAGACCGCAAGATGTTCGGGCGTTCGCTCGGTTCCTTCCAGGCGTTGCAGCATCGCCTGGCCGAGCTGAGCGTGCTGGTGGAGGGCGCGCGCTGGCTCGTCTACGAGGCCGCGTTCCACGGCGCTCCCGCGGAGTCCTCCGCCGTCGCGGCCGCGCACACGATGAGCGCGCTGCACCGGCTGACGCGCGAAACGCATCAGATCACCGGCGCCGTCGGCCTGACCCGGGAACACGATCTCCACCTGTGGACGCTTCGCCTGCAGGCGCTCAGAGCCGAACTCGGGGGCCTGCGCAGCCATCGACGCGCGGTGGTGGCGGCACGGTGGGGAGTGGCAGCCGCATGAGCGAGCCGGTCGCCTTCACCACGGAGCAGAGGTCGCTGGCCGAATCCGTCCGTCGCTACTGCCTGGACACGTGCACCGAAGAGGTTCAACGGGCGGGTTCCGGCTCGTTTCCGTGGCCCTTTTGGCGGGGACTGGCCGAGCTCGGCGTGCTGTCACTGGCCGTGCCGGAGGAGGGCGGCGGGGCAGGCGAGATCGCGGCCGTCGCGATGGAGTTGGGGCGTGCCTTCGCCCCCGGGCCGGTGGCCGGGACGTTCTTCGCGACGCGTACTCTGCCCGCCGTTGCGGCGGTTGCCCTGGCTTCCGGCGAAAGTCTGGTCTCCGTCGGGTGTCCACCGCTGATGCCGTGGGCTCCGATCGCCGACGTGTTCGTCGAGTCGAACGGCGAGGGGGCGTGGCTCGCACGGGCCGCAGGCGCGGTGGAGCCGGTGGAGACCCTCGGAAACGAACCGTGGGGGCGGGTCTCGCTGGAGCGCGTCCGCCCGCTGGAACGTGTTTCGGAGGGAACCGATTTCTCGAACACGGCGCTCGCGGGCTATCTGTGGGGCGCCGGGAAGCGCCTCCTGGACGCCGCCGTCGAGCACGCGCGCACCCGAGTGCAGTTCGGCCGCACCATCGGCACGTTCGAAGCCGTCGCCCATCCGATCGTGAACACCGGCCTCGGCCTGGAAGCCGCGGAAAAGCTGATCAAGGTGGCGGCGCGAGCGATCGACCAAGGGCATCACCAAGGCGCGGCTCTCGCGGTCGCCGCGCGTCTGTCGGCGTCGCGTGCCGCGATGGAGGCGGCCTTCGTCTCCCATCAGACCCACGGTGCGATGGGTTACGCCGTCGAAGGGCCGGTCGGCCACATCGCGCAGCGCATCAGGCAGCTCTCGCTCGTGCCGGCCCACGAAAACGACATAGGCCGACAGGTGTTGGCGATGTATTCGGAGAAAGGCCCACAATGACACAGGATCAAAATCCTTCGGTGGACGTCGAGACGCCCGAGGTGCTTTTCGAAAAGCGCGGGCACATCGCATATGTCACGCTCAACCGGCCGCACAAGGGCAATTCCCTGACCGGGACGATGATGCCGCGGATGAAGTCGGTGTGGGAAGAGGTCCGCGACGACCCGCGGATTCGGGTGGCCATCGTCACCGGTGCCGGCGAGCGGCACTTCTGCACGGGCGCGGATGTCAACGCCGTCGCCGGCCGTGGGGGTATGAGTACCGGCACGGGGCCGCTGACGGATGAGGTCTTCTGGTCGCCGCGGCAGAACCGGGTGTGGAAGCCGGTCATCAGCGCGGTCAACGGCCTCGCGGCCGGTGCCGGACTGCACTTCGTGGTCGACGCCGACATCGTGGTGGCCTCGCAGACGGCGAGTTTCATGGACACCCACGTCAACGTGGGCCTGGTGGGGGCGATGGAGAACATCGGTCTCGCCAAGCGTCTACCGCTGGGTTCCGCGCTGCGGATGACGCTGATGGGCAAGGACTATCGGATGCCCGCCGAGCGCGCCCACCAGTTGGGGTTGGTGGACGAACTGGTCGCTCCCGACCGGCTGATGGACACCGCTGAGGAGATGGCCCACTCGATCGCCAAGAACTCCCCGGCCGCCGTGTCGCTTTCGCAGCAGGCGATCTGGGGATCGCTGGAGATGGGATACGCCCAGGCGTGCGAGTACGGGTGGGCGCTGTTGCGGATGCATTGGGCGCACCCCGACTCGAAGGAGGGCCCCCGGGCGTTCACCGAGGGGCGCGAACCGAAGTGGACGACGGCTGCCGGCGAGGACGACTGAGATGGATTTCGGATTCACTCCCGAGGAGGAGGAGTTCCGCGGCGAGGTCCTCGAATTCCTGGCCGACCATCGGGATCTGAACGGTTTCTTCCATCGGGGCGAGAACACCGCGGAGGGCGTGCGCCGGCTCTACCGGGCGCTCGGAGAGCGTGCCTGGCTGTCGCTGTCCTGGCCGGTCGAGTTCGGCGGCAGGGGTCTGTCACCCGCCTACGAGTTCATCCTGTGGGACGAGATGGCCTACGCGCGGGCCGCCCGCCCACCGATGGGACCGGGTCTGGTGGCCAAGGCGCTCATGACACACGGTACGGCTCGGCAGTGCGAACGCTTTCTGCCGGGGCTTCGGCTCGGCCGGATCAACTTCGCGCTGGGTTACTCCGAGCCGGATGCCGGTTCCGACCTGGCCGCGGTGCGGACTCGGGCGGAGTTGGTCTCCGACCACGAGTACGAGATCAACGGCGCGAAGTGCTGGACGTCCAACGCGCATTGGGCCGACTACATCTGGCTGCTCTGCCGTACCGGTGCTGCGGACAGCCGGGCCCGCGGTCTCAGCGTCCTGATCGTGCCGCTGGACCACCCCGGGGTGTCGGTTTCGCCGATCCCCACGCACGAGGGCGGGCGTCTGAACGAGGTCCGGTTCGACGGGGTGCGGGTGCCGGTCGACAATCGTGTCGGGGACGAGAATGCCGGGTGGCAGGTCGTCGCATCCGCGTTGGCGGTCGAACGCCACGTCCAGTTCCCCCCGAAGCGGCTTCGGCGCGATCTTCAGGACCTCGTCGACTGGGTGCGCACATCGGGCCTGGGCGAGGATCCCGTCGTGCGTCGGCGGCTGTTCGACCTCGCCGTGAAGGTGGCGGAGGCCGAGGCGCTGGGGCTGGCGTTGCTCGGCGAGATCATCAGTGGTGAGCCCTCGGCGGTCCCGGCGGCCTATCACAAACTGGCCGGGACGCTGCTCACCCAGGAGATCGCCCGTTCGGCCATGGAGTTCGGATCGACCGAGGCCCTGGTCAAGGGCACCGACGTCGAGTTCATGTGGCGGCAGGCGATTTTGGAGACCATCGGCGGCGGAACGTCGGAGGTGATGCGCGGACTCGTCGCGCGACAGGCGTTCGGTCTCCACGGCAAACGCTGACCGGCGCGCTGTTCACGAGAGCAAGGATGCCCGCCCGGTGATCACCGAATCGATCGTCACCGGGCGGGCATCGGGGTGTCACGGCCGCGGCCACCGGCGCGCGAGGCGGGCTGCCCCTCGCTTCGCGCGGGTCATCACGACTCCCCCATCGGCGGCGGGTTCACTCGCCGGTTCGGTCAGGCGCCTCCGCCGTTGGACTGCGGAATCCCCTGCGCGAAGGCCCGGAACTCGTAGATGAAGCCGCCGGTGTCGCCGCCGACGGTGATGTATCCCTGCGTCGTTCCCGGCTTGATCACCACGTTCGAGACCAGTTGCGTCTCCCTGGACCGGTTCGGTACCACGATCGTGCCGATCCGCTCCCCGCTCTTGTTCCACACCAGGATGTTCGCGGAGCCGATCACCACCTGATACACGTTGCCCGCGGCGTCGACGGAGTTGGAGTCGAAGCCGTGGATGCCGATGTCGGAGGTCATCGCGACGCGGCTTTCGACGACGCTCTTGTGATCGGGTGCCAGCGTGAAGTGGTCCTCGTGGCCGAGGCTGTACTCGCTCACCCACAGGCCGGAGAAGTCCGGGGTGAACGAGATGCCGTTGGGAGCGGAGAGGCCGTCCTGCAGGACGATCGGGTTGCCGCCGTCGGCGTCCAGGCGCACGACCCGACCGATCCGGTTCCACGGCGAGCCCTGGTAGTCGGCGACGTACATCGCGCCGGACGTGTCGAACGCGATGTCGTCGGGCACCATCGGGCGACCGGCCACCGTCCCGGAGAAGACCGTGGTGAAGCCGGTGCCGTCGGCGTCGAGCCGAGCGATCCTGCCGTTGTGGAAGTCGGTGACGTAGATCTTCCCGTCCACCGGGCTGAACTGTAGGGACGAGAAACCGCTCGTGGCGTCCGTGTAGACGGGCCGGGTGGTCTTGGTGCGCGGGTCGAAGCGAAGGATCTTGGGCTGTCCCGCCGGCGCGGTGAGGTCGACGAAGTACAGCCGACCGTCGGGTCCGAACGCGGGCCCCTCCAGGACGGTCACCTGCCCGAACGGTGTCGGCGGGTCCAACGGCGCCACCTGGGCGATCGAGGTCGCCCGGACCTCGCGCGGTCCCGACGTTCCCCGTCCTCGGTCGGCGGCGGAGTCGGCGCTTTGGCCGTCGGTCGTGCCGGCTGCGGTCGTGGTCGCCGAGCCGCCGATGACCAGGGTCATCGAAAAGGCGGCCGCGAACGCAAGCAGTCTCTTGTTCTTGGTCATGTTTCCTCCCGATCCACGGCCCTGCTCCGAACCCTCCGCGCCCGACGTACTGTGCCGAGGGGCGAAACAGGGCTCGGGCCAGGGGTTTGAGGCTGTGGCAGTCGTGCGTGTCGCCGGCCGGTGGCCAAGCGACGAAACGAGCGATCGGTGTGGTTTCCGCCAAGGCGTGCGGCGGAGAGCCGACTGCCCGGCTCCGGGGGCCGGGCGTGGATTCAGCGCCCGCGCGGGAAGCGGCGCGGTGCCGACCGGAGCCGCCCGCGGCGGCTCCGGACGTCTTTCGTCACCGACGTCGAGGTCGGTCGAGTGGGGGGTGTACGGCTCGTCCGCGCAACAGGTCCTTCTGGATCTTTCCGGTCGAGGTCTTGGGCAGCACGCCGAAGATCACCCGGTGCGGCGCTTTGAACCTCGCGATTCGCTCTCGCACGAAAGCGATCAGCTCGGCTTCCTCGATCGAAGCGTCGGTCCGGAGCGTGACGTACGCGACCGGCACTTCGCCCCACTTCGGGTGCGGCATCGCGACGACCGCGGCGTCGAGTACGGCCGGGTGTTCGGCGAGGGCGTTCTCCACTTCGACGGAGGTGATGTTCTCGCCGCCGGAGACGATGACGTCCTTGGCCCTGTCGCGCAGTTCGACATAACCGTCCGGATGCATGACGCCCAGATCGCCCGAACGAAACCAGCCGTCGGCGGTCGCCGCGGCCGCGGTCGCCTCGTCGTCGCGGTAGTAGCCCAGCATCAGGTTGTTGCCGCGCAGCAGGATCTCGCCGAGCGTGCTCGCGTCGGCCGGCACGTCCGCTCCGCGGGCATCGACCACCCGCAGCGGTTCGGCGACGATGTTGGCGATGCCCTGGCGAGCCACCAGCGGTGCGCGCGACTGTGGCGACAACGCGTGCCACTCCGGCTGCCACTCGCACACGACGGCCGGGCCGAAGGTCTCGGTGAGCCCGTAGAGATGACGGGTGTGGATGCCGAGCCTGTCCGTCTTGGCGAGCAGTGCCGGGGAGGGAGGCGCTCCGCCGACGAACACCTGCACCGGACGAGGTGCCGGCACCGCCGCGGCGGGGTCCTCGGCGAGCATGGCCAGCACGGTGGGCGCGGCGCAGAAGTGGCTCACGCCGTCCTCGTGGATGGCGCGCCAGATCTGCGCCGGGTCGACCTTGCGCAGGCAGTGGTGCACCGCGCCGGCCGCCGTCACCGCCCACGGGAAGCACCAGCCGTTGGTGTGGAACATCGGCAGCGTCCACAGATAGCGCGACGACGTGTCCAGTTTGGCGTGGTATGCCATCGCCAACGCCTGGAGGTAGGCGCCGCGATGGTGGTACATCACGCCCTTGGGCCGTCCGGTGGTACCGCTGGTGTAGTTGATCGACAGCAGGGACCTCTCGTCGGTCACCGCCGTCGCCTGCGCGGTGGCGCCCGTCACCAGTGATTCGTACTCGTCCCGGGGCCCACCCGAGTCGATCACCGTCGGGCGAACCGTGCTGTGCTTGAGCGCCTCGGTCAACGCCTCACGGCAGTCGGCGTCCACGATCACCACGCTCGCCCCGCTGTGGTCGAGGATGTAGGCGGTCTCGGCGGGCGACAGCCTGGTGTTGAGCGCCACGAGCACCGCGCCGGCCAGCGGGACCCCGTAGTGTGCTTCGAGCAGCACATGGGTGTTGGGGGCCAGTACGGCGACCCGGTCCCCCGGGCGCACGTACTCGGTGAGCACACCGGCCAACGCCTGTACTCGCTGCCACAGTTCGGCGTAGGAGTACCGCAGGCCGCCGTCGACCACCGCGAGCCGATCGGGAAACACCTTGGCGGCGCGCTCGGCGAAGGCCACCGGAGTCAGTTCGGAAAAGACCATCTCGTTCGTCATGTGCCGTCCGCCCTTCCCCTGGACTTCACTGTCGCGCCGGCTGCGCTCACCTCGCGGACGGCTCGAAGAACGGGAGCGCCACGTCGTCCGAGATCGGGGAGAACGTCACGGAGACGGGCATTCCGCAATACACGGCGTCCACGTCGCAGTTCACGATGTTGGTCATCATCTGCCAGCCCTCGTCGAGTTCGACGATGGCGACGACGTAGGGCACTTCGAAGGCGGGTGTCTGGGGTCGCCACACCACCGAGAAGCTGTAGACCACTCCGTTGCCCGAACCCTGTTGCCAGGTCAGCCGGGAGGACAGGCAGTGCGGACAGAAGTCCTGTGGTTTGAACACGGATCCGCCGCAGTCGGCACATTGCTGGTAGCACAGCCTTCCTTCGGCGCAGCCGCGCCAGAACGGCTCGGACAGGCGTGTCGGTACGGGAACGGGCCGGTGCAGGGGGTCGGTTGACACTGGTCACTCCGAAGTCATGAGCAGGAGACCTTTGGGCCAGTTCGCCAAGGCGACCTTCGCGCCGGCGACCTGGTTCACCTTCGCTTCGCCGCGTAGTTGCTGTACGGCTCGCACCACCTTCTGGGTGAGTTGCGAAAAGCCGGTGTGGGAGTGGGACATGAGCCCACCGTCGGTGCAGATGGGGTATCGGCCGTCGAGGCGAATGTTCTCGGGCGTCAGCAACTGGGCTCCCTCGCCCGGCCCGCAGTAGCCGTACGCCTCGAAATAGCGCACGACCTCGTAGGTGAAGTTGTCGTAGACCTCGAACACGTCGACGTCCTCGCGAGCGATCCCGGCCTGCGCGAACGCGGCCGCGGCGGCGCGGCGTCCCACCATCCCGGTCCGGGTGTAGGTCGGTGGGTTGACGTAGGTCGGCCCCCATTCCTCCCGCCCGCCGCCGAGCAGCCGGATGGGCTTCGTCGGTAGATCGCGGGCGCGTTCCATCGTGGTGAGCACGACGGCGCTGCCGCCCTCGGAGGTCGTGGCGCAGTCGAGGAGCCGATACGGGGAGGCGACCATCCGCGAGGCGAGGATGTCGTCGGCGGTGAACGGGCCGCGCCCGTGGTACACGGCCTCGGGGTTGGCCGCCCCGTAGTTTCGGATCGTCGCCGGAATGTGCGCCAGGTCCTCGGGTTTCACACCGAATTCGTGCAGGTAGCGCTGGGCCGGCAGCGCCCATTCGACCGCGGTGTGCAGACCCCACGTCTCGATGAACTCGTTGGTCGGCCGTGTCCAGGGGGCGGTGGAATCGCGGTCGGTGTAGATGGAAGCCTGGCCGCTGGCAATCAGCGCCACGTCGCATTCGCCCGCCGCGACGGCGAGAGCGGCCTCCATGACGGCCTGGACGCCGTCCATCTCCCGCCCGATCCAAAAACCGGTCGCGCCGACGTCATAGGCGAACGCGGCGCTCGCTTCGGCGTCCATTCCGACGGTGACGTTGAAGCCGTCGACGTCCGGCATGCGCAGACCGGCCTGCGCCAAGGCCCCGCGGGCCGCGTCCAGGGTCACCGACGAGGACGTGTGTCCGGGCAGTGAACGCGCCTGGGGGGTGTTGTAGGCGCCGACGACGGCGACGCTTTGCAGGGCGCGCCCGATGTCCTTCGCCATGGGAATCTCCCTCGTGTGATCGATGTGCGCGGGGCGGACGCCCGTGCCGGTGGTGCGCCGCCGGGTCGGGCTCCGGCGTTGCGCTCCGGTCTGCCGGCGCCGGGTCCGTCCGAGCGCTCCGCGGGATCAAGTGTGGATGTCTCCTTGTGAGAGGTGTCGGCCGGCGCACCGTGCCATCTCGTCGATTCCCGCATCCGGAACCGGCGGTCGGCGCTCTCGGACCGCCGCGCCGAGGTGGGGAACGGGGGTGGGAGAACGGGGTTCGCGCCGGGAGTTCGTGCCGAAGAGCTCGCTACCGCGACGGCCGAGGCGACCACCGCGGGCATCTTTGCGACTACGCAAGGAAGACGATGAAAGAGTATCCTCTTTAGGGGTTCTGCTGCAAGAGATTCGGTCGCAGTTGGGGTAGGCATGCCGCAGACCCCGCTGTTCTCCCCTGGGCTGGACCGGCCTCAACGTGATGAGTACACTGAAATATCGTGGAGTCGAAGCCTTGTCGGGACCTTGTGGGCGCCGGCCGTGCTGCCGTCCGGGGCGGACGGGGCCTGCTGCGTGAAGGTCGCGTGACACTCCCGCCGGCCGCCTCGGGGCGCCGTGTCTCGCCCTCGCCCCGCCCGCCGGCCGCCGGTACGGCAGTGCCGGCCGTTGGGCGCGGGTCGGCCACGACTACATCGGCAACAGCGTTCGGACCACTCTCCAGCTCGCGAAAGGGACACCCCATGGACTCGCCGACCCGGCCGCGCGACGGCGCGGACGACCTCCTGCGCAATCTCGGCATTCCCACGAAGGGCACCGTGTACGACCTGTCCTCGGGCTGGTGGCGGCACATGCCGGCCTTCGGCGGCTATCCGCGTTTCGAGGTGGTCACCTACAGCTCCCCGCAGGGTCAGCGAACCACCGGAGAGTTCCCGTTCGACAACCCCGACGAGAACCAGGCCCAGGTCGGCTACGTCTCCGAGTTCGTCTCCGGCGGCCTGCACACCGGGACCCACATCGACGCCCTCTGCCACATCACCTGCGGGGACAACGACGAATGGCACGGCGGTGTGTCGGCGAACGACGCGCTGGGAAACTACGGCGCCGAACGCGGTGACGCCTCGGAGCTGGCCCCCGTCATCGGGCGCGGAGTACTGCTCGACGTTCCCGCCGCGCTCGGCCTCGACATCTTGCCGCCGCACTTCGCGATCGGCGAGGAGCACCTGCGGGCGGCTGCGGAGGCCGCCGACGTCTCCGTCCAGGACGGCGACATCGTGCTGGTTCGCACCGGGCAGATGAAGTACTGGCCGGACATCAGGCGGATTCGCAAGCTCGGCGACGGCAGCGGCGTCGCCCTGGACGGGGCGCGGTGGCTCGTCTCGCAGGGCGCCCGCTACGTCGGCGCGGACACCCTGTCCTTCGAGGTCATGCCGTCACCGGTGCCGGGCAACCCGTTCCCCGTGCACCTGTACCTGCTCCACGAGCGGGGGATGCACATCATGGAGTGGGTCAACTGCGAGGCCCTGGCCGCCGACAAGGTCTCCAGCTTCCTCTTCATAGGTCTGCCGCTCACCATTCGCGGCGGTACCGGCTCACCGCTTCGGCCGATCGCCGTGACGTGAAGTGACCTGACGGATCAGGCGCTTTCCCGTCGGCCCGGCGGCCGTCGACCGTGTCGGTCGACGGCCGCCGGCCGTGGTACGGCAACCCACTTATCCCGGGGACTCGTTCTGCAGGAGTTCGGCGATGCCCTGCAGGTGCCGACGCATCCGGTGTTGCGCGAGCGGAGCGTCGCCGGCCACGATCGCCGCCACGATCGCGCGGTGTGCCTCGTGGGACCGGACCGCGGTGTCGCGATGTTCCTCGTCCGGTTCGTCGGCACTCTCCCACTCGTGCTGCACCATGTCCTGGTCGAGCTGGGACAGCACCTCGACGAAGAGGGTGATGGCCGGGTTGCCGGCGAGTTCGGCGATCACCCGATGGAGATTGCGTGCGTGGCCGAGCGTCACGCCGCGGTCCATCAGCTCCTGCTCGGTGTCGAGCGCGTCCGTGAGCAAAGCGATGCCGGGCTCGGTCAGCTTCTCGGTGGCGGCGGTGACACCCGCGAGTTCGAGGGCCATTCTCGCGTCGAACATCTGTCGGCGGCTGACGGCCGCGTGCCGGAGATAGACCCGCGCGGCATCGCGGACGATGCCGGGGTCGGGTTCGGTGACGACGAGACCGCCGCCCGGCCCCCGCCGCATGCGCGCCATTTGATGGTGCTCGACGAGCCGTACGGCTTCGCGGAACACGGCACGGCTCACGCCGTAGCGTTCGATCAGGTCCCGTTCGGAACCGAGGACCGTCCCGGTACGCCAGCCGTCCTTGATGATGTCCTTCTCGATCAGCCCGGCCACGGTTTCGGCGAGCCGCCGGCCCCCTCCCGCACCCTCCGGTGTCTGTCGAGTCGCCTTCTCGGCGCTTGTCATGGACAGGACCCGTCTCGTCTGGGAATCATCGCCGCAGTAACTTGGTGGTTGATTGAGAACACTCTTTCCTGGGTGCCCATGTTAGCGGACCGGGCATAGGCTCCGCACTGATCTGCACTGTTCCAACGGTGCGTGGGAAAGAGTTTCCTCATTGTGTGTCTCACCCGGCGTGGTGCAGCTCGGGTCGGTGCGGTCGAGTCGATGCGGCCGGGTCATCGGGAGGCGTTCGCGCCGACGATGCGCAGGGCGATTTCGCCGTACTCCCACACCACGGCTTCCTCGGTGATCTCGCCGTCCTCGCGGAACCATACGGCGACGCCCATACCCAGGTCCAGGATGGCGTAGGAGGCCAATCGCGCGGACGCGACCCGGAATCGGCCGGCGTTCACCCCGGCGGTGATCAGGTCGCGAAAGCACGCCTCGTACTGCGCTCGTCGCGCCAGTACCTCCGCGCGATGGGGCTCCACGAGACTGCGCAGTTCGCGGGTGCCGACGAACGCCTCTCGGCGGTGTCGGGCGTGGTAGCGCACGTGCGTCTCGGTGGCGCGCCGCAGCCGCTCCGCCGGGTCGTCCGTCGTCGCGACGGCCGCCCGGTGCGCGGCGAGCAGGTCGTCCATGGTGCTGCGGGTGATCTGCACCAGCAGGTCTTGTTTGGACGAGACGTGCTTGTACAGGCTGGGGCCGCGGATGCCGACCGCGGCGCCGATGTCCGTCATGGTCGTCGCCTCGTAGCCGAGCCGGGTGAACAGATCCAACGCGGCGGCACGGATGGCCTCGGATCGTGGCGAGCCGGACAAGAGCACACTCCCGGGCGTGAACGATGGGCTAACAATTCTTAGCTCCGGACTCTATCTCCTCGATTCTCCTACTTGCGATTCGAAGGCGGAGCCCTGCTATGGTCGGCTAACGATCATTAGCCTGGGAGGGTTCATGGCAGTCGATCTCACACCCGGTCCGTTCGCGGCGGAACTGGCCGAACGGACCGCGCGGTTCGTCCGGCGGACGGTGCTTCCGATCGAGGAACGCCATCGAGGCGTGCCGAGCTCCGAGGCGATCCGGCTGGAACTTCAGCAGGCAGCCCGCGAGGCCGGCGTGTTCGCGCCGCACGTGGCGACGGAGTTCGGCGGGCACGGCCTGGACATGCGCGACCGCGCGTTCGTCTTCGAGGAGGCCGGCTACTCGTTGCTCGGCCCGCTGGCCCTGAACATCGCGGCTCCCGACGAGGGCAACATGCACATGTTGGAGGCCATCGCGACACCCGAGCAGAAGGAGCGTTACCTACGCCCTCTGGCCACCGGTGACGTGCGGTCCTGCTTCGCGATGACCGAGCCCGCTCCGGGGGCCGGGTCGGATGCCGGCGCCCTGACCACCCGGGCCGAACGCGTCCCGGGCGGCTGGCGCATCGAGGGCCACAAGTGGTTCATCACCGGCGCCGACGGCGCCGCCTTCGCCATCGTGATGGCGCGGACCTCCGGCGCTCCCGGCGACGCCGGGGGCGCGACCATGTTCCTGGTCGAAGCCTCGAACCCGGGCATGAAGGTCGTCCGACACATCGACACGCTCGACGAGAGCCTGTTCGGCGGACACGTCGAACTCTTGCTCGACGGCTGCCTCGTCTCCGACGACGCCGTGCTCGGGGAGGTCGACGAAGGGTTCCGCTACGCCCGGGTCCGGCTCGGTCCCGCGCGTACGACGCACTGCATGCGCTGGCTCGGCATCGCCCGCCGGGCCCAGGACATCGCGGTGGCCAGGGCGACCGGGCGCGAACTGTTCGGCTCGCGGCTGGCCGACCTGGGCATGGCCCAGGCGATGATCGCGGACAACGAGATCGACATCGCCGCCGCCCACGGGCTGATCCTGCAGGCGTGCGCGGACCTCGACCAGGGCGGATCCGCCGCCCACTCGACCTCGATCGCCAAGACCTTCTGCGCCGAGGCCGTCTGGCGCGTGGTGGACCGCTCGTTGCAGATCTGCGGCTCGCTCGGCGTGTCCGGCGACGCGCTGCTCGGGCGCTTCCTGCGCGAGGTGCGACCGTTCAGGATCTACGACGGCCCCTCGGAAACCCACCGTTGGGCCATCGCCCGTCGAGTCGTCCGCCGGCACGAGGCGGCGACCGCCCGGTGAAAGCGGACCCGGGAGCGGGCGTCGACGGACTGGATCTGCCACTGCTCAAGCGCTTCTTCGCGGACCACGTGCCCGACTTCCGCGGCGAACTCGCCGCCGAACTCGTGCACGGCGGACGGTCCAACCTGACCTACAAGGTCACCGACGGACACACCGACTGGGTACTGCGTCGCCCACCCCTGGGCGGGCTGACCCCGTCCGCGCACGACATGGCCAGGGAGTACCGGGTCGTCTCCGCACTCGCCGGCAACGCGGTCCCGGTGGCGCGCGCCGTCGCCTTCGGTGACGCGGCCCTGTTGGGCGTGCCGTTCTCGGTGGTCGAGTACGTCGAGGGAACCGTCATCCGGACCCCCGAGCAACTGCACAGCCTGTCGGACGAGCGGATCGCCGGCTGCGCCTACGCCCTCGTGGACACCCTGGCCCGTCTGCACGCCGTCGATCCCGACTCGGTCGGACTCGCCGACTTCGGCCGAGCCGAGGGCTACCTCGCCCGGCAGGTCGGGCGCTGGTACGACCAGTGGCACCGGGTACACACCCGCGACCTCGCCGACCTCGACGCCCTGCACGCCGGGCTCGCCCGGGTGTGCCCGGCGGAGAGCGGCGTCTCGATCGTGCACGGCGACTTCCGGATCGACAACGCCATCCTGGCCCCAGACGATCCGACGGAGATACGCGCCATAGTGGACTGGGAGATGGCCACGCTCGGCGATCCGCTCGCCGACCTGGGTCTGCATCTGGCGTACGCGGACCCGGCTTTCGCCCCGGTGTTGGGGGACGCGGCCGCCTCGACCAGCGACCGCCTCCCGGCCCCCGCCGAACTGGCCCACCGCTACGGCCTCACGAGCGGGCGCGCCCTGGGCGATCTCGGCTTCTACCTCGCCCTCGGTTACTTCAAGGCCGCGGTCATCGCCGAGGGGATCCACGCCCGCTTCCGCCTGGGCCTGACCAGGGGGGCCGGCTTCGAGACCGTGGGCCGGGCACCCGCACCGCTGGCCGCGGCCGGCTTGCGCGCGCTGGCCGGGCAGACCTGAGCACGATCGGTCGCGGCGAGCGGTCCGTTGCGGGCGCGGGCTGT